>CAIVDM010000047.1 GCA_903904735.1 uncultured delta proteobacterium
CGCCTGTTTCTCAGGACTGTCCTCATAACCTCTTGAGATGGACTCGTGGTGCAACAACTCCGCGTAGGGCGTATATGTGATCAGATAGCCTGCCTGCCTAAGTCGAAGACAGAAATCGATGTCGTTATACGCCACGGCAAACGTGTCTTGATCAAAACCACCAACTCGCTCGAACGCTTCTCGCTTAACCAGCATGCACGCAGCGGTCACCGCTGAGAGATTCTGGGGCAGAATCGCTCGGCAGAAGTATCCGAGGCTCTGCGCGGAGATATGCTTCATCATGTGATCAGCGACGCCTCCGATGCCAAGAATGACCCCCGCGTGCTGTACGGTGCCGTTTGGATACAGCAGACGCGCGCCAACTGCGCCTATATTCTGGCGAATCACATGCGATACCATCTCATGCAGCCAGTCAGGGCGCATGACTTGGATGTCATTATTGATAAAACCAAGGATGGTTCCTCGCGCGTGCTTGACCGCGTCGTTGTTTATCCGTGCGAAGTTAAATGGTCCGTTGTCGCGGATTACCCTCACTCGAGGATCTTCACTAACCTTCTCGAGATACCGCAGTGTCTCCTGCTCATCGCTTCGATTATCAACCACTACCACTTCTAGATTCTTGTATGTGGTAGACTCGAGGATTCCGTGAATACACTTAGACAGCAATTCCCGCTGATTGTGAGTCGGAATGATCAGAGAGACGAGCGGTGGTGTCGGGATGCGATAGGTGACCTTCAACATGGAGATCGCCGGCAAGGATTCCACCCCCGCCCCAACATCCCCTCTCCGCTCCAAGTAGTCACTCACTGCCTTTATCTGAGCAGCGGTGACATACGGCTTCGATTCAGTTGCCTTGGCGGTTGAGCCCTCGATGACTCGCCAGTGATAGAGAATCCTCGGGATGTGGCGGATTTTATCGGGCGTTGTGCTCTCAGACACTCGCAAGACGAAGTCCCAATCCTGAGCTCCGTCAAAGCCTTTTTGTATTCCGCCCAGTTTTTCGAATATGGCGTGTCTGACTACGGTAAAGTGACATACGTAGTTTTGGCACAGCATGAGCTCAGGGTTCCAGTCTGACTTGAAGTGAGGATAGTGCCTGATTCCATCTTCGGTGATCTTATCCTCGTCGCTGTAGATAAGATCGGCGTCTCGGTGTTCGTTTAGCTCCTTAATCACCCAGTAGAGGGCGTTCTCACGCAGCTCATCGTCGTGATCGAGAAAGCCAATAAACTCTCCCGTGGCGAGCTTCGCCGCCGAGTTAGTCGCTTCGGCGATGTGTCCGTTTTGCTCCCGGAATACGTACGTGATTCTTGGGTCAATCGCGGCGTACTCCGTCACCACCCGCTTCACATGCGGGCTTGGAGAGTTATCATCAGCGACGCACAGTTGCCAATTCTCATAGATCTGCTTCCGCACTGACTCGATGGCAGCGCGCAAGAATCGCTCTGGAACATTGTAGACGGGCAGCAGCACCGAGATCAGGGGCTGATAAGGCAGCGTCGTTAACGTCTCTTTCATGCGCTTTCGATCGAGATCGGTAATTGTATCACACTGAGCGATCCACTCGGGATACCGATCGGAGCGAATGAGTCTCTCTTTAATCGCCTGAAAGCCACCCTTTTTGTACATGGCTGCCGCTTTTTTTAGCTTTGCGCGGGCGGCAGAGGGATTTCGCGCGAGCCAGGAGAGCGCCTCGCTCAGCTTTGTGAGCCCTCGCTGCAATCTGCCTATCTCGCGGAGTTCAAATGATGTCAGCGCGAACTTAGAATCGTCCGTATACGCGGCCAGACGAATTCTTTTAATTCCCGCGGCTAAATGAACTACACGACGCGAAATAGTGGCGCTATCGATCAGCACCCAAACGTCATGCCCGTCTCTAAATTCGTCTCCCACTTTGTATTGAATGCGCGCGGTGACTGGCAACTTAGTCGAGGAGCAAGTAAGTGAAAGCTCTATCGGACCCCACGGGTAACGTCCAGCAGGCTCGCTGAGAGGGAGTTCCCACACTTGAGATCCATCGGAAGCTCCGTGACGCTCGGCGGATGAATCCGAGCCGATAAGCTTCTCGGGCGAGAATGTGAATCGACGGCTGCGGTACAGCGGCTTAGATCGCTGCCACACCGCTCCAAGGAGACTCGAGACCCGCGCAAGTCGGCGAGGGAGAGTAATCGGCCTGCGCTGGGCAAGTGAAACCTTCTTTAGCTGCGCCGCGGCCGACTCGATCGGAGGCGCGTCGTTGGTGGTGATAGCGTTGCTTTCAGAGAGTTTTTTCACGATCTTACTGTACCTGCTGGGAGAGCCTAGCGCAGGAGTTTAGTACCTGCTAGGCAGGGAGTAAACAGTACTGGTCAACTGACCCTAGAGCATAGTCTCTCTCTCTGGAGTTTTAAGTGGAGTGCGGCCATACTCGGCCTATCGCTATGAATATGTCCGTCTGCAAATCGTCCGCCGTAGCCGCGGTAATCGCGGTGTTAGCCTTTGCCTACGCCGAGGTCCATTGGAGCCTTCTCGATCCCAAGGTAGAGATCGTTGTTCCTAGTTGGTACGCCGGTTTTCGCCTGATTGCCGCCTCTTTAGTGCTTACCTATCTCGGACACGCCGTTTGCGCGTTCAGCGCCCGCAAGTGGCGCGGATTGCGGTTACTTCGCCTCTCTCCACTCGCTCGCTGCGTCGTGTCGCTCGTCCTTGGACAGACTTTATGCATGGTGTGGGTATTACTGAGATCCGGGATAAGTGGCGGGGCGTACCTCGCCACGGGCTATCAACTTCCGATCACTCGCGTCGAGGTAGTTCTTCTTCTTGCTGTAATCGTGCTGGTGACGCGACAGCCGCGCAAAGGTCTTGAGGATTACAGCGCGGAGAAACCTTCACGCATCTCGCCCTGGGATCTGCTCGTATTCTCGGCGCTGCTCGCGCTCAGTCTCACGCCAATAGCGCTGCGTGAGCTTCCTCGCGACATAGCGCTCTCGAGTGATCCTGATCAATACACGTTCTGGGCATCGCAGGTTTTGAGGCTAGGTGGAGTTCCGTGGGACCAAGGTATTTTAGGAATTGGCTCATTTGGTTATCCGGCGGGATTCGCGGTTCTCTGCGCTATTTGGTGCGTTTTCTCTGGCCTATCTCCCGTTGAGATAGTTACTATCCAGCCGATTCTACAATTTATTCTCGCGGCGCTCCTCTGCGCGGCGTTAGCTGAATACTCTCTTCCAAGCCGTGAAACTATCAAATCTCCCGCTAGCTCGGTCCATATATTTCTAGTGTCGAGCCTCTTACTTACGACGTATTGGACAGTGCTTCCTTACGGGCATCAACAGATGATGTATCACGGTGAGGGTGGTGGTCGAGGGTCAACATCGCTATTGATGGCGACTGTGCTAGGAAGTGTCATTGCTGCCTTCGCGTCCCCGCGCGACCGTTGCCAGCGAGTCGCTCTCGTATTTTTACTGGGAATCACTGGTGCCTTAATCGCCACGGTAAACCCCATTACCGCTGTCGTTCCCTGCTGTTTGATTGGGTTGATTTGTCTCTATGAGCTGGGGCGTTCCATCTGGGCGTGGCGAAGTAATAGCGTGATAGCTGTGGGTATACTGCCGCTTTTGGCGCTCGGTTTCGTGGGGTTATTCCTGGTGCTAAGCGACCCGTATTTTACAGAGATGATTATCTCGGCGCTCCTACCTCGAGTTGATCAGACGATACAAACCGCGGCAGCGGCTCCCCTCGCGCTTGAGTTCACTCTCCCTGACGAATCTATTCTTACATGGCTACAACCCACTCGGCTCTGCGCGCTTCTGGTTGGAGGTGCCTTCCCTCCTGAGTTCTTCACGGCGCAGTTCTATATAATCGTCTCAGGATTATTCCTGTGGTGGCTCGTGAAGGCCCCAGGTTCGGCGATTCGGCTCACGCTGCTCCTTGTGTATCTCTCTCTCTCCTTTTACCTTAGTTTAGCGATCCCACAGGCGGGCGATATGAATCGTCCCGTATATTTAGTTCAGCCGTACATTATGCAGAGCATTATGCAGGCGGGCCCGGTGCTCGGACTCCTACTGCTGGCGATTGGGTCTCTGTTTATTATCCGGTCTCTTCGAGGATGGGGTTCTTTAGTCGCTCTTGTGGTAGGGGTGGCCGCGGTCACAACACCTGATGCCTCGCTAGCGAGCTACAACCGATTCCTCAACGCGAATTCTCGCCGGACGTACTGCGGCAGTTTGGGGTGCCTCAGCGAGGGTGACCGCGCGGCTCTCCGGTTTGTGACGGATCTTGGGAAGGATGTGCTCTCGAAGTATTCGGGGCTTACGTACGATGAGGTCCCCAAGATCATGATCCTGGCTGACCCTCATGATTTAGGCACTGAGGACTGGCTATTTCCTTTTGGATCGAGCAGGGTTTTACCCCTTGAGTCACCTCTACCGGTCGCGTTTTTCTACGGGCGAGGTTCGCCGCAGTGGAACTTCTCAAATTATCAGAGACATATTTGCGCGAGATTCGATCTTGATTGGCTCAAGCGCCGCAACGTCCGATTCCTGTTTCTCCCAGCTAACGATCCTGGATGTATTCGGGGCAAGAGCCGTATCATCGAGAGCTCAACGATTCTCTTCGAGCGGGACGGGACAAGGGTGCTCAAACTTTTTTAGGGGGAGCGCTGACGTGGAGCTTGTATATCTCTCGACTTCTGATGGTTACGAGAATGAAGGTCTGCTGTGGTCACCGCCAGGCGAGCCAAAAAAACTAGGCGCTGTGCTCGTTCACGGCTGGACCTATTGGCACGATCCACGCGTGCGAACTCGCGGTTTCTGCGGCAAGCACATGGCGGCGGTTGCCGAGCGCTTGGCGAAAGATGGTGTGCCAGCGGTTTTGACGATGAATCGTGGGTTCCACGCCCCTGAATTTTTCAATGATTGCGTGATTGATTTCCAGACGAATATCGATTTCCTAGTGTCTCGTGGATGCGAGGAGGTCGTTATCATTGGGCACAGTCTTGGTGGCGCCAAGTGCGCCTACTTCGCCGGGGAAGTTGGCCATCCTCACGTACGTGGCGTGGTGCTGATGTCAGCTATCCCATCTTCGTATAATTTTTCAGGCAAAGAGGAGCTTATTATAGAGGCGCGGCGTCAGATCGCGGCGGGTCACGAGCACATAATCCTTCCCTTTGAGGACGGCCGAACGATCGCGCTGGACGAGGCGAATAGCCTCATTCACTCATTTGAGAACGCCTATCGAGGAACGACTCTTGATGCGGCACGCAAGATAAAGATGCCGCTCTTTTCATTCGCCGCGGAGCGCGAATGGGCTTGGTTTCAAGAGGTGACAAAGGGACTTAGCGCCGACGCTCAAGGAGCATGGGTTGAGACTGAAATCCTCCAGGGAGCTCGAAACCACACATACTCAGGGTATGAGAGTCAGATGGCAGAGCAGGTGGCTAGCTGGGTCCAACGAAAACTACTGCTGAACCCTTCCTAAGACGTTCGGACCAGGCACCTGCAAGACACGAACATAAGTCGCTGTAATTACTAGGGCATCGCCCACGGCTTCGGATCCCCTCATTTCGCTCAACTTTCACAAGAAAATCGCCGATCTAGGAGGTATGAGAGTTCACTAGTGGGTCTTACCTTCTCTCCAGCGAGAGAGTATCAGGGTAGCGATCCTAAACAGCGAGTTAAATTCCCGACTAGCACACCTCACTCAGAGGAGCAGGCTCGGCACTCATGCGCCTACGAAGCGCTAATGATGGTTGTTGCCTCTCTTCTTTTCGCTCTTACGGCTCTCTTTACCGCAAGCCATGCGCACGGTGACACACAGGGTCCCAATTATGCTGGCACAGCAGTCGATGGCGCAGAGGGAACTCGCGCCTGGGCGAACCCATCGAACGCGACCGGCTCTAGTACGAGCACGTTCGCCGAAGCGACCCTGAACAACGCATCAGACACCACGAACACACTTCGTCTTACGAACTTCGGATTCTCGATTCCTACGGGAAGCACGATTAACGGCGTCACCGTAGCGGTATACAAAGGCACAGCCTTTATCGTGGACTCCAAGATCCAACTGCTAATCGGCGGAGCTATGACCGGCACTAATAAAGCCAACACCGCGACTCACTGGCCCAGCCCAGCGGCAGACGTGTCGTATGGAGGCGCGTCAGACCTGTGGGGGGCAACTATAAGGGTAAGCGACGTAAACGCTGCGAATTTTGGACTGCTTATCTCGGCTCTAAATCTTAACAACGGTAATAAGCGCCCAGCAGTGTATCGTGTTGGTATTACAATTAGCTACACATCTCCTCCGACCAATACACCCACTATTACCCCAACTGCCACGGTCACATCTACGCCTACCAACACACCAACCAGCTCTCCCACAAGCACAGCGACATCAACTCCCACAGAGACTCCACCAAATACTCCAAGTAACACTCCCACTCATACCCCGACCGCGACGAATACTCCAACGGACACTCCTACTAACACGCCAAGTCAAACACCAACGGCGACACCAACGAGCTCTCCCACAAGCGCGACGACTCACACCCCAACTTCCACTCCGACCGCTACACCAACCTACACAATTAGTTCCACCCCCACCGCAACCCCCTCCTCCTCACCAATTGTGGACTGCGACCCCGATAAGGACGGAATTCCAGACAGCCTCGAAGGCTCCTCTGATACTGATGGAGATGGAGCAATCGATCGACTTGATCGCGATTCGGATAACGATGGCATCCCGGATATCATTGAGGCGGGCGGCACAGATTCCAATCGGGACGGCGCCGCCGATTCCACGATCGATTCCGATGGTGATAGACTGGTCGACCTCTACGACTCAGATAGTGGAGGCACCACCTTGCCGATTCCTGAGGCTGATGCGGATCTGATACCAAATTTTCTGGATCTCGACAGTGATGGCGATGGAATATCCGACCGAATCGAGGCGCAAGATATCTTTGACTTTAGGGCGCCGAGTGGTCTCGATAGTGATGCGGATGGTATCGACGATGCGTATGACATACTTGATGCCATACCGCCGCCACGAGTTCCTGACGCTGACGGAGATGGTCTTCCCGACTTCCTGGATTCGGACGCAGATGGGGACGGCAGCGGCGACTATCAAGAGGCATTCGATTTTGACGGCGACGGACTACCGAACGTCCTCCCGTTAGGACTCGATCTGAACCACGATGGCATCGATGACGCGTTCAGCGCGTATGGTCGTCCTGACACGATACGGGCTGCATGGCGTGAGGTTGCCGCCGCTGGACATTGTGAAAAAATGGACTTGAATGGGCGCATTTCCGCGATAAGGTCCGCCAATACCATGCTTGTGTTTCGAGCCGAGTCTTTTGCCGCCAAGACTAGGGCTTGTGGAGGAGGGCCTTCTACAAAGCGACTCATGAATACCCGAAAAGAATCTCAAAAATTGTCACTAGCGGTGACTACTACGTGGGGAGGACAATTATACCAATGTCCTCAGGGCTATTGCTCGACTGTATTCGTAGGCCCCAACAAGGTTCGCCTACGGTCGATGGCCCGCAACGTCGCGCTGAGTCAAAAGAGAATCAAACTCGAAACGATCCGCATTTGCGGATCCAAGCCTCGCAAGCCCGGAGAGGTGGAGCGCCGAAAAAATACTACACATTATATGAGAGACCTTCTCCTGGCGATTAAAAAACTGCCTAACGCGATAACCAGATGTCCGTGAGAGCGGTTCATTCCTAATTAAGCGACATTGCTTAAGAGGGAGTGTCTCTCGCGGAGGATTTAGCTCAGAGCGCGGACTTTTGGATTTGACCTAGCAGAGCTGTATTCGGGCAAGCCTGCGAGTGAGATTATGCCCCATATCTTGTGCGACCTGCCGCGTGCGTCAACGCTGAAGCCCCCGACGATAGATCGATATCGCGCCCTCTTGAAACACCCTCTCGTAGCACGAAAAGTCATGCTCCGGATGCGGCTGAGTTACTACGATATAATCGACTCGCATCTCAGCGAATTTCTCTCCGCACGGATCGATGTGGAGATGCCACGCGTCAGGAGTCGCGAGAAAGAGCGCGTGCGGGGAGCCTGGGGGAAGGATGAGGAATGTCCCGTGAGCGTATCGGTTGTAGATCTCTTGCTGGGCGCCAGCGGGAACGATCTTTTTCATCAATCGAAGGTGCGGCAGATACTGCGAGCCGTTTAACACTTTCCGGCCCGTTGCTTTAACTAATTGAGCTTGCTCGGAGGAATCAAACACCACCCAACGGGCAACGCGAGACTCATCGAAAGCGGAAACTGCCCGTACGAGCGGATTCTCGAGTATGGGTCGCATGCCCCTCATGAGTGGATTCACGAGCCCGTGAGGATACACACATACGGCGAGAACACTGAGCAGCATAACAAGTGGAGCCCGCCACACGATAGAGATAACGAGGCCCAGAAAACCTGCCGCGAGGATCGTCTGGTCTTTCAGCGCGGTCGTGCTCACGTACAACTCACGCTGAGAGAGAAAATAAGCGACTAGTGCGCCAAGGCAGCCCAGAGTGACAAGAATGCCGCGCCCGGGACGCGTACGCTCTGCGAACCGAGTCACAAGAATGCTAAGGACGACACTACCGATTCCCCATCCAATAATGCCGCGACTAGGCGGGACCAACTCCCAGCCTGATGCGTGGGCGAGCCACATCGGGATACCGCTATACGCCCAATACGCGGAGAGCGCGAGATACACGATAAGTGGGGCGATGAGGTAGATAAAACCTTTACTGGCTCCGCGCCACAGTGACACCACAGCGAGTGGCCACATTAAGATAAATGAGCTTGCCTCACATATGTTTCCCATCTGGCGAGGGAACGCGTTCGCTGTCCAGAAAGGGGCAAAAAAACCCGTGAAATAACTCTGCCACGAAAGCCCCCCGCCCGCGGACAGTCGTCGTCCTGGATAGACAGTGTTCTCCATGAGCGCGACCGCTTGAACGTTATCTCGCAAGAACAACGCTACAACGACCACCGTAGTCAGGCACAAGGCAGCTAATGTGCCAACACGAGACCAAAACCAAGGAGTTCGCGATGGGCGAACTCCTCGCAGTAGCAGCGGGAGCAGGCAAACACCGAGATAAAAGAGTGGCACCTGAAATGGTGGATAGAGCGTGAGGGCAAAGCCACCTGAGGCCAGTAAAAATACTGCCGCGCCGAACAACGCGGTCGGGATACGAGGCGTCACAAATATAAGCCGAAGCGCGGCACATGCCGCTGAAAAATACAGCAGGAGCTCTGACACGCTCGCGAACCACCACTGTGTAAACGCCGAGAAATAGATCCACAGCGCGCCCGCCACCGAGAGAGCCAACGCTCCGTCTGTTAGAGCTAAAAAGAAGAGCGTAAGCGCGGCAAAACACGCCACGGCTCTCGTCATCCAGTACCAGGAGAATCCGCGCTCTGTGTTAAGAAAGAAGAATCCCCACTGCGCTGGTCGGAAGACGGCGGACCAGTGCTTCGTAGGGAGCCCAACGAGAAGAGCCGACGTTTCGGCGCCCACTGATACGTTCTTGTCCTGCAGCGGCGGATTAGAGTTAAGTTGAGAGAGCAGCCACGGCACCCCAAGGAGCCACTCATCACTACGAACGCCCTGAGGCTCTCCAGCTACAAGGCCAGCTATGGGCCCACTTTTCTGATTGTACGAGCTCCACATTCCGAGAGACGAGAAGTGAAACTTACCGGCTACGCCGACGACGAACAGTATAGCGGCGATCGAGAGCACGAGAAGATACGGTCGTTGAATTGCGTGAGGACGTGGTCTCATAACGATTCTCAGGGACGTTACTACAACTGACTCATCGCCGCCTTATGCACGGGGGCAAGCCCTCACGCCATCATTGCCCGAAGCTGGGCAACTATCTTGGGGATCCCCTCCACCGCGGTGGCCTGAACGACACGGAAACTCTCGTCAGCTAATCCGTTTGGTTGGGGATCAACGACAAACTTATTAGACTCCCACGGGACGTAATCTATTAAACTGGCCGCTGGATACACCTCAAGCGAGGTGCCGACGACGATGAAAA
>CAIVDM010000048.1 GCA_903904735.1 uncultured delta proteobacterium
AAGCCACTTCAAGGGCATCGTTGACCGATGGCTCAACCAAGGAGCTGCTGGAGCGAAATAACTCCGGATTCGGCTTCTGTCGAACAAGGGGGGGGTCCGATGGATCCCCCTTTTTTTGCATTGGCCCGAGAATCTGGCGCAGATGTTTTCTCTCGGTCGTTCAGATCGAGTCGCCTGGTATAGGGGAAACCTCACTACAACCAGCAGATCCTCGGATAGCATCCTGATCTTACCCAAGATTTTGACCGTAGCTCATAGTATGTTATGGTCTCTGGTCACGTGCGCCACGCACAGGCAATCAGCAGTCTTTCGATGATGTAAGGTCCATGATGTCGTCAAGCAACCAGTCCTCACGCAAAAGCTTCGGAATAGTCGTCAGTGGTGGTCCAGCTCCTGGGATAAACTCAGTCATATATTCAAGCGTTATCGAGGCGAACAACCGCGGCTACACCGTGAAAGGCCTCGTAAACGGATTTCGAGACCTCACCGTTGGCGAGCCAGGCGCTGTTATTGATCTTACATCTGAGGGTGTGAGCAACATCTATAACAAAGGTGGCTCAATCCTGGGCACATCTCGTTTCAACCCGCTCAAAGACCAACAACACCTCGACGCGCTTCTCTCGGGACTTCATGAGAACAACATTGATAAGCTGATCGTTATCGGTGGCGAAGGATCGGCGTACTTGAGCCTCAAGTTAGCGCAACTAAACGGTCCAATTTCGGTAGTACACGTACCAAAGACGATCGACAACGATCTGATCCTGCCGAACAAGTACCCCAGCTTCGGGTTTGAAACCGCTCTACATGCGGGAACCAAAATAGTGGAGATCCTACAAGAGGACGCCAAGACCTGTCGCAGATGGTTTTTGGCGACAACGATGGGACGTAAGGCGGGCTTTCTCGCTCTGGGCATGGGACTCGCCGCGGGAGCGACCTCCGCGCTCATTCCGGAGGAGTTCCAGGGATTTTCACCAACACCAGAGGATATAGCGGAGATCCTGTTCTCAACGATACGAAAGCGGCTCGCCATGGGTAAAAATTACGGCGTGATCGTGCTGGCAGAGGGCATCCTTGATTGCCTCAACCCAGGTCAGAGCCCTGCTCTGCAAAGCTGCGTGCGAGATGACATGGGTCGGATACGCTACTCGCAAGTTGAGTTGGGCGATGTGCTCATCCCACCGCTTAAAGAGATGCTCAAAGCCGCCAAGCTTGACGTCCACATGATCACCAAGAACATCGGATACGAGCTTCGGTGCTGCGACCCGATCTCATTCGATATCGAGTACACTAAATTTCTCGGCTACGGAGCCGTTCAGCACCTTCTCGGTGGCAACAGCGGCATCATGGTCACTCGAGACTTCGATAAACTCGGATTCATCCCACTTGAGTCAATGGCAGGTGTCGATGGAGTCATTAAGTCACGTCGGGTAGATCTCTCCTCTGACCTCTACCGAGTTGCGCGTAGCTTCATGATTCGATAACCCTTGAAGAGCTCTCTCGGCATCACCCCTCGCGGGACGAGTCGGAACATGGCATACAGGTAAAGTGCTACTTCGCGGAACCGCCATCGTCTCAGCCCTCACCCTTCTCAGCCGTATCGCCGGCTTCGGGCGAGACCTACTCGTCGCGCGACTGCTGGGAGCCTCTATCTTCGCCGACGCTTTTTTCGTCGCGTTTCGTATCCCGAACCTCCTGAGAAGCCTCGTCGCCGAAGGCGCGCTCACGTCAGCGTTTACGCCCGTCTTCTCCACAGCACTCGCCCACAACAAAGAACGAGCGAAGGCGACGTTTCGGCGCGTGACCGGATTTCTCCTGATCACCACCTCACTACTTACGCTACTCATCATCGGCTTCGCTCCGCAGGTTGTGGAGCTCCTCGCCCCAGGGTTCGCCACCACACAGGAGAAGCTATCACTGTGTATCACCCTCACACGGATAATGGCTCCCTACATCGCCTGCGTCAGCGTCATCGCGATGCTCAACGCCGCTCTCAACACTCTAGGAATCTTCGGGGCATCGGCGTGGGCACAGGTCACCATGAACATCGTGCTAATCATCGGCGCCATCATCGCAATGCCCTTCGATCTTTCGACTGCCACGGTGATTCTCTCTATCTCGGTACTTGTCGGCGGAGTCGTTCAGATACTCGCGCAAGTTCCCGCCTGTAAAAGAGGAGACCTTCCCCTCCTTCCTTCTTTCAGAGTTATCTCAAGAGATGTCGCTGACGTCGTTAGATTGATGATTCCAGCAACTGTCGGCGCCTCGGTGTACCAGATCACTATCTTTGTGGGCACCCTGCTCGCCTCACTCCTTCCGACAGGAAGTGTCTCGTGGCTCTTCTACGCTGACCGCGTCGCCCAGTTCCCAATCGGCATCTTCTCTATCGCTCTCGCCTCAGTGCTACTCCCAGCGCTCGCTAACGCGTCCGCCAACGCCGACGCGAAAACATTCAACCGCAACCTCTCTGACTCGCTTCGCTTCACTAACTTCTGCATCATCCCCATGGCGGTAGGAATTTGGGCGCTCGCGCTCCCTATCATACGGCTCCTCTTTGAGCGTGGCGCCTTCTCATACGATTCCGCTCTCAAAACCAGCTACGCTCTGCAGGCGCTCAGCATTGGTCTCTGGTTCTCAAGCTGCCACTCAATGCTCGTGCGCGCGTTTATCGCCAGAAAGGACACAATCACACCGACCATCATTGGGCTGTGTTCGCTCGCTATTAATCTGTGCGCCTCGCTACTTCTCATGGGCCCCATAACGCGCGGCGAACTCGATGGTGTTGTAGTGAAGGCGATGTCTAATCTTCAAATTAGCTTGCGCTACCTCTTCCCTGTGGAACTATCACTCGGTCATGTGGGACTTGCGCTGGCTTCCTCCATCGCCGCCACCGGCTCGCTGCTGTTAGTGGCGACGTTCTTCTGTTTCATCATCGGCAACTTTCCCACTCGCTCGTTTCTTATGTCGACGATGAAAGCCGCCATCGCGGCGCTCGTGATGTTAAAGACAATCGCGCTCACGTCAGCCAATTTTTCGGATCCCTTGTTCGTGTGCTTGGTTGGGATTCCAACTGGAGTTATCGTATATTTCCTATCGAGCTATATCCTTATTTCTCAAGAGCTTTTTGACGCCGTGGCGGTTCTTCGTAGACGACTCGTCAAACGATAACGCCCCATAACGTTGCATCCATCTCGATTTGTGGCAGTATTTCACTCCGTATGGAGTCTAGATCGTCATCCGCGAAACCGAATCTGATCGAGCGCGATCGCCAATCAATTTGGCATCCCTTCACGCAAGCCGGAATGTATCAGGAGCCTCTCCTTGTTCGGGCGGCAAAGGGAACAAAGCTTATCCTTGATGATGGACGAGATCTCATCGATGGTATCAGCTCATGGTGGTGCAATATTCACGGACACGGGCATCCCGCGCTCGTAGAGGCTGCTTCACGCCAGTTCTCTACCCTTGACCACGTGCTCTTCGCCGGCTGTACGCATGAGCCCGCGATTACTCTTGCTGAAGGTATCTTAGCCGCGCTTCCGAAAGGATTCTCTAAAGTCTTCTTCTCCGATAACGGCTCGACCGCAGTTGAAGCGGCGATAAAACTCGCCGTGCAGTACTGGAGCAACCAAGGAGAGCGTCGTAACAAAATCATCGCTCTCACTGACAGCTACCATGGAGATACCTTTGGCGCCATGGCGGCAGGCGCTCGTGGAATCTTTTCAGCGCCTTTCGATACGATGCTTTTTGAGGTCGAGAGAGTATCGACCCAAGGTAATGCTGATGACATCCGGCGCTTCGAGCAGTTATGCGCTGAGAAACGGGTTGCCGCCTTTATATTTGAGCCGAGCGTTCAGGGAGCAGGCGGCATGATTATGTACGACAACGCAGTCCTCGATCAATATCGAGAGATATGTCGAAAGCACGAAGTGCTCGCAATCGCCGACGAAGTAATGACGGGCTTCGGACGCACGGGTCCCCTATTCGCCTCCTCCACGCTCACGATACCGCCAGATATCATCTGTCTCTCAAAAGCGCTCACAAGCGGCTCGCTGCCGCTGGCACTAACCGTCTGTTCGGAACGCGTCGCCGAAGCGTTTGTCTCGCCTGACCACTCACGCACTTTTTTCCATGGGCACACCTACACCGCCAATCCGATAGCGTGCGCTGTGGCCAACGCGAGCCTCGCGCTTACACTAAGCGATGAGTGCTCTGGCGCGCGGATGAAAATCGAGGCGGCTCACCGAAGATGCGCTGAGCGATTGCAAAGCCACTCCGCGATTGAAAACACTCGGGTGCGCGGCACCATACTTGCCTTTGATGTGAGAGCCGGCGACCAGACAGGGTACATAAGTACGATCAGTCGAACCGCTGGCGCGTATTTTCGCGCGCGTGGAGTGTTGCTACGCCCCCTTGGGAATGTCGTCTATTTTATGCCTCCCTATTGCGTCACTGATAGCGAGCTGAACCAGGCGCATACCCTACTCGAGGAGTTCGTGGCTCAGGTCACAAGACAAGGGATCTCATCGCTAGGATAAATTAGGAAGACTCGACGAGGTCGGCGCCCGACGAAGAGGAATACTACACCGTCGGTAATTTACTCAGCACCGAGAACGCCGCCTGTAGATTCTTTTCAGCGACGATCACGGTCAGCTCCGTGTATGTTGACACTACCTCCACCAAGTTAATTCGGTTGAGCGCCAACGGGCGTAGCAGCGCGAAGATTGTATTAGGCGTATGCAGGTATTTCGACGGGAAGCGTAGCGTCAGGCTCGCCAGCTGCTCCAAAACCAATGTCGGCTCCTGCCCCTTGAAGACCTTTAAAACTTCCTGCTTGAGCGCTGATGGCAATATCAGCGATACCTCTCGTATACCCGACGTTACCGTCAAAATATCTGCCTCCAGGAGACGCTCATTTTCGTGAATCTGCCGCAGTTGACTCCTGACGCTCTGCGTACGAAGGAACGTGAGCTCGCACAACGCTGAACGAGTCGCGATACTCTCTAACTTCACTTTCGGGTTCAGCGGTACTCGCTGCTTAACATCAATCTCGTAGCGACTAAGCGCCACCACTATAGAGCCAACCGCTACCTCGCGCCGAGTCCGTTTCGAGACCTCCACCTGTATCGTTTTGGCGTACGCCGAAAGATTGAGAAACCCGGCCTGCATCGCGCTTAGAGCGACTTCAGACTCATCGAGTACGTCTCGGACGTGTCCTGAGATTGTCTTCATGGGCCTTATTCTACATAAATGTAAGATATATTACACGCTGTATGTAGTGCGAAGGTAGGTCATGTCTACCTCGTTTGGGCACTGAAGGCCTGTAGCGCTTATTCCCGCACCTCAAAATGGGCTATTTTTGGCTCCGATCAGGTCATGCACTGTTTTTACGCAACTTTTTTTCCTTAGTTTCGATTACTCCTTCGAAGCGATAAAACTACCGACCTCGGACTTCTTCATGATTCGCGCCCGAATACTCCCGCCGCACGTACCACAAGAGCTCGCCGTGACTGTCGCCAAGCATCACATGACACAGGCCCAGTCACTGGCAAACTCTCAGAAATCCCACGCTCGTCGGGTGGTACAGCGTTACTCCACCTGGGCTCGCCGGGCTAGCTGCCAGCGAGGCTATGAGGATGGGCTAGCCGCGGCGCGACACGATGTGTCAGAGCTTCTCGCTGGGATCAAGCGTGTATACGATACCACCATCGATACTGCTCGTTTTGACCTGTTGGAGACCTCGCGAAACCTTGCGCAGCACATCGTCGACACCGCCCTTATGGAACACCCCGACATTCTCATGCGCTGGATACAGCAAGCGCTCACGGTGCTCAAACGCTCTCGCACCCTGACGCTCCGCTATCATCCTCGTCTCGAGGCCACCCTCAGGCAACTGGCTCCGAAGCTCCCTGAGCACATTCAGTTGACCTGCGACGCGACACTGACGTCCATCGACCTCGCCGTTCATGGAGAGTCCGGGGGTGTTGAGTTCTCGCGTCTTCTATCTTCCTCGGAGGACCCACTCAGTGCATAGCGCGGAATCTATCTCCTCTCCACTCACGATCACGGGAACGATCGTGGCCTTACGTGGGAACGCTATCACTGCTCAGTTACCCGTTGGCTCGATCGGTGACCTCTGCTCGGTGGAGACACGCTCAGGCTCGCGGCTACCCGGCCAGATAATCTCATTTGATGGGGATCTCTTCTCGCTGGCCCTCTTTGGTGAACCTGAAGGGCTATTCCCGGGAGCCACCGTTCGCTCGAAAGGCCATGGCCTCTCCGTTCCTATCGGTTCCCATCTACTGGGAAGCATAATTAATCCTTTGGGGATTCCCCTGGATACGACCTTACGACACAGCTCAGGGGGCCGGGCGAACATCATGGCGCCCCCTCCTCCCGCAGCTGGAAGACCGCCAATTGAGCGGATCCTAACAACAGGCATCCGCGCTATCGATGGCTTCTGCACCATCGGTATGGGGCAACGTATCGGGATTTTCGCCTCGGCGGGGCTCGGTAAATCCACGCTACTCGGCACGATGGCGAAACGAGCCGAAGCCGATATCATTGTTGTCGCCCTCGTTGGAGAGCGCGGTAGAGAGGTTCAGGAGTTCATCGATGAGACCCTCGGAGAATCGGGGCTCGCGCGCAGCGTTCTCGTTGTCGCGACCAGCGATGATTCCTCGTTGATGAGACAGACTGCCCCTTACACCGCCACGGCGATCGCTGAGTACTTTCGAGATCAGGGAAAGAACGTTCTGTTGATTGTCGACTCCCTCACTCGCATGGCTCGCGCGATTCGAGAAACCAGTATCGCCGCCGGTGAGGTTCCTGTTCGTCATGGCTACACCAACTCCGTTTACACCCAGCTACCGAAACTAGTTGAGCGCGCAGGTCGCACCTCTTCGGGATCAATCACCGGGCTCTACACGGTCTTAACGAACCAAGAGGATGATATCGATCCGCTGGCCGACGAGATTAAGAGTTTGCTCGACGGACATATATGTTTGCGCCGAGAGCTTGCGGATTTAGGCGTATTCCCACCTATTGATATCACGCAATCCGTATCTCGACTGTTCAGCAAGCTTCAATCATCCGAGTATCGAGCGTCCGCGGGCGTTATCTCCCGAGCGATGGCTCGATACTTAAAAGAGCGGCAGATAGCGCTGCTGGGTGGAGTGGCGGATGATGAGCTCTCTCGTATTCTCACCCACAAGGAAAAGCTCCTCAATACGATGAGACAAGCCCTCGGCGAATCGTTGTCAAGAGCTGACGTGGAGGGATCCATCAGAGCTGTCGCTCAACTCATCGCCAATGAATCGTAGAAAGCTTTATCGACCACTATCGAATGAGAGCGATAGTGTTCTTTATCATGTCGCTCGTCGTTGAGAGCACCTGAGAACTTGCCTGGTACCCTCGCTGATACACGATCATATTGACGAACTCTGAGGAGAGATCCACGTTTGACGACTCTAAGGCGCCACCAACGGTTCCACCGCGACCACCCGCGCCCGCGAGTCCAACCGTAATTACTCCCGACTCCTGCGTCGCGGCGAACAAGGAACCGCCCTGCCGCTCCAGTCCGTCAAGATTTGTCACCATTCCCAACGCGACAGTTCCCGCCTGCACTCGATCGCCGGTGTTAAGTGTCGCGAAGATCTTTCCGTCCTTGGCGATGTCATAGGCAACCACATCGCCGTTTCCACGCCCGTCCTGCGTGGAACTGGTTACTCGAGAGCCGCCACCAAACTGAGTGAAGAGTCCAAGTCCGATTGTGATCGGATTCTGCGCTGCACCGTTCGCCCAGGTCGGATTCATAGCTATCGTAGTTTGCGCCTGATTCGCCGGATCAATCTGCCCGAACTGATTGAAATTAAGGGTCGTTTGCCCGAGCGCCACCGGAATATCTCCCGCCTGCCCGACTTCAGACCCATTTATATAAGCCTGCGCGGTCCACTGATTCGCGCCCGTTTTGAAATAGTACAGCTGAAAGTCGTGTCGCGCTCCCGTAGTGTCGAAGGCGCTATGTGTCGAGACAAAGGCGGCCGCGTTATTGAGCTCTTGAAAGGTGGCGGGATTCGCGGGCGGTTGGGTCAGAGGAGCCCCAGCATCAACGTTCCCGAAAATTTCCATCGCGCCCGTCGGAAGAGTCTGAATAGCGAGCCTATTCATCTGTATAGTGCCCAGCTGCGCGATATCTGTCCCAGAATACCCAAGAACTGGGAGCCCATCCGATGTGGTAAGAATACCATCACCGTTAATCTGAAAATTGCCCGTTCGAGTGAGCTTCGGGGCCGCCACGTCGCCGACCACGAAGAACCCATTACCAGTGAGGGCTACATCGAGCTGTCGTCCTGTGGCGTCCAGCGCTCCAGCCTCAAAGTTGAGTCGAACCTTATCGATGAACACACCATCACCGCCGCCAGCGACTACTTCAGAGCCTCGGTCACTTACCTTATCACTTAGTATGTCTTTGAACTCAGCGCGCTGCTGCTTGAACGCAGTGGTGCTGACGTTGGAGATGTTATCACTGACTACCGCGATCGCCTGACCGTGGGCCGTGATACCTTCCCTGCTTGTTCGGAGAGCAGATTCTAATCTCATGCGCTTTCGCTATCCCTTGTCCGCGGCGATACCCGGCAATCCTTACCGAGCTACAACTGCCCTAGAGAACAGGGTGCAAGAGTGGCGCCAACCGCAGCGAGGACACCCGAAAGCTTGATTTCAGCTAGTTAACCGCCCGCGCTGATTACACCTATGACGAACTGGGCATCAAATGCCCACTTATTTATCAAGCCGCAAGCAGACAGCATCTCATAATTTTTGCGGGCACCTACTGAGCGGCCGCGCAGACACGGCGGAGAGGCGCCCAAGGATATCTAGCCTGCCATAGGATCCCTAGGATCTATGGAGGTGACTATAACAACTCCCGCTCCTAACGGGGTAGTTGTACACTCTTTTGAGCGAGGAACACGGCAAGCGAACTCCGAAAGCAATCCTCTTGTGACTCACGGTGGCACGATCAGATTATGGCGAGAGCGAGGCCAGCCAGCGAAGTTTTTGATACAAGCTATCACCAACTATCCCGAGGTGAAGAAGGTTCGATTTTTTAGCCGCGAAAAACGCATGAGCGCTGATTTCAGACAGCCCTACGACGCAAGCTTCTCAACAAGGAATGACTTTGAATTGGACGTTCAGGCATACTCGAAAGGCGATGTGGTCCTCGGGAATCCTTTGAGTGTTTCGGTGGATATCGTGCCGAGGCGACCATACTCGGGACTGCGCCTACACACTAACCTACAGCAAAGGTTCTATCTTGGCTTGTCACACTGCTTTGACTATTTTCGCTGAGAATGTTGTGTGTCAGCCTCCTAAGAAGCGCAATAAATAGATCTCCCTATAGGTTACCGAAGTATGTCACAAAAGACTCGCTTAGCACTTGCCGCATTTCTTTTAGTTGGCTTAACCGTAGGTTCTGTCTGGCTGGGGAGCGGTAGTATCTCACCGTACGCCAGCACCTATTCACACGCCGAATCTGATGAGTGCGGATACCTATATAACATCGATCACTGGCATTTCCTGAATACCTTTCAGATGCTCAATGGGGATCCCAAACACATCTGGGCTGGATCGGTAGTGCTTCGGCGAGTGCTGTACCCAATTATCGCGTATCCCTTCATGACGCATTGGGGTTTTAATCTCGGCGGCTTTATCACAAACTTTGCAATCGCGGGATTGACCTCATTAGTTCTAATTATCAGCTTGTTTAAGCGTTTCGGGGAACGCGCGGCGATAGTTGGTGGATTGCTCTTCGCGACATATCCGGGCCTGACATATTTCGGAGGTCTACCTTACTCATATTTTTTCATCGCGCCCGCAACCGTCTTTGCTTTTACAACTCTTCACTGGTTAGCGGACTCGCCAACAATGGTCCGGTCCTTGGGTACAGGAATGTTTCTTGGCATCCTAGCGACGGGATACGATCTCTTGCCATTTTTTTTACCCACCAGTCTTATTATTTTGCTTTCAAGGCGGCGAGTGCTCCCGCTCTTACCTCTAGCCCTCACAATGCTCGCGCCTATGGCTTTTGTTCTATGGTATCAAACAGAAGTTATGGGACTAAGTGTTTCAAATAGCAACTCGAAGATATACGCTTCGATCGCTGAGGCGCTAAGGAATCCCACTAAGGAGCGCTATACGGAATGGCTCGGCCTGATTACCCAGACTCCGGGGATATTCCTCCATAATTTTACGTTTAGCGCTTTCGCCGCTTTACCGGTCGCGTTTTGCCTCGCCTACCTATCGTCGAGATGGACTTTACGCGCCAAATTATCAACGCCGGAATGGTCGTTTCTCGTAGTTGCCGGAGGATTGTGGATCTTCAACAATTTCGCGCCCCCCTATCCAGGATGGCAGATGCGTGGCACATGGATTGCGCGGATATATCAACCGGTTTTCATAGTCTATATATTTTATCTGGCGCGCGTGAGCGCGCTGACTAGTAAAAAACATATCGCCTCAGCCATCGTTCTCTTAATAGCCGTAGCATGCGCCCTGTTTCAAGAGTTTGTTGTAGCCAGCCCAATATTTGGTATGTACCGCGTTGCCGGCCAGGTCTATCACGAGTTTTATCAGCATGCCCCAGTTGAATCCTTCGCGACCCACATGAATGCCTGTGGCGCCCGACCGCGCGGATTTTGCAAGCGCACATAGCGTTCGCGGAACTACTCACAGAACATATTGGGCTATGTGGGATAGAGTGGTGAACAGCAGGCGGCATAGGCACGGGGATGTTCCGTTACAGGAACATTTCTTCGTATTTTCAATTTAGATCCACGAGTTCCACTCGGATGTCAGCTTTCATACGAAACACGGCCTCGGGCGGACTCTCCACGGTGTATGGGTAATAGTCCCCTCATAGTTACTGCCACCATTGTGATCATGATAGCTAGCTGCCTCTATGCTCATCCTGACGAATAGTCGAGCCCCCATGACTTCGCCGAAATAGGATTTAGTGGTATGCCATTAACAGACGGACTACGTCGCCTAGGCCGGTCGTATCGTATGCTTGCGGACGTTTTACTCCAAGCGCCTCACCTCAACTACTAATGGAATAGAAACGTGCGCAGCGACATAAAGTTACCAACTGACCCACAAATAAAAACAAGAGCTACCCAGGGTCGAAGCTGTCGAACTGCCGCCCGCTCGTCGCCTTCATCTGATGAAGCGACCCAATATAGACTCAAGGCGCCTAGAATGCTCACAGGAATGTCGTATAAGTAAGGATGAATTGTGTGTGATTGAGAGAAAATAACCAGGTCCAACGCGAGCGGCGCAAGCAACACGAATATTAAATTGGATGATGGTTTGCTCACCGCTATAAAACAGTTAGCTATGAAGGCCGCCACAGCGATATACAAAGCCACCCACATGAAACTGTAGGGTCTGAGGGTATTTTGATCTGTCGGATATGCCAGTGCCATCCACGCGCTCTGCAGAGAACCCAACCCTCCCGTATTGAAACCCGTGCGGACAAGTAATGAGCTACCTTGTAGAGTCAAGCCGGCTGATTTCGCTAAAATACCCATGACTAGATAGGTCCCGATACTCGCGCTCAAGATAATGACGCCAGTTACCAACAACTCCCGACGCTGGAATCCAACAAACATGATGCACAGTGTCATGGCGACAGGAACGAAGAGAATTGGAATCAACGCCGACAAGAACGCGGCCGCTAGAAAGGTACAAATCCATATTGATGATTCTCCTCTCTCTAGAGCCCTTCCAACCAAACAGGCTATCGCATAGACACCAAGCGCGAAGAGTGGGAAGCAGTTATCCCCATCCATTCTGAGCGGCCCTGTCCAAATATCAGGAAT
The DNA here is from genome assembly GCA_903904735.1 of uncultured delta proteobacterium. Lineage (GTDB taxonomy): Bacteria > Bdellovibrionota_C > UBA2361 > UBA2361 > OMII01 > OMII01. Next base: position 11,871 of record CAIVDM010000048.1, read on the forward strand.
AGAGACCACTAGAATGATAGGCACATAAAGCCACACCAAAAAACCAACCTTGCTGGCTCTTTGAAAGTGCAAGCGAAGGCTGGTGCATAATGGAATTACAAAAGAAATGACGATGGCATAGCCGAATGCGGACAAGCGAATGCCTCTATCGTATGAGAGACCGCTGTACCAGCGAATGAACTTGAGAACAACATAATGAGAAACGGTAAATAGGGGCGAATAGCCGTGGTAGCACAATTTATTTTCATACTGAGACCATCGAGTGTCAAACAACATGAACATGTGCTTGCTTATTTCAAGCGTGTCCCACAGGGTGAACGTATGCGGGAACCTCTCCCCTGCGGGGCGATTTACAGCCGCTGTCATTCCGCCGATATACCAAATAACAAAGACTAACGAGACTCCGATGTAACCGGCGGACAGAGAAGCTATAAGCTTCAGAAAGGACTCCCTTGGAGCGTCGCCACATAAATAATAGAGAGACCAAATGACACTCCAAATAAGTGGCATAACACACACAACTATCTTGATTTGCTCATGTGAGAGGTCGGATAGCGCTAAAAAGCTGGTCGCCAGCCCGAGAAAGAGAACGACTATAAGGATGAAGCTCACCACTCTCCGGCTGATCTCGAGTGAGTAACGAGCCCTCCATCCGAATAAAGCTACCAATGCACTTAGAGCCGTTGACCCGTACAGCAATAGAGCCAACGGTGCACTCACAAAGTAACGAGTAGCAAAACAGTGCAGCGCTATTACAGCGGCCACTGGCATTGACGTAAATACGCACCTTAAAAGGACCGATCGGGAGATCACGAAAGACTCAAAGCTCATGTAGCATCACAGGATCGAAAGGTTTTCTAGTGTCATGACGAAGACATAAAGAGCATCGAGAATACAAATCGAACGTCCGGGCATGGCACCACACCCTAGACGAAGCTTTAGACGCAGGTATCGCTAGGACAGATGCTTTAGGCGATCAACCACAGTTCCTCCCTGCCCCGTCGAACAAACTCGATGTTGTCCTCTCGACTAAAACCCAAAACTAATACCTCTTGATTTCGGCTAGTTGCCATATCTCGCCGAAAATTTGTCACACCCTCTCAAACCGAGCGCCGTGAACGGGTCGATAAGCATCCTACCCTTAAATCGCGACGGTCTGTGCGATGAAGCGCTTACCTCGGCCAACAGGGGATGCGAATTCATCAGAAAGGTAACACGTCGGGACACATCGCCTCTGGGGAGGACCGTACCATGACCACGTCACGTATCCCATTTAATTTGCCCTTCATGACAGGCAAAGAATTACACTACATCGCCGAATCGCACATGAACGGTCGATTGGCCGGGGATGGGCCGTTCACGGCACGCTGCCATCAATGGCTAGAGACAAATACTGGTTGCGTCAAAGCGCTCTTGACCCATTCCTGCACTGCTGCCCTTGAAATGGCGGCCTTACTCCTTGATATCAATCCTGGCGATGAAGTAATCATGCCCTCGTACACCTTTGTTTCAACCGCGAACGCATTTGCTCTGCGCGGCGGAGTGCCTGTATTTGTCGATATTCGCGAGGATACCCTTAACATCGACGAGAACCTAATTGAGGCGGCCATTACGCCCAAAACGCGGGCAATTGTTGTTGTACACTACGCCGGAGTAGGTTGCGAAATGGATCGGATCATGGAGATATCGCGCCGACACAATCTTCCGGTTGTTGAAGATGCTGCCCAGGGAGTCATGGCCTCCTATCGAGGGCGCGCCCTTGGGACTATCGGCGACCTTGGCGCTCTAAGCTTTCATGAAACTAAAAACGTGATTTCCGGGGAAGGTGGAGCCCTATTGGTGAACCAAGCTAACCTTGCGACTCGCGCGGAGATTATTCGCGAGAAAGGAACCGATAGAAGTCGATTTTTGCGAGGTGAAGTCGATAAATATACATGGCAGGATATAGGCTCCTCATTCCTACCTGGAGAGATCATCGCGGCGTTTTTATGGGCGCAGCTTGAAAATGCCTCCCAAATCACCGATGAACGGCTTGAGAGATGGCACTACTACCATGAGATGGTCGCGCCTCTCGAACACGAGGGAGCGCTCCGCAGACCAATCATTCCGGCGGAGTGTCATCATAACGCCCATATGTATTACATCCTCGCTAGAACGGCCGACGAACGACAGAAACTACTCAACCATTTCAAGGAACAGGGCGTCCATTCAATCTTCCACTATGTACCGCTTCACTCGGCTCCTGCCGGCAAACGGCATGGCAGAGCCTGTGGGGAGCTAGTCAACACCGACTCTCTGTCGCAACGACTGGTGAGGCTACCTCTCTGGTGCAATATATCCCGATCTCAACAAGAGCATGTTGTAGATTGTTTATGTCAGTTTTTCGGTATGCGCAGTTTCTCTAGGCCACAGAAGCAGCCTCAGAATGCAAAGAAGGAGCCGGCGGAAAAGACATTTGCCGCCAGCAGGTCTAATTAAAGAGATTTCACTCGGCTGAGATCTCTCCACCCCAGAAAACTTTTCATGTGCCATACTCGGTCGGCTACCAGAATTCCGGGTTCCTGAGGACCACTGGAAATAATTATGTCCAGTGAAGCCCGTTTAATTCCTACCGTATGTTGAACCTCCGCCTTTAGAAACAGAGTGCTAAAATACGCATCTTTAAGCTGCGTCCACTACTTAAACAAGATAACTCGACGCTATTTAGTCGCTTGAGGCGATGACTGTTAACACATTGCAGAACCCTGCTACCACGACCTCTCATCAAAACTTCATCAATGCGGAGAAGGATTTACCCAATCACCGTACTGGGGCGATTGTCGCCGACTGCCGTGCTGCCGTTTCATGCGATGAGGGGAAAACTGAGGCCATGACACATCTTGATACGTTTTCGGAACGGAATTCGTTCTCAGATCTGCTCACTCCACTCATTTCCGTTGTAGTGCCGGTATATCGCGGCGAATATTTTCTCGATGATTTAGTTGCGCGTGTGAAATCGTCAGTTCAATCGATTGGCGGGCGCCTCGAACTAGTATTGATTGAGGATGGAGGTCCAGATAAGAGTTGGGAGCGGCTTCAGGAATTGCAACAACTTCACCCCGAAGTGGTAGCAGCTCAACTTAGCCGAAATTTCGGTCAGCACAAAGCAATCACAGCTGGCCTTAGCCTCACTACCGGTGACTGGATCGTTGTCATGGATTGCGACCTCCAGGATCGACCGGAAGAAATCCCTAAGCTTTTTTGCACCGCGATGAAAGGCTGGGAGGTGGTCTTAGCACGGCGTGTAGCTCGCCAGGATAACTTCCTCAAGCGCGCCTGCTCGCAAGCTTTCTCGCGGATTCTCGGATACCTTACCGCGACCAGGCAGGACCCCACTGTGGCCAACTTCGGCATTTATAAGCGCAGCGTCATAGAAGCAGTACTGGCCATGCCAGACTCCTTTCGCTGTTTTCCGGTAATGGTCAGATGGGTTGGCTTTCGCACGACGGCGATCGATGTAGAACATGCTTCTCGTTCTATCGGCGAATCTTCATATAGTTTTCGGTCCGCTCTTAATTTGGCTCTCGACACGATTCTAGCCTTTTCCGATAGGCCCTTAAGAATAACTCTGAAGATAGGGATGCTATTATCCATTTCAGCATGCTGTAGCGCCTTTGCGATCATTTTTATGGCTCTTCGCGGCTCGTTCACGCAGGCAGGATGGGCGAGTATTATCGTGTCTATCTGGTTTTTCTCCGGGCTGATTATCTCGCTGCTTGGCTGTGTTGGTCTATATGTTGGCAAAGCCTACGAGCAATCAAAAAATAGACCAATTTTTCTTATACGAGAGCTCCTATCTACAAGAGGAAAGCACGCAAGTGACTAGAGGGCTTTTAAATCTGATCTACGGACGCCTGGCCAGCTGCGTCAAATCTATTACAGTGCTTGCGCTGGTCATGGTCGTAGCGCGGGAATACGTCCTGCTTGGCCGCTACGCTCTGTCGGGCGACGGAATAGCTCCTGCCTGGTCAGATGAGGTGGCATATCACCTGAATGCTAAGTATGTCAGCGAAAACGGACAATTCGGCGATGCAGTGATTGTTGAAGAGCTTGAATCGAAAGTCGGACACTTCGGGAATCATGGACCAGCCTACACTTTCCTCGATGGAATAACTTATAAATTAGCCGGCAGTTCCTTTAACGTAAAAGTATATTCGAATATTTGCATCCTACTTCTTTGCACGTTACTCCTGCTGTCGACCCCGGGACTTTCTTTAGCGCGGAGGCTAGCGCTCACTCTGGTGCCGTTAACTTCTGTCGTCAGCATTGTATACGTATTTTCATACATGCAGGAAATTGTTCAAGTGGGTATAACATGTCTCTTATGGAGATCTCTGTGGGGATTTTCCCTTAGACCCCATACATGGCTTCGTATAGCCTTATTTTTGTTGCTCATCTTCTTAGCAGCAGTTGCACGCGTTTACTGGGCCCTGCTCTCCCTGGCTCTTCTTGGATTCCCTAATTTAACAAAGCGAGAGTTAGTTGGCGTCTTCCTCTTGGGACAGCTTCTTATTATAGCTGCTATTACTACGTTTCCTTTGCTCAACGCGTCCTATCCCGTAGGCTTCCTCGCGTCTCTAGGCCAACACTTATCGACTAGCGGTTACGAAGGAGTTCTAGGGGCAATCCAGAAAAACATCTTCTTTAACTTAGAAAATTTTTTCCGATACCCGAGCAATGAATCTCTTTCATACTTTGCCAACAGGCTGCTATTCGTAACCATCTGGGTGGCGCTATCGATTTGGAGCATTAAGACGAAAAATCGATTCGCGGTCATTATTAGCTTCTTTTGTTTATTACAATTTATTGCACTGCTGGCTTTCTATGACACTTTATACTGGCGGGACCAACGTATGTTTGCCGCACCGATGATCCTGATGGGTTTAGTGATTGTGTCTCAAGCGAGTGCGCTTCTAGTCGTTCCTCTTTTATCGACTGCTATATACATCGCAGGCTTAGCTAATTTCGATTATGCTCGTCCCTTTATCACTATTAAACGGCAGCAGGCCTCAAGTCTTAAATCGCAAGCACCTCCACCATTCGTTGAGGAGCTTCACTCTTTAATTCACGGGGAAAGCCTGCAGACCGTCATAATTTCTACAACTATGCTTAATTCCACCCAAGTTATGACAGGCCTACCTGTTCGATCGAATACAGGAACCCCGATTCGCTACTCTATGAATCTTGGAGCACAGCCATGGAAGCGTTACAATCGCACACCCATCCAATACGCCGTCCTAACTCCTAATGAAGCTCATGAAGCAGGGCATGATCGAGCGATAAACGCCGGGGGATATGGAGTTGTCGATCTCGGTACCAGCCAACAGTAGGGCATTCTATATAAACTAACACCATGCGGCGTGTGACATGGGCAACATTTGTTAGCGTTAGTCACTGGTGTGAGCCAATCACGTTGGGCATAGGCTCGTCCAATTACCGAACAAACCGGACCCACGGCGCCCTTCGCATTCGAGACTCGGACGAGAGCCTCAGGCACTAATGACGCTCAATCTCGGGTTCACCCAAATCCAACAGATAGTGTGATCTAGGAATCGAGCACCTAGCATTGAATGAATATTGTCTGCGGGCACATTAAGAGCACTGAATGCCGCTTGGCAAAAGACAAATCCGATCCTGGCGAACTCCCTGAGAGCCGCCCTGTAGATATCAAATCCTCTTACGCTGCATTGCTTACTGGTCATGACAAGGGTAAAGCCAACTCCACCCGGCGACTCCAGTGGCTCTGACCGTTCCCCAGAAAACTGGACAGTTTTGATGTAGACAATTCTAGTATGGCACCTCCTATTGAAAGGAGAATGAGATGCCAAGAAAGAAGTACACAGAGGGGCAGATAGCCCTGGTAGTGAAGGAG
>CAIVDM010000049.1 GCA_903904735.1 uncultured delta proteobacterium
CACTCCGCGAAGGATTGAGATCGTGTCCTCAACACTTGGCTGATCAACCATCACAGGCTGAAAACGCCGCTCGAGAGCCGCGTCTTTTTCAAGATGCTGTCTGTACTCATCTAAGGTTGTCGCGCCGATACAGTGTAGCTCCCCGCGAGCAAGCATCGGTTTGAGCATGTTGCCCGCGTCCATGGCGCCTTCGCTCTTTCCGGCGCCGACTATCGTATGAAGCTCGTCGACGAAGAGAATGATTCTCCCTTCAGACTTCTTGACCTCTGCGAGCACCGCTTTAAGACGCTCCTCGAACTCGCCTCGATACTTCGCACCCGCTATCAAGGACCCGAGATCGAGCGAGAAGATCGTTTTGTCACGTAGGCCATCCGGAACATCGCCGCGAACGATTCGCTGCGCCAAGCCCTCAACGATCGCCGTCTTTCCAACGCCTGGCTCTCCAATCAATACAGGATTGTTCTTCGTCTTTCGGGAAAGGATTCGTATCACCCGACGAATCTCGCTATCTCTACCGATTACTGGATCGAGCTTTCCTTTTGTGGCTTCCTGAACGAGATCTCGCCCATACCGCTCAAGCGCCTCATAGGTAGCCTCTGGATTGGCGCTCTGCACTCTCTGGTTACCGCGCACTACGTTAAGCGCCGCTAAAAATCGGTCGCGTGTGACGTTAAAGGTCTCGCATATCTTACCGAGCGCTGACTTCTTATCCCCATCAATCGCCGCGAGAAAGAGATGCTCAACGGAGACATACTCGTCCTTAAGACGCTTAGCCTCGTCTTCGGCTTTCACGAATACCTGCCCGAGACGATTTGTGAGGTAGACCTTACCAGGCTCTAATCCCGGCCCGGAGACCTTCGGACGCTTATCGAGATCAGCCTCTAGCTCCTTCACGAAGCTCTCGGCAGGGACTTCCATCTTAGCGAACAGTCGCGGAATAAGCCCGCCAGTCTGTGTAAGCAAGCTCACCGCAAGGTGTTCAACATCAACCTCGGTATTACCACGTCGAACCGCTTGCGCCTGCGCGTCTTGCAACGCTTCTTGAGACTTCTGAGTGAACTTTTGTAGATCCATCGTGTTTTCTCCGAACCCTATCCTCTCTTGGATATAATCATCGAACTCGCGTTAATCGAATTTATTTTTACGTTTTTACGCGGCGCTCCTTGGATTGAAATGGGAAACCGACTGCAGCTTCTCAAATATCTCACGCTCTGAGGTCGACAGCGATGTCGGCACCACGATCTTAATCTCGGCGAGCACATCACCACGAGGGCCCTTCGCCGGACTAAAACCACGTCCACGAAGCCTCAACTTCGAGCCACTTTGAGACCCCGCGGGGATTCCCACCTTTATCGTTCCATCTGGCAACGTCAGATCCACCTTTGCTCCAAGCGCCGCTTCCCACGGCGAGACTGGAAGCTTCACAATCAGATCACTGCCCGAGACTGAGTATCGTGGATGAGGCGCCAGGCGAATCTTCAGAAACAGGTCACTCTCGCCTTTCTTGCCTGAAAGTCGAATCGTGCTGCCATCAGCCGTTCCAGTCGGAATTTTTACATTCAGTGACCGAACTCGTCCCTGAGCGTCCCGTAGCTCGATAGCCTTAGTGGCGCCCTTAAGCGAATCCTCAACTGAGATCTGTAGCTCCGCTTCCTGCGCCGGCTGCTCAAAAGCCCCTCCGCGACGCGCTCCACCCATCCCCTCAAACGGAGACCCGCCACCGAACTGCGCGCCGAAAATAGCGGAGAAGAAATCACTGAAATCAGCGCCACCATTTCCGAAGCTAGAGTGCTGCGGTCTGCCACGATTAAACTCCCACTCTGGCGGCGGTTGGAAGTCTTGCCCTGCCTTGTAGTTCGCGCCGAGCATATCGTACCGCTTGCGCTTCTCTGGATCTCCCAACACTTCGTTGGCTTCGTTTATCTGCTTGAAACGATCCTCGCCCTCTTTCGTCTTGTTGATGTCGGGATGATATTTACGCGCTAGCTTTCGGTATGTCTTCTGGATCTCGTCCGCGCTCGCGGAGCGATCTACACCTAGCACTTCGTAGTAGTCTCTAAATTTCACGTCTTCCCTCAGTATAACGCTATGTCGGCTGGCTTCCGTCCAACCGTATACAACTGCTCTCTTATTGAGTAATCACTGCTAAGCCCCATTCCAAGGGCGACAAAGAAAAGAGCCCGAAGGAATCAATAGGTTATGGTCACCGTAACGACGCTCGACGCTGATTACGCCCCTCCTCGGCGGTCTTCAGAGCCGCTCGAGCCCCATCCGTGTTTATACGTCTAAGAGCATAGGCGGCTGAGCTAGCCACCCCCACGTTTTGGTCATACATAAGGGCTGCTATTCGGGGAACTGAGGTCTCCAGCTTCTCCGCCTTCTTCCCACACTGCGCGATCATTTGGAGGGACTGGTTTCTCTCGCGTACCTCACGACTGTAGAGCCCACGGACCGCGTTAGGCAGCTCTGCCTCATGACAACAAGCGGTCAAATGCATCGCCAGAACCAGAAATCCACTAGTTAGCATCCTTGTCATACCAGACTCCGTCCTAAACACCCACTAAAGGTGGGGTCGTACGGAGCTCTAAAAAACTAAAGCTTTCGGAGCTTTAATCCTCAATCCGGTCGACTACCGTAAGAATAGTCTTCACGGTACCCTCTTTACATGAGCCAGTTTGATGACCGAGGTCACCGACCAAAGAACGATCCACTCCAAGAAGCATTCAAGGCGATATTCAAACACGCCAAGCATCCAGAGCGATGGGAGACGGAGCAGGATTCGCGGTTGTTTATACGAGACCGAATGAGAGAGGCGATGGAGAAGCAATCCTTGTCGCCTGATGACCTCGCACAGAAAACCCGATTGCCGCTTGATACGATCAACGCCTTCTTGGATGGAAAGTCAGATCTCAGCGATAGCGAACCCATTACCACTATCGAGAGAGCGCTTAAGGTTAACTTGTCAGGGTGGTAGAAACCTCTTTCGTCATTGTCGAGCTTGCCTCCGCACGCTAGCATTTCACACAAACGCCTAACCTCCCGCCATGATTACCTACAACCCCAAAGACTGGTTCCGTCTCATATTCCAATTTCACAAGAGCGATACCTTTCGGATCCTTCTTCCGACGATGCTCGTCTTGGGGCTCTTCACCGCGAGCCTCGTATACCTCGAGATCAACAACCACGTGCACCTTAAGAGCTCTACGGTCTTTCATCAGATCTTAGGATTTGTTCTCTCGATGCTGCTCGTCTTTCGCATCAACACCGCCTACGAGCGCTGGTGGGAGGGACGCAAACTATGGGGCAGTCTCATCAACAACTCCCGAAGCCTCATGACGAAGCTTCACGCCTATCTCGGCAAAGCCCACATAGGTGATCTTCATTATCTCCGGCAACTCCTCATCGCCTTCCCGTACACGCTAAGAAATCACTTACGTGGGGACTTCTCACACAACGGCATACCCCCGATTGATGGCCTAGACAAAGAGCGATTCGCCGCTACTCACAACAAGCCCTTTTTCATTCATCGCTTGCTTGTCGACCGCGTACAATCGATTCGAGAATCCGGTCGGCTCTCGGAGCAACAGCTCTTTCTCATCAACAACGAGATATTCTCCCTCATCGACATCACCGGAGCCTGCGAGCGAATCAAGAACTCCCCGATCCCATTCTCATACAGCCTCTTCCTGAAAAAGATCATCTTCGTGTACATAATCACGATGCCGATCGCGTTCTCGCTGGAGTATCGATATTGGGCGGTGCCGGCGGTGATGGTTATCTTCTACGCGTTCGCTTCTCTAGAGTTAGTCTCTGAAGAGGTAGAGGAGCCCTTTGGAATGGACTCTAACGATCTACCAACTGATGAGCTCGCGGACAAAATTAACCGCGACCTCACCTCAATCTTCTAAGCCGCTCTCTTCACGACTGACTGACGCTTCTCGGCAAGCGTCTTCTCGATCACAGGGATTAGCTTTACTTGCTCTGAGAGGGAATCAGCTAACTCAATAGCGATAATAGAACCGAAGAACTCAGGGGAATAGCGATTGAGATACGATAGGGTTCCACCCTCTGCTCCTATATGCGAGTGATACGTCAGCTCTCCGTACGACTCTACTAACGCCGCATTACCACTCAGGCTCACGTGATTAACGAGAACGGGTACTCGCTGGATCAATCGCTCAAGCTTCGCAAACTCAAGTTCATTTTTGCGCCGAAGGTCTTCCGCATGGGCGATATCCATGCAGATACCGCGAAAGCCTGAGAGGTCCATCAAATCTATCGACTGATCTATGAAGGCGTTCTCGATCGTTATCTTTTGACGGATCTCGGCGCTTAGTTTGTGTTGCAACGGATACTGCCGAATCGGGTGAAGATTAAAGAGCTCCGTACCGAAGCGATCCATAAGGTAGCGGTATTCGTCCTCAGACATATCCGATACAGCATGCACGAACGGAATCGCGAATAAGTGTCGAACGTGCGCCAACTCGAGTTCTCGATACAACTCGCGGCGCTCCGCTTCACGCACACCAGTGAGAAACAGTCCTACCGAGCGCAGACCAAGCGCTTCGATCTCATGTATCTTATCTCTCCATCCACTCGAACACCTAGCGATAGTGGTGATAGACGGAACAACTTGAAAGCGGGGCATATTTATTAGGTCCCTTTAACTCTCTGTAGTTATGCTCTCGGCGCACTACGAGGTAACCTATCAGTTTGTGTCGCGATATGTGCGCATCAGAGACCTTATAATCATTCATTTATTTGCCCCATTTTCACCAGGTATTAAACACTTACTGCCCCTGAGGATCGTGGCTAGAAATTTGATTTATCAGACATTGAAGTGATTAAATTGACCTACTGGAATACTACAGTTTACCCAAGTGAGAGATTTACTATGCCGGAACTTGCTCAGCAGTTTAAGGATTTAGATCCAAAGGACCAGGTCGAGATAACACTTATTCAGCTCGGACGACTTCTGCAGGATGGTCGAACTTCAGAGGCAGGGACGCTGGCAAAGGAACTGGGTCTCAAAGCCTCCGTAATTGAGGCTTGGTGTCTGTACCGTGAGAAGAAGTTCGCGGACTGTGCGGAAGTTCTTTCGCGAACACCAGAGAATCAGTCCACTCTCGAATTGCAAGCCTATCTATATGCTTATGAATTTACCGGCTTGAAGGACGAGCGAAAGCTAGCGGAAGTTACGGCGAAGCTAGAAGCGAGCAACGTCAACGCCAACAATGCTGTTGTTATAGCGGCGAGAGAGAATAACTCAGCTCTGGACGCCGCGAGCATCTTTAATCACCTCACCCCGTGGGCTGAGGGACTCGACCGTTCTATGGCGACAGTCACAGAGGCGAACTTGCTGCACAACATGGCTCGATTGGCGCTCGCAAAAGAGCGTTTCGAGATGGCGCTCACCTTCATCGACTATGCGATTGAGGCTTACGGCTCACGGACAAACTTCCATCACCGCGGTGCGGCTAACTATTGGCGCTCTGTTATATTAGAAAAGATGGACCGCCCATACGATGCTTGGCAAGCCGGTCTTGCGTCGCTTAAAGCATGGCAAGACCAACAGGCACAGGAGCCGACCAACCCTGAGTGGCAAAAAAGGCTTGAGGGAGCGCAAAAAAGGGAACAAGAACTTAACTCGAGGCTTTAATCGGTCAGCGAAGTCAAATAGGTTCTACCACTCTTCGATGTAGGGGCGGTAGGGCGTGCGTTCCCGAAATCAGCAACTAACTACTACCCGAGCGCCGACTCAACCACAGGCTTTTCCATAGAATCACTCATATAAGCTCGGGACATATGCGACTCATTTCCTGCGAAGGCGATATTGCCCTCAGAGTCGAGGGCGATCAGACCACCTAGCCCATTCTTAAGCTGCTGCATTCGCGCCAACGCGTCTTTGACCGCCTGTGATATCGGAAGCCCCTTAAACTCAACCATGTCCACAACGGTCTTCGCCAACGCAGAGCGAAGGATCTGCTCTCCGTAACCGGTACAGCTTACTCCGCCAACTCGACTGTCGGCATAGGTACCAGCGCCAATGATCGGCGAGTCTCCGACCCGTCCTTTGAGCTTTCGTGTCATACCGCCCGTGGACGTGGCCGCGACTATCGTGCCCTGCGCGTCTCGCACGACGGCTCCTACGGTGCCTTTTGAGGGCGCTGTATCAGACGAGAATGAAGTCAATTTGTTCCACCAATGAAGCTGATACGGTGTATGAAACTTACTCGGCTCAATCTTCTCAAGCTCTAAGGTATCCGCGAACTCGCTCGCACCCTCGCCGATGAGGAAAACATGCGGGCTGCGCTCCATAACACCCCGCGCGGCGGAAACGGCTCTCGGATATCCGATCAACCCAGCTACCGCGCCGGCGGCTAATGAGTCGCCATTCATGATAGAGGCATCGAGCGACACCACGCCGTCCTCGCCAATAGCACCTCCGATTCCCGCGTTGAAGTGAGGACTAAGCTCAAGCAAATTCACCAGGCGCTCCGCGACATCCAGCGCGCTCGCCCCACCCTTTAACAAGCTCCACCCTTCCTCAATAATTGG
>CAIVDM010000050.1 GCA_903904735.1 uncultured delta proteobacterium
CCTTCCCGCCGCAACAATCTCACGCACAGATATATCGCTACGCGCAACGTGGCGGGTACGAGATTGTAGGTAGACGTGTTGTCTGGGGGAGGGCGGGGCTCCGCACCCGCCCGTAACGAGGCGTGTACGGAGCCACGCCCTGCCAAGAAATCTGAGGCATACAGATGTTGCCGTGCGTAATGCGGCTTACACGGAGCCCCGCCCTTTCGAAGTAATTCGACTACTGCATCGGTGGTAGTGTGGGGAAAGCCACCGAGACATCTTTCGAATCGGAATTCACCGAGCTGTTCCCTACAGTCGTCGCTCCACTCGTCGGCACCGCTGTAAACAACTGTATCGGAGTGAATGTTGGAGGGATCGTCGCAAGTGCCGCTGGGGTAGGCGGCTGATTGTTTTTATTCTGGTTCATCATCATCATCATCATCATAAGCGGCAGAAGAGACTCCATCATTTTGCCGAGCATGCCCCCGAGGCCGCCGCCGCCGCCTCCACCGCCGCCGCCTCCGCCATCGTCGCCGCCACCTTCTTCTTCTTCTTCTTCTTCTTCTTTGGAGTCAGACTTTTGTTCCTTGTTGTGACCCCGCTTGCTCAGATCCTCGGCATACTTACTTGAATCTTTCCAAGGCTGCGCGGCCGCTACGGACACACCAAAAGTGTTCGAGACCAGTAACGCCATCGCCACGTACAAGCACACAAGTTTTCTAATTTTGAGCATAATCCCTTCCCCTAACTACTCAGGATATGGAACCTCTGCCGAGTATCGTGCGGTTACGACGTAGGGAACCCTGCAAAAGCGCCCGAGAATGCTAGAAGCAGGTTGATCAGCACAGTTCTCGACACCATGGCGTAGCGTCTTCGAGGCAGGTAGCGCCGTGTGAGCCGAGCGGCAAAGCGCGTTAATGACGCTCTAGGTTCACAAGCGCTACCGAAGTAGCTTGCCGAACGCGATTTTCTTTTACAAACTCCAGAAAAGTGTAGGACTGAGCTTCTCCCGCGGGGCATACTAGGGAGATACGGGAAGGGGCCGTGGAGCGATGATTTCAAGAGGTGTCGTTTTCTGTTTTTCGGTCATTCGTCTGATCGCGCGGTGCCAGCTTGTATCGTTATCACTACTGGCGCTGTCTTTCTCCACACCGTCTGCCGCCCAAAAGCTTCCGTCGCTCAATGGGTCCGTTCGAAATGTGGGCCAAGCCGTGTTACCAGGTGTCTTCTCAGGTGTGAATGCCTCCCGCATAGCGCAACTCGGGCGTGGGCAGCTCCTAGGCTCCGGCCTCACCGCGGCAGGAATCGGAAGTGGTTTGGCGAGCCCCTTGGGGGGGATGTTCAACGGGCTCAACGGGCGTGGGCTCGGTGCCTTAGCCGGAGCGTCTGGGCTCGCGTCAGGTATGGGAATGGGAGGTCTAGGTTCGCTGGGTGGTTTCGGGCGAGGAGGACTCGGAGGCCTCGGAGGACTCGCCGGTAATCAACTCCCGAGCGGTGGTTTTGTGAAGCCCAGCGTGACCAACCAGATCATGAGCGCGCTTCGGAGCGCACACGGCATCCCCATGGCCCTTCCCAAGGACGCGCAGTCAGACGAGTCCAGCAAACCCCAGACCATGCGCGAGTTGTTTCCAAATTTGGCGAGAAATCCCGGCGCGGGTCTCGGAGGGGGACTCGGACGGGGACTCGGACGGGGACTCGGCGCGGTGGCGGGCGGGGCCGCTGGACTGCTCGGAAGAGGGGGGCTTGGGGGCGGTATCCTCTCGGGCATCGGAGGGGGTATGCTCGGCGGGCTCTTCGCGGGCTTGAACCCAAGTCGTATTATGCAGCTCGGCGTGATTGGTGGCCTCGCCGGTGGACTCGGTAAAAGGTTAGGAGGCGCGGGCCTTGGCGCGCTGTTTTCAGGGCTCAACGCTGGCGGAATTGGACAGCTTGGGCGAGCTGCCGGGATGTTCTCTCTGCTCGGCGGCGGTGGGCTCGGGGCAGGCAAGGGGCTCTTCGGCGGCCTTTCCCCAGGTCGCATCGCCATGATCGGGGGACTCGCCGGTTTGGCGTCGCAATTCAAAGGTGGTGCAGGCAGCTCTAGCGCGAACATCTCGGGTTCGAGCGCGCAGTCGCTACGCAATCCTTCGTCGGGTAGTGGAGTGACGCAACAAAAGCCACAACCCCAGCTGAACATTGATCAGTTTTGATGTAACTATTTATCGTGAGATTAAAGTTGGCTCTAGTGGTTACGTTTTAATGTGGGGATACTTACAAGGTATGAGAGCACCATTGATCGGAATTAAGCGTATCGTGTCGTTATTGAGCGTCTGTCTGTGTGGCCTCGCGCCGAGGCTGAGCTGTCACGCTGAGCAACCGGCAGTAGCGGATTTTATCACTCGCATAGAAACTGAGAGCTGCGCTGACCAGGGCGCGTGGCTTAAGCCCTATAACATCGCCCCATCGGAGTGCGGGTCAATTATGCGCGGGATTGTTAGTCCGTGTGTGACGCGCGCCCTTAGCTCAAAATCTGTTCCGCTTCAAACAGAGGCTGAATTGAAAGAGGCTTCTGAAGGCATTTACGACTGCATGAAGCAGACATTCCTTTCGCGACACGGTGGGAACGCTAACGCCGCTGGGAAGTAGGGTGATCCAAGCAACAGGGTTTTGTAACTAGTATACTTCGGAGCACTCCGGAATCTCGCGCTTATCCCCGTAGCGAGCCTTGAACGAGGATCTGATGCAGCCGAGGATGTTGTCTGAAACCGCCTGCACTTCCGCCTCGTTAGCGACAGGACTGTTTCTCTGTACTACCAGTTTATCGAAGCAGGCGTCTACGAAGCTTCCACTTAGTGTAGGGCACTTAAGAGGATCGAGCTTGTAGCATTTTAGCCATAAACCACCGTCCTTGCAGATGGCGTCGATGATACTACCTTTGTAGCGCGCCGCCATATCTTGGTCGACACAGTGAGCGTTTGGCGCGCTGAGCGAGATCGCGAGAACCGTCGCCGCGACGTGGATTACTTTTCTGCTGATTGATTTCATGAAGCAAGCACCCCTTAGGTTAATTCATCGGTGGTAGTGTGGGGAATAGCGCTGACTCGGAGTTCGAGCTAGAGCTAGTCACGCTAGTCGCTGTTGGTGCCGTCGTCGCCGTCGGCACCGCGGTGAACAACTGAATCGGCGTGAACGTTGGTGGCACCGTCGCTAGCGCCGCCGGCGTTGGGGGCTGATTGTTCTTGTTCTGCTGCATCATCATCATCATGAGAAGAAGCGGCAGTAACGATTGCATCATCTGACCGAGCATACCACCGAGGCCGCCGCCACCTCCGCCACTACCTCCACCGCTACCACCGCCGCTGCCTCCGCCGCTACCGTCACAGGAGCCGTCTGAGCAGCCGCCCTCTTCTTCTTCTTCTTCACCCTCAGCCCCAGACTGCGCGTTTCCGTGGGTTCCGTTCCCTTGGCTATTCTTCTTGTTCTTGGCGCACGGAGACTTTGGATCATTCGGGTTGCACTGTGTCACATTTCGACTAGAGCCTGGTATTAGTGAACCAGAGGAACGAATGGCTTGCTCGAGCCGCCGAGTGGGGAGGGCCACAGCCACGGACACCCCGAGAGTGTTTGTCACCAGTAGCGCCATCGCCACATATAAACAGAGCAGTTTCCTGATTTTGTGCATACTTTCCTCTCCCCTAGTACTTACGGTATGCGCTGAGTGCCGTATTGTGTGAGTTACTACATAATAATTTCCTAAAAAGCGGCTCCTACAAACCAAAAATAGACATATAGAGACTGCTTTAGACACCCAGTGAGTCGGCGAAAGATGATTCTCGACTCGACGGAACAGTCGCGTACGCCGCGTTCGGTCCCATCGTCGTCGCTGTGTCGTTTTGCGCAAAACCCTCGCCATGAAACCCTGTCTCCGCTAGTAAACAGCGCTACAATCTGGGATGTCCCGCTTTTCGCCGTGACGAGCCTTGAACGAGGATCTGATACAGCTGAGGATCGAGTCTGACACGACACGCACCTCCGCCTCATCAGCGACAGGGCTGGTTCTCTGAACTACCAGCTTATTAAAGCAAGCGTCGACGAAGCTGGCGCTTACCTTCTGGCACTGGAGTGGATCGAGCTTGTAGCATTTCATCCAGGCACCTCCGTCCTGACAGATCGAATCTATGATTCCACTCTTATAGTGTGCCGCCATGTCTGGATCGATACAAAACGCGGCGGACGGGATGAGCCCTACCACGAGGGGCGCCACAAGCGCGAATAACGAACTCTTACGTAACGATCTCATAACGTACGTTTCCTCTGGTTCATTGCATCGGTGGTAATGTTGGAAACAGCGCTGCCTCGGTGTTCGCCCTGGTGTCTGCCGCGTTAGTGCCTTGCCCCGCCGTGGTCTCTTCATTCGCGGCGGCTACCCCGCTCGCGGACGGTACAGTGGACGGTACAGTGGACGGTACAGTGGATGGCACAGCCGTAAACGCCGGCACAGCCGTGAACAACGGCGCAGCCGTAGACCGCTGAAGTGGTGTGAAGGTAGGCGGAATCGTCGGCAACGCCCCTGGAGTCGGCGGCTGATTATTCTTGTTCTGCTGCATCATCATCATCATCATGAGCAGCGGTAGTAAGGACTCCATCATCTTGCCCAACATTCCGCCGAGGCCTCCACCGCCGCCTCCGCCACTGCCACCGCCGCCACCGCCGTCGGAGCCGCCACCGCCGCCGCCACCGTCTTCCTCTTCTTCGCCATCCTTACTTGGGGTCTTTGTCGCCATGGCCTTGCCGTGTGGGGATGAGTCTGGTGCCTTAGCACTATCTCCGGAAAGGAAGTTCGCCTGACTTTCCTGCCAGGAAGGTGGGCCGAGGGGATTAGAGTCTCTCCCATACTTGCTCTGGATGCTATTTAGATAGTCGCGATGGGCGTCCACGTAGGATGTTTCACCGGAGTTTCGCTTAGATTGCGCCACCCCCACCGTACTCGACACCAGCATCGCCAGCGCCACGTACAAGCCGAGAAGTTTTCGGAGTCTGTTCATTTTTAATGCTCCCCGGACATTCGACCTGCTCAATCCCCCAAGCCGTTATGACACCATCTTGCTAGTTTCCCGCATACCTTATAACGGGTAGATTGATCGATAGCTTGAGGTGTTATCGCGCCTTTTGGGTGGTTGTAACCATTAGAGGCACGGAGTAACCCGCTGGTCTATCGCTCGCGTCGAGGATGTTGTTGTCAATAGTGCTCTAAATTCGTCAGGTTACAGATAATTGTGCCGAAGGAAAGGCCAGAGAAGTGTATGACAAGAGAAGCAAAGACGAGTAGTGGGTTCCATGCGCTTGTAAGGCGAGCAGGGATTGCATGTCTCGCCAGCTGTTGCCTCGCTATTGGAGCCTTGTGGATCGCCCTAGAGGCGCGCGCCCAAAGTGAGGGCGACAAAGCGGCTGAGAAGCTCCAGAGCTCCACCAAGAACATTTACCGTGATGGTCAAGCCGTCTCGGACCTTCAAACAGTAAAGAAGAACATGGAGCAGTTGTTCCAGCCGATCCTTATATCAGGGGAGGGGGATGGCAAGGCGGATGATTGGTACGAGCCGCATCTGCGAGACGCCATGATCGACAAGGAGAATCGAAAGCTTGAGGCGGTCGATGTGCGCGGGCAGACGGCGCCGTTCGCGATGATGTGGCAGATTTGCTCAAATCCCTTTTTCATCCCACCCCCTAACTTCACCGCCTGCCCTATCGGCAACTGTGCTCTTCCGTGGGTTTGGCATGGAGAGCCATACTCCCCGCACCGTCCGCTTGAAGCATGCTACACCTACGCGCGGACAATCACCTACAAAACTCTAATCGAAGACTCAAACTTTAAGCTCTGCTGCGTAAGAATTGACGACAAGAATAAGACCTCAGAGCAGATCGCCTCTAAGTATCCTCTTGGCGATGGCTGGGCGGGGCTCTTTGAGTACTACTTTCCGACCTCGGCATTAGGGTGGGAGAACGATAAAGGCACCACGATGATCGTCGACCAAGCGAAGGTGCGGGAGTGTAAAGACCGAGCCGACCCTATCATGGAATCTCCAGAAGCTCAGAAGTGGGTTGCCGAGGCTATCGGTAGAAATCTTAAAGCGGCAAATGGCGGCGTGGATGTTGGCAACAGCGCCGACATACAGAAGACAGTCGCCGAGGTCATCCGTGATGTGAGACCGGAGGATAAAAATCTCAGGTTCACCGACAGCCTTCAGAGCGAGGGGCTTACGCTCAGGGTTAATTTCGCGGCGATGGACGAAGCGCACAAGCTCAACGTGACCAAGCGATTCTGTATGCATCCCGCCCAGATCGATAAGCTGATGGTGCCGGGGCCACTCTCCGATCTCTTGCAGCATCCGGCCGGAGGGGGACCAACCATTAAGGCG
>CAIVDM010000051.1 GCA_903904735.1 uncultured delta proteobacterium
CACCAGCGGTTTGTAGGGTGAAGATAGCAGCGAGTTCGCGTTCCTCAATTCCGAGCACCTCAGAGAGCGCCCCCCAAGCGGCACGAAAGAGTATGGTATTGAGCTTGCGGTCGTACTTAAAGAAGACTCGCAGGCGTTTTGGGATGGTGAGGACGGTGTGGCGATGGGGAACGTCTTCGATAACTTCGCTGTAAATGTGTTCCCGACTTCGCCAAGGCTACGTCGGACAAGCGGCGAACTTCACCGCTCTCTTCGCCCCGCAAGAGGGGCATACCCCCCGGCGCTTGCAGGAGAATGCGATAAGGAGCGAGTGCTTGCATCCATCACAGTATACCCTTGCGGCACCGTGAGCGAGGACTCCGCAGTTAAGGTACTCGTCGAGGGTCTTCAATACCTCAACTCGTAAGCATCCGGACTGATGCTTGAACCTCGATTCCCACTGGAACTGAAGGTCATCCCGAGAGTGGTAGACGATCTGGTGGAGGGGAGAGGCTTCGGGGTTCCTTCTCCTAAAGTGTTGGAGCTTCCCCCTGGCTTTCTCCCACGTGTAGCGCCTGAGCATACAGGCTTGTTCGGGGAGGTGCGGCTAGTGGGTGTGTTGGAATTAGTGAGAAGTACGGATAGGGATTCAGGTCAGGCTTCAGGGAGAGCCGGGTGCCTGCGGTCACGAGTGCGGTGAGTGCTTGTCGGGACTCCGGATTAACTCACAATTATTCCGGAATTTGTGGGGATACCTCAGTGACTGACCTACATTTCGACACATGTCCTCTTTACCTAGCCCCCTGCTCAAGCAGCGTGATTAGTTCTGTATAAACGTAGAGGCGCTCTTTGCCCTTTCCGCTGAGGTCTTTTACGATACCCAGCTTCTTGAGGTTTTGAAGCGCAGCTCTAGCTGTGGGCACGGTTACACCAAGGACCTTGGCAGCCTCGATCGCTGAAATCATCGCCCTTTTCCGCAGCACCTCATGCGCCTGAGTAGCGCTGATGGCAGCACGTTTAAGCGCAGCAATTTTCATCCTATCCGACGCAAAGAGCTGGGAGATCTTCTGACTGGCCATCACGACTTGATCGGCAGTTTCCGCAACTCCTTGCAGGAAGAAATCAAGCCACCCCTCCCAGTCCCCCTTCTGGCGTACAGCATTCAAACGCTCGTAGTATTCCTCTCGGTTATTCTTAAAGAACAAGCTCAGGTACAGCCAAGGTTTCTTCATATCGCCCATGACGATAAGGAAAAATGTAATCAAGAGTCGCCCGATGCGTCCATTTCCATCAAGGAACGGATGGATCGTTTCAAACTGGACATGAATGAGTGCCGCATCGATCAGAGAAGCATACGGTCGTTCTTCGCGGTGTAGATACTTCTCGAAGTCATCAAGGCACTCGGCTAGCCGATCCGGTGGAGGTGGAACAAAACGCGCATTACCGGGGCGTGAGCCGCCAATCCAGTTTTGAGAGGCGCGGAATGCACCGGGCTGCTTCTGACTCCCTCGTCCTTTGGAGAGCAAGATTTTGTGCATCTCACGAATCAATCGCAAGCTGAGCGGAAAGCCACTCTGAATGCGCCGCAAACCATGCTCAAACGCTGCGACGTAACACGAGACCTCTGCCACATCATCGACGGGGACGGAGGGAACTTCATTACTCTCGTACAGTAACAGGTCAGATAAGGACGACTGCGTGCCTTCAATCTGCGAGGATAGCACCGCCTCTTTGCGAATGTAGTAATAGAGGAACAAACTGCTGTCCGGCAAAATGTCTGCCACACCATCCAGTCTTCCGGTTGCCTTAGAGGCATTGGCAAGTAGGCCAGCTAGGGGCGCCAGATCGATAGGAGGCTCTGGTGGTAGCGGCGGTGGCACAAAGGCTCGATAGCTTTCGCTGGCAACGCTTGATGTAATGTACGTGCCCAGTCGCTTGTTTTTAGCCATACGTTTTCTCTCCTCTAAGTTAAAAGAAAGAATATATGCCTATCCTTTCTTTTTCAACCTCAAAAAGAAAGGATAGCTAGAAATACAGGAGTCACTACGGCACTGGGATTTCCGTAAAAGCAGTTGGGCCGCGTGCATCCTCCGTCGCACAAGGCTTCGGAGGACAAGTAAAGCGAATCCTCTTGCTTGTCCACCGTAGCTTCAGCGGAGGTGGAAGTGCCCCAAGTGCAAAGCTCAGATGCGTATTATCGCCTTCATCCAAGACGCGCACTCAATCAAGGACATCATGAAGGCTCAAGGTATCCCTGACTTTCACGCTCCTCCACCTATCCCAAACTTCATCGACACTGTGGAGGCTATCGATGAACTCCCCACCTACGACTCCTTTGAGCCGTCCCCAGAGGACTTCTAAAACCCGCTTCCTCTGTGACGGAGCGGGAGAGATCTGTCTGTAATGCTATTTTTCGCAACTTAGAGGCACAGCTTCGGCTAAACTGGGACCGTTGAACCCTTAGCCCGGGCGCACAGGACACGCATTTCAACCCTTACCTCATCTCCCCAACTATTTCTCTCAGAGACCGCGCGGTAAAAACCCGCGCACCGGATGATTTAAACTCTCATCGGTAACTCTTAAAGATTTAGGCAGTTACCTCGATTCTCTTGCTGTTCGTTAGTGTACGACGCTGTTGATTATATGTTTTTAAAACATATACATTACGCTTTCAGCTC
>CAIVDM010000052.1 GCA_903904735.1 uncultured delta proteobacterium
AGATGAGTCGAGACGAGAAGGTGTCTCACACGACCGCGTCCCGCCCTTCTCAAAATACGACAGGATGGTTTTCGAACGCTCTCAGAGAGGCTAGCGAGCGACAGCGATAGGGGATGGTTGCGAAGCCTTGTCCTGATGTCGCTCTCGAAGGGGCTACGGTTTTCCGGAATTCCCAGCGGTTGTTAAGGCGCACTCTCAACTCGTTTGTGAAAGCGAGCTCCGTCCCACTCAAAGACCAGCTCACACGCGACCCTTCTCGTTTTCCATCGTAGATCCTTCCAGGAGCGGAGAGTTGCTTTGAGTCGCCCCTCTTCGTCTAAACTCAAAAGTACCCGCCGCGCAGTTGCCGCTGGCATTCTCTTCGGATCGGAGAGAAGATCGTTTTCGGTCTTCTCGTCAATACCGAGTGCTTTAAGCTGATCGTCGCTAAGGTCCGATATCTCCTTGCCTAGACCCGCGACTTTACATAAGTGAAGATCGAAAGCTTGCCCCGCGGAACGATTGCTCTCGACCGCGACGATGGTGTCGCCCGAGCTCTGGTGAAAGAGTTGAATTCGAACGAACGAGTCGGGGCATATCTTCAAGGTAAGAGATGTTGGAGACTCCTTCTCGATCCCCCAGGCCTGGCACGCGAAGGTGGTTGAGGCGATAGGCTCAGGATGCGCGACCTTTTGTTTATTCCGCTGGAGCGGGGCTACTCTACTTTCTCAATACATCCAGCTGCTCAAGACTCGGTTTGCTGCGGGAATACATTCAACGATTCGATACGCCGAGTATTTTCGAGTAGCCCGGCTACAGAGATTGAACACAGGTAGAGATAAAGCCCGATCCTGCGGCGCGATAGCGTCGCTCAGTGGCCGGTTACGAAGAACATCGCGGCGCGTAGGGTAAGCCTTCGCGCCGCCGTTCGTATTCTACCGAAAGTTGAATTTATGTGCGCAAAAGCTTGTAGCGTCCAGCGATCCTGGCGCACTAGAAACGCTCATGAGAACCGTCATGTAACAGGTCTTTAACGAAAGATTAACGGTGTTGAGATTAACAAATACGATCGGAGTTGTTAGCCTCCGCCCAACGGCGACTAGCTAAAGTCTATACGGGGAATTTGAGTATGCCAGTATTCGCTTCTGATGTAAGGTCACGTGACGAGTTGGAAAACGTCATGTCGTCCCACGAGCAAGGCACCGATACAACTCAATCAAAGAATGTATTCGAGGAGATCGAGCTCGAAGGTGACGATGAGGACTTTGAGCCTCGCATCACTTCCGAATTTATTGCAACAAGCTTTCCGGCTGGAAGTTTGCAAAAACAAAAGGTTCTTCAATGGCGGGTTGAAAAGGGGTTTCCTCTTTGGCACGACGATGACAGGGTAGATTACCGCGGAATACATTCAAATGTGAGGGCGGCTATCGTCCCAGAAGCAAATGAGATCCCGGTTGTTCTAGTCGACGCTAGGGTGAATCAGGGCGATGATGGTACAGCGGTGGAAGAGTCGGCCAATATTGAGGTGCCCCATACGGGACGACAGCACCATGCGCTCGAGACATACAACACAAAAGATGTCGAGCCACTCGCCCGGGAAGAGCTTAACAGACGACTAGCAAAGAAAAGAGCCGAATTATCATCCAGAACGCCCAGTGGTTCGGCTCCTTCATCTCAATCAAGGCAACGACCGACAGCACGCGATATCATATTGCAGGAGAGAGCCGCGTTATTGAAGGCGGGAGTAGCCACGCCGAGGGACACTTTCCAGGGAATCGTGAACCAGAAGAGGACTCCTCCGGAGACGCTTCCGCTGGAGGGTCAAGAAGCACGGAAACCCAACGAGGCTTCGTCATCTGTCGAAGAAAGAGGGCCGCTAGAGCCCCTTCGTCTCCATGATGGAGAGGAGCAACGGGTGCTGCGGATGTTTCTCATGCTCAAGGAAGCGCGGGATAGTGGAGGGATTCTGCCATCAGCCCTTACGGAGTTTACAAACCAGTATCGTAACCTTCTATCAGTTCTTGTGCCGGGAGAGGTGTCTGCAGCGGGATAAGAGGCGAAGCCCCCTCGCGTGCTTTCCTGTGTAGCGGGGCTACGCGCTTGAGACCCCCTGAGACACAAGGAGAACTAGCGAAACTGTGCGGTGAGAAGAGACGTTTGCTGGCTGAGAAGGCTAGTTGGGTGCGGAGCAAAGAACAAGTTCTTTGCTCCGCGAGTTTTTATTGCGACTCAGGCGTTCAGCAACCTACTAACGCCTTTTCTTTTGTTTAGGGGTAGACTCGGTAACGGGCTTCACCGAGAATTCCTTGTAGATATCTGATGGAACAACGCCTGAAATCTCGCATTTCACCAAGAGGCCATGCTGATTTTTCACCAAGGTGGTTTTCACCTCGAGCCGTACTCCACCGAGCACTACGAGCAACGGTCTGCTTTCAGAGGAGGTTCCCTGGACGAAATTGCCTTGCGTCCATGTAACTACTCCGTCTGACTCTCGAACGCTGCGAACTCGGAGCTCCTTATGTAATCTGAAATCGGAATGTTTACAGATAAACCGAAGCGCTCCTCCCGTGTAAACTCCCTCCCTAGTTGAAAATTCTCGCATTTTGCGAGCGTTATCCTGAGTCATGACATAACCTTTCAAAAAACCAGAAACGAACCGATTCTCGATTTCGATCGAGACGTTACGGCTAGGTATCACGCTGTATCGCGAAAGGCCACGATTGCTGCAGGAGCTTGCAGTTGGAACCGCTTCATAGATCCTCTTTCCTTCAATGGCGCACTAATTCGAACACGCTGAGCGAAGAGCAAAAAATCCCGTGGTGTACCCCCGGGCTTTCTTGCGCTCTATACGTGTACATGAGGCTTAGTTTCTGCAGTGCTCACGCTTGAATGGATTTGACTTCGCGATACCAAGGCACTTGCCACTTTTGCTCGGCTGCCCGAAGATCTTGAGATGTCCCGCCTTAATACGATCATCCGATGCAATGCGCGGTCCGGCACGAGACGACTGAGGGCGGGGCTCCCGAGTAGCTTTGAAACGGCAAATGGTGTCGGAAAGTAGCGTCATTCACGACTTTTCAAAAAGAAGACGTTTTAGTTCGAATCCTGCAACCTCGACATACGGGCAAAGCGCGACTCGGAGTCGCTGATCAGGACTTCAGGAGGGCCCTCCTCAACCACCTGCCCATCTTCCAGCACAATAATTCTATCAACGCTCTTAAGAGTGGATAGTCGGTGCGCGATAATAATAAAGGTTTTTTCTCCTAATTCTGATACCAGTGCCGAATGAATGTCTCGCTCGGTCTCGCCATCCAGGGCAGAGGTAGCCTCGTCCAGTACGATAATCTCAGGACTCTTGCAGATCGCCCGGGCGATTCCGAGTCGCTGACGCTCACCACCGGAAAGGCGATACCCACGCTCCCCAATAATCGTGGCCAGACCATTATCAAGTTTTTCGACTACTGAAGTTAAGTTCGAAACACGGATTGCCCGTTCCAAGCACGCCGGCGAAACCTCTCGCATAACGGTGATGTTTTCCCGGAGCGATAGGTTGAACAGCTCGGAATCCTGCAGGACCATCGACATGTTATGTGAGGTCGTGTTTCGCTCAAGGGATGAAAACGAGATTCCACCTATTTCGTAACTACCCTGTTGGGGATGGAGAACCCCAAGGAGCACCTTTGCTAAGGTGCTCTTGCCGGCACCAGATGTGCCGACAATCCCCACGTGCTCTCCTCTACGAATAGAGAGCGAACAATGATGCAAGCCTCCACGTTCTCCTGGATATTGAACTGAAACATCTCGAAGATCGATCGACTGCCAATCTGTCGGAAATGGCTGCGCTGCTTGCGTTGTACCGGAGTCCCCCTCGAAGAGGGGTGCCATGCGTCCAACTGAGATCCAGTTATCAAGAAGAGAATCAAAGAGTCCCGTACTCTCCCCGGCTGCTTCGTGCAGGGTTTTGAAATAGGCGAAGAGCATGGCGAGCGACCCTGGAGAGGTGGTGCCGGCGATGACATCACACGATACCTTGACAACAAATCCTCCCATGCAAAGTCCGGTGAGGGTTTGAAAACATCTCCACTTGAGAAAGTTAAGCTTATTGATCCGGAGCTTAATGTCTCGGGAGGTCGCCTCACGGGATGTAACCGTGGCGGATATGTTTTTCTCGACGTTGAGCGTTTTGATTGTAAGAATATTACTGGCGCCTTCGACGTAGGTACCTGTGGCGTTCTCCCCAGCCAGCTTGGAAGCTTCGGTCAGCGCGCGTATCTTGAGAAAAAAGACGGTTTGAATCCCCAAAAAAGCCGCGAAATACCCAGTTCCTAGAGCTCCATACACGCCGCTCGCAAAAAAGAACGAGGTGATAGTGCCAATAAAAGTTATCACAACAGAGAGAAACTCTCCGAAAAAGGATTTTAGGAGATTTTCAAGACTAACGCTTCCGACGGCAATTCGCTGCACTTTGTTGCCGGTACTCTCCGATTGATGCCACAGCACCGAACGGTCCATTAAACGGTCAAACCCGAGCACCCGTGCCTGGTATGCTGCCTTAATGCTCATTTGGGATAATTCGTCTTTGGCTTGGAGTCTAATGATTGAGGCCCCGATCATTACAAGCGCAAGCAGGCCGCTCAAAGTATACACCGGACCTGCTCCCTGACCGGGCTGATGGAGACTTAAGAAATCAATAAGTCGCCCTATAAGGTAGGGCGGAACGAGGCCGAGAAAATACACCAAAGAGATGACGATTAGCCAAAAACAATATCGCTTGAGCTTCCCTGCGAGGAGGACCTGGATAAGTTTGATCATCCTCCACATAGTGAAACCAGAAGCTGATGGGGAGGGAGAGTCATCCATAAGTTTTTTGAATATAGTAAAGGAATCCCTACTTGTGAGCAAACGGCTACCCACAGTTTAGGCCCCAAACTGCTTCTGCATGTACGGGGCTTCCTACATAAGGATGGGTGAAAAATTCGGTTTTTAATCCAAATTTCGAAGCGTTCCGCTTGAGTCTGGAAGGTCCTTCCTCCTCAATTCCCCCTCGGTTGTCCACGAGTACGTTTAACCACAG
>CAIVDM010000053.1 GCA_903904735.1 uncultured delta proteobacterium
CACCACGCCGTCCTCGCCAATAGCACCTCCGATTCCCGCGTTGAAGTGAGGACTAAGCTCAAGCAAATTCACCAGGCGCTCCGCGACATCCAGCGCGCTCGCCCCACCCTTTAACAAGCTCCACCCTTCCTCAATAATTGGGGCAATCGCTTGTTGCTGCTGCGCAAGGTGCGCGGCGTCCAGGTCGAAGTTTAGGTCGTAGGAACTACAACCACCGTGAATAATGATTGAGCGAATGTTCTTGTTAGCTGTCGCCATACATTTACCGTTCAGAGAGGGTGTTTATGAGACGTTTCTCGAACGCTACCAGATCCTCAAGCGAACATCCACGCGCTCCAAGAAACGCTATCGAACAGCTCTCCGCCAGAGGGTTCACCGAATACAGAACAGCGCGGGTGCGCCCCGGGGATCGGTACTCATCGAGGATAGACAGAACCGAGGCGAGCCCGCGCTCGCTCACATCGATCGATATCCCCGTCGCTGAGGCGATATGCTCCACTCGCTCTCCATCGATCTGCCCCTCTTGTAGGCGCAAAAACACCGACGAACCCGCTGGGCGAATATTCGCCTCGCGCAAGACACTCCTCGCCGTGAGCCCTCGGTCAAGCCTCTCTTGTTCAGAGACACACATCAGATCGATATTCACCTGGCCACGCACGCCAGCTTTTCGAAGACAGTCCAACGCCGCGGTCGTGATCTTTGTGATGCCTGGATAATCGAGCTCAAAACGAACCCAGAGGTCCCTATTCCAATAGTTACCTGAATGAATACCGAAACCGTGCTCAAATTTCTGGATGCTTACGCCAAGCACCTTCGACGAGTCATCATCGATTGACGCAATCACGCATGGGGACACGGCGACATCGAGCAGTCCCTGCGCCTGGATTACCTCGTCTCCGAACAGCTTGCGCAGCGTCTCCGCCGTAAGATTCGCGAGATTCAACCGATGAAGAGCGTACCCGCCCGACCCACCGGTCGTATTGATCACCAGCTCGTCGTAATCAGAAAACTGACTCTGTAACGCGTCAACCGCTGATTGGTGATTTACCAAACCCAAGTGAATGTACTGTGTATGCGGAGTGGGAATTCCATTCAAATTCCACCACTTCTCCGCTCCATCCTTCGTGTAAGCGGCGATGTTAGCTATAGCTATCCCACGAGCCGACAACCGCTCGGCGTCAGTGGCGGTAGAAACATCGAACGCCTCCGGTGTGAGGATTGCTGGAAGTATTGGCATCCCTGCGCAAGCAGATTCTGCGATCTCTGATGGATCACGGATAAACATAAAATCGCTCGACAGCTCGAGTCCCGCACGCTTATATGAGTTCCTGATGGCGTGGAGAATGCTCTGCATTCGCTCCGGATCAACCGAAGACGCCACGAACCAATCCCCTGGCTTCGAGAACCCAAGCACCTGAGAAAGAGTGCTCTCTTCATGCTCTTGGCGAAATCGCTGGGCTTCATCAGATGGATCGAAGTAAACTGGTGAATTAATCAACTGCCCAGCGGTATTAGCGAGTATCACGACAGCCGTGTTCATCGCCGAGCTATCAGTAGGCAACCCTAGGACGGGCAGACCGAAGCGCTCTTTAGAGATCTGGAGGCCACTGTCGCGACCTACCGCTGGTGAAAGCTGACTTTCGTTATGGACGAGGCTCGGAATCGGCTCGCGTTGAACCCTCAAGGCTACACTGCGTGAAAGCAAGCCAGCATCGTCGAGATCCGCGGACTTAGAAATAACGGCTGGCTCACTGTTGGGGAAATGCTGATCCATGCTGGCTTGTATCGATTCCTCTAAGCCTCTTAGCCAGCTACAGACCTGAGGTACCGTGGGGAAAAATCGAGAGTAAAAGAATGAAGTTCGGAGGAGACCGTGATGTGCAACCGACCGAATAGACTTTCGGAAGGTTAAGCGCTGCCTGAAACAGAGCTTTCCATCATCACATTCAAGAGCGGCGGATCGCCTCAAGAATGTCTATCCTCCCATCTTCCAGATCTCGATCAGTTCTACCTGATTACCTGCCGGATTTGGCACCAAACCGATATTGCTATCGTGGTTGCCGAGGCTTCGTCGGGCCGGTCCCTCCGCCTCTCTGGATAAGAGTCGGGATAAGGGTACGGTAAAACAGCGCCTTAAGCAACAATAGCGGGCTTAGAGAACGACACTGAACTATCGTTGAACGGAAGCGTTTTGGGGGCGTTTTAGCGAGGCCGTTAACATCGAAAAACTGCCTATTTTCCCGATATTTGCCCACAAAGAAGCGCCTTACCGATTGCTCCTCTTCATCGCGCGAACTACCCGAGCGGTCGCCTCAGAGAATCAGACCTATTTTCAGAAGAGACACAAACGCTAAAAAACAGCTAGCTAGTCACCTGCTCAAACACCTTCGGAAGCGGGTTGAGTTTGATACCCGCGGCGAAACTCTGATTTCCGAACACCTCAGAGATCTTGGCGTGAAACTCGGGCAGAACGGGGCCAATCGCTTCCTTAATCTTAAAGATCGCCGAGAGCAGGATATGCATCACCTCCTCGCCCTTGGCTTGATCGCCCGCTTTGAAGAGCGCCCACGGCTTTGATTCCTGCACGAACTCGTTTGCCTTTGATGCGTACAACAAAACCGTCTCGATCGCTTGATTGATCTTGTACTCCTTCACAAGCGCAAGCATCTCACCCTGCGGATCTTGCTCCAGGAGAGGATGACTTACCTTCACGTTTGGCACAGTCGAGCCACAATTCTTATGTGTCAGGGTGAAAGTCCTCTGACAGAGGTTTCCGATGTTGTTAATCAACTCACCTGTGATGCGGTTGATAAATCCCTCTTTGGTGAAGTTTCCATCGAAGCCAAAGGAAGGCTCCCGCAGCAAGAAATACCGCACATAATCCGCGCCGTACTTCTCTATCAACTCATACGGATCGATCGTGTTGCCTAACGACTTGGA
>CAIVDM010000054.1 GCA_903904735.1 uncultured delta proteobacterium
ACGAACGTGGTAGCGTCAAACATGCGGTTCCGAGGGTGCCGAGACTTAGATCGCTCTTCCGCTAAACGAGTCGGAGGAGTGAGTGAGGAGGGTCGGAAGTGATGGACCCACAAAGAGAACGACAGCGTCATCTACTCGACCCGCGGACGCTATCATGCGCAGCAGCTCAACGCGGCTAGCGCTGTGATGGCGCACATGCCCCGCTGAGGGTTGAATGGCGTTCTTGCCCCAGGCGCAATCTACCAGTTCGACCCATTCACCATCGAAGGCTTCTCTGATGCGACTCCAGGGGATCTTTGCCATGAGGACCTCTCTTTGTTAAGCAGGGGGATTTTACCGACATTCAAATCCTTTGGGAAGTTTTATTAGCCAGTTGCGTCTCAAAGCGGAGGGAAGGAGTCGGCATAGCTGGACATACGCAGGTACGTAGGCGATTCTGGGGGCGCCTGCAGGATGTCTCTGACGCAGGGAACGCACAACCGACCGAAGGGCTGTAGTATGGCGAAAATAAACAAGATATCAGGATTTCCCGAGTGGCTTCCGCAGCAAAAGATCGCCGAGGATGCGGTCATCGCGACTATCAAGGCGATCTATGAGAGTTACGGATTCGCCCCGATAGAGACACCGGCCGTGGAGCTTCTCTCAACGCTCGGCTCAAAAGGGGTCATCGACAAGGAGATCTTCGTCGTTAAGCGACTTCGCGCGGAGGAGGGGGATGAGGCAGAGTTGGGGCTGCACTTCGATCTTACCGTACCCCTGGCGCGTTACGTGGCCCAACACGCCCACGAACTCTCGTTTCCTTTTAAGCGCTACCAACTTCAAAAGGTGTGGCGCGGGGACCGACCGCAGAAGGGACGCTTCCGGGAGTTCTACCAATTCGATATCGATATCATCGGACGGGGAGATCTGCCTCTTTCATGCGACGCCGAAGTGGTAGGCGTCGTGGGTCTCGTGATGAGAGCGCTCAATGTAGGGCCATACTCCCTTCGCATCAACAACCGTAAGCTCTTGAGCGCCCTCTACGCTGAATTAGGATTGGCGGGAGCGACATCAAAGGCGGCGATCACAGCAGTGGATAAGCTACTCAAGATCGGGCCAGACGGTGTCGCCGCTGAGTTGCGTAAGATTGAGGGGATATCCGAGCGCGCGGTGGAGGTAATCCTACGCTCGACCACGATTCAGTGTGGACCTGAGGATCTCAGGGAAAAAATCGCTAGTCTAAATCTCTCAAGCCAGTTGATTGATGAGGGCATCACCGAGCTGGAGATGATCTGCGAGCTTTTGCCGCCGGAAGCTACCGAGCGGCTCACGATCGACATGAGTTTGGCGCGCGGCCTTGATTACTACACCGGAGTAATCGTTGAGGTGGGTCTCGATAAGTATCCAGAGTTCGGAACTGTTGTGTCCGGCGGTCGCTACGACAACTTGGCTTCTGAGTTCACTGACCAGAAGTTTCCTGGTGTTGGGGTTTCGATTGGGTTGAGCCGCCTTATGGAGCTTCTCTTCAGTGAGGGATTAATCGAGACGAAAAAAGTGAGCCCCTCGGTAGCGCTTGTTACCGTCTATGATGAGTCTGACCGTGCTTTTTGCAATTCAGTCGCGCATCAGCTGCGAACAGCAGAGGTTCCGACTGAGGTGTACTTCAAGGCGCCAAAGCTCGGGAAACAGATTGAATACGCGGAGTCAAAGGGGATGCGTTATGTGTTCTTCATTGACTCGGGCACTCGTCAGATCAAAGTAAAAGATATTCAAACGAAGGAGCAGCGTGAGATCGCATCTATCAACGAGTGGCTCTCGTCTCGGTAGGTTGTGATACATCAGCTCGTCATCAATACGCCTGGTCAGGGGCTTCACGAGATAACCGATCAGGTATGTCGTGTCGTGTATGGGTCAAAGTGCTTGCAGGGGCTTTGCACTGTGTTTGTTCAGCACACGTCAGCGAGCTTGACGATTCAAGAGAACGCCGACCCATCCGCGAAGCGAGATCTCGAGCGGTGGCTTAATCGCCTCGTGCCAGAGAACGACTCGTTGTACACACATACGACAGAGGGGCCGGACGATATGCCAGCGCACATCAAAGCGATCCTGACGAATGTTTCGCTCTCTATTCCGGTGCTTGAGGGATCGCTCGTTCTTGGGACGTGGCAGGGGATTTACCTATGGGAGCATCGACGAGGCGCCCATAAAAGACGAGTAGTTGTCCATGTTGGGTAATTCAGGGGGTGATGTTTATGTCTCCGTTTCCCCTCCGAAGCCGATTCGGCGCTTTTTCGGTAGGTTCGTCGGCGACATCAGCTCTCGAATCGCGTCGAAGATCACTTTGAACTGTTGATCGTAGCGCTGTTCCAGCTCAGCGAGTTTAAGAGCTAGGTTTTGGTTCGACGAAATCAATCCCCTTAATTGGACGAATGCCCGCATTATTTCAATGTTTAACTTTACAGCCCTTTCACTTCGCAAAACTGTCGAGAGCATGGCGATGCCCTGCTCCGGTGAACACGAGCGGATTATAACGGCGTCCACCATGGGAGGAGGTTGAGATCCCAATTTGGGATCTCAAGCTGGCAAGCTCCTGATCTGACAATTGAAACATGAAGTCGCTCGGGAAACGGTCGTTATTGCGCCTAACGGCTCTGGTGAGGAGTCGGGTTTCGACGTCATATAGTCGAGCTAAGTCCTCGTCTAGCATGACTTTGTGACCACGAATCAGGTAAATCAGATTTTCAAGATTTAGTTGTAGTAGGGAATTTCCAGTCATAAGACCTCCAACTACCTAATCGCTTTAATTTACGATAAGTTGTGAGAAGCGTTAACAACCGCCTCTTAGTGCGGTCTTGGGCTCGGCACGGTCGGGTCGATGCGTGTACAATGGTAAGAGCATGACGGGGCGTTGGGATCATATAGACAAGGTGTTGCAGGAGGTGTTTTTCGTCACCGGCAACAGCCACAAGCTCCGAGAGGTGGAGGCGGTATTGGGCAAGATGCGCCACGTGGACCTCGACCTGCCCGAGATCCAGGAGCTTGAGCCGCGAAAGGTTGTTATCGCCAAGGCCCAGGCCGCGATTCACCAGGGCTACAACCCAGTCTTGATAGAGGATACCTCACTTTCGATCGTTGGG
>CAIVDM010000055.1 GCA_903904735.1 uncultured delta proteobacterium
ACTTATTTTGTTGTGATCGTGGCATTGAATCCTCCGAAATATGTGTGGCGCCATATCAGCACAACTTGGCGACCCTGCGTGTGAGCGGGCTCACGGTATGAGTATTCAGCATTTGCGCCACGCGCCGCACGCTCGTTAAGTCACATACTAAGAGCGGTTCGCTATAACTCCATTGGAAGTGGTGCCCTACGGAAGGTGCCAAAAAGGGGTAAATCCTCCACCCCAAACAGGAGGACGAAAGGAAAGTAACTTGAACGAGAAAATTAAGGCGCATGCGCGCCAGGCGCAGGCCGCCGCGGACGAGGCGGCCAAAAAGGTGGCGGGAGCCACCGGCAAATATGCGCCAGCGGTGGCGGTGGCGACGATTATCGTCGCTGCCGTGGTGGCTCTACTGCTCGTGGGACCTGCGCTGCAGGCTCTTGGGCAGTTTTTTACCACACTCGCCGCGCTGCTGATCCGAGTAATCGGATTAGCGGCGCTTGGTCTCCTGGGCTACCTTAGTTACAAGGTTGCCCGAGACGCCTTCCGAACTGATTCGAAAGAATCGTGATCGAAGGCTGGAAGTGTGTGTCGCCGTTCATTTCTATCAGGAAGGTTTTCTCCTTAAGGAGCTTAAGCACCTTAGGAGAGAGCGTTGAACGTATGGCACCCACTTCCGTCCTCTTAGAGAGTCAATAACCGAGTTAGTTATCGATTACGCGACAGATAAAAATCGCTAGTCTCGCGAGATCGTACGCGGGACGGATCTTCTTAAGCCGAGTCGCGGCGCGAACTCGCATGACCTGCTCAATCAATGCGCGCTAGCCCAGTGAGCTATCCCTCGTCGGGAGAAAATATAAAAATAAGATCCTTATCCATGCCGCGCGGATCGGTCGATCGCTCGCGTACCAAGAGATTCGACAGCGCGATAATCGTGTGTTCTTGCCCCGGTTGAAGGGTGCGGGTCCATCCTGGCTCGATGATCTCAGCGCGCAATTGAGCGGTAACTTCACATCGGTATACAAGGACACCGAGACCCTCTTCACCAAACAGGGTCTCTACTTTCTCGGCGTGCTTTTCAAAAGCCAAAAAACGCCCCTGATCAACGACAAGAAATTTCTCGACCTCCGGATGCTCATACGAAAGCACATGCACTCCACCCCAGCTCGTTGGGATAACGGAGTCTCCGCCAGCGGAGATGACACCGCGGTGCTTTACAAACATCGGGGCTGGAAGATCTAGACGCAGGCGATTCGCCAGTTCAGAGCAATATGACAAGTAAGCCGTTCGATCCGAAAACAGGGGGGTAGGAAGATTCTCTTGGTCCATGGGTTGAGAAATACCGCACCTGTGAGGGTGTGAAAAGAACTAGTTTCGCGAAGATAGCGAACACTACTATCACGCCGCTCATATCGTCGCCGCGGGACCCGTGATAGTGACCACGACGTAGTGATCGCTCTTATCAGAGAAAGTACGCACTGTTATGAATAGCACACATGTTCACGCTGAGTCCTTATCCTGTTCCGCTCCGAGCCATGACGTTAACGCTCAGCCTGAGCCTCAGGGGCGAATCATAGAGGCGACACTGGAGGATTTTGATGGCTTACGGGACGAATGGGGCGTCTTGGCCAGTGTCGGCAGAGCCGCTGAGCCGTTCTTTCAGCCGTACTGGTTTAGGGCTTTCGCGCAAACTTTTAACTCGGGCAGACCGTCTCCCACAGTCGTTGTGAGAAAAGGTGCGCGACTTGTGGGAATTCTTCCGCTCATGAGAAGACAGGCGTTTTTCGGGAAGATGCCTGCCCGGGTTCTGCGGAGCCTATCTGGGGTGCATTCATGTCGTTATGATTTTGTGTGTGACTCGGATGACGATGACTCGGTGTCCTTGGCGGCCTGGAAAGCGCTGCGCGCTGATAGGACGTGGGGAGTGATTGAGGCGCTCGGAGTTCCCGAGGATGGGGCTTTTGCCGGTATCATGAGACACGCGGAGAGTGATGGCTACCTTACCGCCCACTGGTCAACGCTTCTGAGTCCGTACCTTGCGATTCCCTCGGACGGGCACGATCCATTCGCTAATTCGCCGCAACGACACAGGAAGGACCGCAAAAAGCTTGAAAAATATCAGGCCCGCTTAGAGGAATTTGGCCCGATAAAGTTTGAAGTCTTCAATGACTATCGACCCGATTTCTTTGAGCGATTTGTGGAGATGGAAGGCGCTGGATGGAAGGGGGAACGCGGTGGAGCGATTAAGTGCAGTTCGGTAACCTTATCGTTTTATCGGGAGCTTCTTCCTCTCGCGGCGGCACAAGGACATGTGAGGCTCAGTACGCTTAAAGTCGCAGATAATCCAGTCTCTATGGAGTTGTCCTTTGTGATTGGTGATCGTTGCTTCTCTCCGAAGGTCACCTACGATGAGGCGTTCTCTCGATGCGCTCCGGGACAGCTTCTCGCTCGGGAGACCATTCGTGAGGTGGCGCGTCGAGGGTGTCATCGATATGATCTCTTGGGTCCTCGGGCGCGATATAAAACTATCTGGGCAGGCGATGTTCGCCGACACTCTCACTGTTATATTTTTCGACCTTCCCTGATCGGGGCTGCGTACCGTTCGGGAGTCCGAGATGTCGCGCCCGTCTTACGGAACATCAAGCACCGTATATACGGTGATCCTCAGGCACAGGGATAAGCGAAGCTCGGGCGGTAGGAGCTTTCTTGGAGAGACGGCGCTACGAGTTTTGCGTAGATGTATAACCTGACCGCTCAACGGCTACGCAAAGAGTGGTATGTTCTGAGTCGTTCGCTACTCATTCGTGTGATGCGGTGTTCGTAACTACCAGAACCTCTTCGTTCTTCGGATCTTGGTCCGATGCTTGCCTTGTGCCAAGTACGCCGTGAGGGGCGTGACTGAGGATACGGTGATAATGAAAACAAAGACGATTAAACGAAGTACGCTAGTGAGCCTCTGCCCCTACGGACTTTCGATTGTATCCTTGCTTTCTCCTTCACTCGCCTCGGCTCAGCACGGAGCTCCCAAACGGGTCTTTAAAGGCCAGGAGATAGTCCTATCATTTCCAAAACAGGGTGGCGGTTTCTCGACGAGGGCTTCCCGTAAAGCGGATAATTTAAGGCGTCCGCGCGGTGTCGCGCTCAGTAAGAGTCTCGATAAGGGCACCTTGGGTATCTTCTCGATAGCGGGGGGTGGTGCATCCACGGAGGAGATAGCCGAGGTAGATGAAGCGGCGGTTGAAGAGGCTTGTTCGAAACTTAAGAGAGAGAATCCGACCTTCGACTTAACTTGTGAGCCAAATTATATAGTCGAGACAACGAGGAGCGCTGACGATCCATATCTTGGATCGCTGTGGGGGATGTCGGCTATTAACGCGCCAGGAGCGTGGGATATAAACACGGGCTCGTCAGGCGTTACCGTGGCGGTTGTCGATACGGGTATCGAATACACTCACCCTGATTTGGCGGCGAACATCGCAATTAACGCCGCGGAGGTACCATCGAACGGCCTAGACGACGACCAGAACGGTTTTGTTGATGATGTGTATGGGTATGATTTCATCAACAATGACGCGAATCCCATGGATGATAACTTTCACGGGACGCACTGCGCGGGAACAATAGGTGCCGTTGGAAATAACGGAGTTGGAGTCGTGGGGGTGGCATGGAACGTGAAACTGTTGCCGGTCAAGGTTCTAAGCGGTACAGGATCGGGCTCCATCGCCACTGTCGCCGCGGGAATTAATTACGCCGTGAGCCGTGGCGTAAAGATAGTTAGTATGTCGCTCGGCACTTCGTCGTATAGCCAGACGTTGGAGGACGCCGTCAAGAATGCTAAGCAACATGGGACTCTCATTGTCGCGGCGGCGGGAAACTCCGGACAGAACTCTGATCTCTATCCGCTCTATCCCGCGGCGTCGACGCAAGATAATGTCATTTCCGTGGCGGCGAGCACTCAAACTGACGGTTTGGCGTCTTTCTCGAACTTTGGCGCTAATTCAGTCGATCTCGCGGCGCCAGGCGTCAATATTTTTAGCACCACGCTCTCACAGGGATACACGTACGCGAGCGGGACCTCGATGGCAACCCCTCATGTGGCGGGTATGGCGGCGATTTTAACCTCGGTTAATTCATCTCTCACCTATGCCGACATTAAGTCGGCTTTGTTGAGAGGAGTGGATACGTCGGCAGCTTTCTCAGGAAAGATGACGTCGGGGGGAAGGGCGAATCTTTACAGATCACTTACTTTGGCCTATCCGACACCGTTGCCGACACAGACACCAACACCCATGCCGACCGAGCCCTCCGATGAGACGCCACTTCCGGATCCTACAACTACCCCGGAACCGAGCCCGACTCCTGAGCCGTCTGAGCCCGGGGAGCCTGACGACCCAGGATATGAAGAGCCGAATTACCTTAAGATAGCGGTTGAACGCTCGAAACGAAGAGTATTCGTCTTCGGCGAGATTCGGGATTCAGAGGATAACTTGTTAGCGGATGAAAACGTTACTCTTGTGTGTCGAAGGACAGAGATCGCCACACAGGCGAGTGACGCTGAGGGGTATTATGAGTTCTCTCTCAGACGTCCGAAGAAGGTAATGACGTGTTGGGTTGAGGATGACGAGGGCACAAGGTCCAGACGGATCCGAGTGAGGTAGTCTTCCCATCCCGTTGCCACCCCGGGCGACACATTGATGTGTCGCCCTTTTTTTATCTGCGTCTCTCCGCATTGACCGGTGATAGCGCGCCTTTTTCCGCTAGAAAACCTGTTTTCCGTGAACGTTCTCGTAAACTTGAACGTACACGAACTGAAAATATGCTACTCGAAGACAGTATTTTTACGATGTATCTCGGGGTACGTTCACGTTCACGTTTACGAGCACATCCACTTTCGGACCGCAGACTCGAGTCCCAGTCCTCGTCACCGTAGACCAGAGACTATCTGAAGAGCGAGGCTGGAGAGAAATGTAGCCATGAACGCCACGAATACGAGTCCTACTGGTCCTGTCGCCTCAAGTTCAAGCTTCTTTATCTTCCCCTCAATACGCGCCTCACGCTGCGCAGAGACAGCGTTGGCTAACTCTTGAAGCTGTTTTGTTATCTCACCTCCATGCTTGCTGACTTGCGACAATGACATGAAGACGTGCTTTAATTCGGTGTGGCCGGAAAGTCGAGCCACGAGGATAAGCGCGTTCTCCATCGATGTACCTGCCTTCATGTACTGCTGCGCGTATCGTAAGAGCTCGGTAACGGCATTATGGGAGTCGCGCTCGTCCGCCATCTGGACAATCCAGCGGATACACGGGCCCACATCGAGAGAGCTACTAACTCCTATGACAAGCTGCTCAATCACCAAAGGTAGGTAAAACATGATCTCCTCATCTCGGCGTAGAATGGCGCGTCGAAGGTACGAGCGAGGTACCTGCAAGCCGATTCCAAGGCCTACAAGGGTCGCCATGATTGGAAGCGCTCCACCCGAGCTGTATGTCAGACTTAAGGCGATGACCGGGCATGAAATGGCAGACATTTTGCTGAAAATCGACATTCTTCGCCGGGCTGTTTCCGAGAAGACACCCGCTCGAAAAAATATATCCACATCGTCATTTGAGTCATCGGATTGCTTAAGGGAGGCGCGAGCGGCTTCATTCGCGTAATCGATTGAGGTCTCATGTAGTGACTGGCCGCGTTGAGTACGTTGTTCTGACGCGATCGGGTTTGTGAGCGTGGACAATACCCGAGCGGAGCGTCTCTTGGACGAGACGAGACCAAACAGAGCGCTCAATGAGGCTCCACCAAGAGCTATCGCGCTTACAGAAAGAGTGATTTGCGATTCCATACCTATAGTTTCATCTGGGTAACTTGCCTAATCCATATGAACGAGATAACGACGCACAAACCGGCGCATTGCCATATCTGCCAACCGATCTCATGGTTGAGGCTATTGCGCATAAGGCTGGGAAAGATAAGCGCGATGTACCCCTGGAGACCGATGAGAATGAGAGTGATGATCATGATCGACCCTCGCTGGAGACCCACGGCGGCGTGAGCGGAGCTCTTAAAGTATTGTCTGCGTCGAACCTGTCGAGACAAGCGTTCGATGGACTCTGATAGATTTCCGCCAATTCGATAGCTAAGCAAAAGAGCCTGAACGAAAAGCTCAATCTCGGGGTGGTAGATGTCCTCTCCGAATGCTCCAATTGATCGATCCTCAAGTATTCCAAGGCGTATTCGCTCCAGCATGAGCAGAACCTCCTCGCGAACAAGTGAATTCCTCTCCAGACCGCGCGCGGCGGTCTCAAGGGCACCGGATGGGGTCATTCCCGTCTTGAGAAGTCCCACGACTGACATAAGGAATTGGGGATAATCCGCGTCGAATCGATTGCTACGTCGCTCTATGCACCTGGTGAGGATTCCTCGCATAATGATCGGACCCGCGAGTAAGCTGCAAAAGCACAGCAGACCATTCAGGTAAGGTGCCACGAGAGCGAAAAGTAAGCCGCTGATACCTGTCGCCAGCATGTAGTACGTGAGCGGTGATAGCTTCCATCGGGCGTACCTAAGGCGCCGTGCGATCGTGAGGGTCGCGTCTTTTCGAGAATGAGCGCCTTTCGATGAGTGGGGCTCACCCGGCTGGAGGCCTGAGATGAGCGAAGACGGACGAGGAGTAGCCTCCTGTGACCTAATGACGTTCCGCAATTCCTTGGAGCGTGATGGAAAAAACATCTGACGCAGCAAATGAAGCAGCGTTAAAAGAGCGCAGCCACCAGTGACTACACAGGTGAAGATCGCTACCTCCGTACTCATGCGACGCTCCTCCGCGATCCTGTTTGCGAGGAGGGTGCCTGCGTGGAAGAGGTCTCGAGGCAGAGAGCTTTGTCGAGTCTTCCAAGGTGTACGCCGTCCTTCGAGAGAACTTCCTCAAAGAAACTGTTCCATGACTCAACAAGCCATGATGGAGATTCGCTGGAGTGATCAAATCGAAAGATCGGCTTTATCTGAATTGAACCCTCAACATAGTGGCCAACCTCGATCACTTCGCCGATCCGTGGTTTCCCGGTTCGTTTGTCACGAAACATCCATACTACGACATCGACAGCCAGCGCGATTTGTTGGCGTATGATGTCTATAGCGACGGATTTCTGCGCGCGCCCGAGAAGGGACTCGAGACGAACGAGGGTCTCTTTTGCGTTTCTCGCATGAATAGTGGACATACCAGTATGACCCGTCTGGGCGCTCTCGAGGAACGCTTCTGCGGCGAACGGTGTGCGCATCTCGCCCAAGATCACCCGATTTGGCGTCATACGTAGGGTCGTCTTGATATGTTCTTGTAGAGTAACCTCTCCGACTCCCTCCACATTAGGAGGACGAGAAACGAGAGCTCGAAGAAATGAATGATTGAAGTTGAGCTCGGGCGTATCCTCAACGGTCACGATCGACTCGGTTGGATCAAACTGAGTACCGAGTCCCTTGAGGAGAGTCGTTTTCCCCGTCCCAGTCTCCCCCGCGATGAGCATTGTGGCGTGTCCCCATCGTGTAAGGGAGGCGAGATATTCGATTATCACTCTGGGGGCGAGCTCAAATCCTAGGAGCATATCGAGTGTCGTATCAGCGAGTCGGGGAACGCGAATTGATAGAAGAGGTCCACACCCCACACATACGCTCTCATGCACCGCGCAGATTCGGATTCCGTCCTCGAACGCGCCATCAACAGTGTGCTGCTGTGTAGAGAGCGATTTCCCCAGTTTAAGCAGAAGACGGTCGACAAACGCCAAATACGCCTCTCGACTCGGCCAGTGAAGGCCGGTGCTTTCACTGACCTTACCTCGCTGCAACACCACAGTGGCATCGTCATAAACGTGAATATCAGTGACCCGCGGATCATCGATGAGAGGCTGAAGCACACCCCAGCCGACAAGATCCGTGCGGAGATGAACAATGAGGTCCGCGCGCTCCACATCGCTTAGTTGCTCTTTGCGTCCCTCTGACACTTTATCAATCGCCGCGCCGATCGCTCGCTCGGTGGCGATGGCGTCCAGACCTGACGCCTGTTGATGAGCGCTTCTTCCCAGCTCGCCGCGCGCGGCCTTGAGTACGTCCGTGGCGAGGGGGGACAGTCCAGGTCGAGCGGTTTTTTGAGAAGCCCGACTAGTCGGCGGGGGCGAAATCCGAGCTTTCTCTGTTGTATGGGCAGGTTCTGTCGTCTCACGATGATTTCGGATCTCCGTCTCAGCCGAGACGGGTGAGGTTTTGCGAGCAGCGGAGAATAGATCCCGTAAAAAGCCACTATCATCCCTGTTTGAATTACTCATGTTTCCTCCGTGCCACACGCCTACTCCATTAAGTCCCTGTCGGGCGGCTTCGCGCTCTCTGGTTCCGCGTCGAGGTTCACTACCCGTAGAGTCGCTTCCCAATTCTGCCCGCTGCCACGCTGAGAGAGCAGATCGACCCGAATAAACCTGAGAAGCTCCACATATCCGTTACCGCTGGGGAAGTCGGACGTGACCGCGAAGATCATGCTTTGAGAGGCGAGAGGAAGCGTCGTGTCGGCGAGAATCGTCGAAAACACCCTCGAGATCTGCGCGTTTCCCGTTCCCGTGGATATTTGGCTACCCACCGCGATGCTCTCGTCGCAGACGTTATTGAGCATCGCCTCGGAAAAGGCGGTTCCTGAGGAAGCGTTGCAGTACACATCGAGCTTGCCCCAGTTTCCAGCGCTTTGAGAGCCGTTCACCGTAAACACTCCGCCCACGGGCACGTTTAATTGCGTGAAGTAGGAGTTCTCGATACCGAATGGACGGATGCAGTTACCTGGTCTGTACAGTGGCTTATGGCCGATGGCGCGAGTGACAAGCGTGACAGGCGAGAGACCTAAGACGCTCCCCATTCCGGCGGGTAGCGAGCGGCGAAGGCTTACTTCTAGGGCTGTGCTTGTGTTATCGCAGACTCCAATAGGCTGCGCGACGAAGGAGTTCTTTACCCATGTGCCACAACGAGGTTGAGCCTGAAGGATCTCGCTGGTGGACGCGCCGTTAGACTGTCCGTTTATGGTGATGGCGTTGACCACATCGTTATAGGTCGTTCCGGCGACGAGCGCGTTGAGTCCCGCGAGGGTCGCCGCGTCGGTCGTGAGTTGTAGCCTATGTCGCTCGTTATAAAAGCGACTCATATCGAGAGCGAACGCTAGAAACGAGCAAAGAACGAAGAGAAACATCGAGAAAAGAACGATCGTGATTCCTCGCTCTGATTGAAAGGATGCTGTGGTCGCGCGCATGTAAAACATCACTCCTCACTGCATGACGGTTTGCGTGGTTAGGGTCCACGTGGTGCCTGGTACCGCGCCGGCACCGACTGAGAAAAGAGGAACGGGGTACGATAGGGTCACTGTAATAGGTGTTCCCGAAGTCGCCGGAAGAATAGATGGCGATGTGAGACATTTTAGTAAAAAGGGCTCGAATCCAGCATTAAGAGCGGCGCGCGCGGCATTACATACTTGTGTAGTTGTTTGCTCGGTACCGAGCACAGCGGCGCGAGCGGCCACGGCGGAGGCGTTGCGAAGCACGATGAGTGATGTGTAGAGGTGGCCAAACTCAATAGTTCCGGCAACCATCAGAAAGAAGATCGGCATGACAATCGCCGCCTCAACGAGGGCGCTGCCGACTTCAGAAGCTACCGTTGTACGACGCATCTTTTCGCTCCCATTTCTAATGATAGGCAGATCCCTTGTCTAGCTCACTCATCGGCACGAGTTCGCCGTGTACAAATCCGTATTCAGTTCCATCAAGGACCACTTTCCCCTTCACTTCGTCTCGGGCGCTGCGTCGGAGCAGGAGATTTTCTGACGTGAGAAGACTTGTCTCGCTTTCGACCTGATCCTCAACGCCTCGTAAGCTGAGACTCAAGCTGCCAGAGCTCTTCGCCAGTTGAATTTTCTGCGCGTCTAAGGATGGTACGACAAGCGTGATATGGTTCGGGTTTGAGGTTTGCACGAGAGACGTCGGTTGGTCCGTATCAAGCGACCTCTCAACAGAGAGAACCTTTGCGTTCTCGACGATGGTCACGACAACGAACTGTTTTTCTCGCTCTGTTGACCAGACGACGTCGACATGAGCTCCAGGTCGCACCCATCCTTCGACTCCCGTTAGAGCGTTCACGGGTATCGCCACGGCGCGGTGCCCGGTGGGTATACGTTCCCCGATATCTGGTGGTGTGGTGTTCGCCGTGAGAGCGGACCGTATAATGGGAGTGTTGCGTGTGATATCGACTCGAGCGTATCGACCCGCGACCTCATCAGGATCCTTGATCGCGCCTTGGTCGGAGTCGCCAAGCTCTCGTGACTCGAGTTTGAACATACTCGGGAGGAGTTTCGTGCCGGCGGATATCTCCTTCGTCGCGACCAATGCCAGCGTCGTGTTAGGACGCGTGATGGAGCTTATGGAAGAAAGTGGTTGAGGTGGTCGTGGTGAAGTTGGGGGTTGTAAGAGATTATGAGCTATGAGCACCGACGCGGCGATACCTGCGAATGAGAGTAAAAAGAGCAGCACAAAGCGCGCGTCGATTTTCGACCACGGCTTCGCGGAAACGGTCCCTCCAAAGTATGCCATGTTATCCTATGCCTCCTAATCAGTTGAATCCACGCGACCAGAGCAATCTACAAGCCGTAAGCACGCCGGCGACGGAGAGCGCCGTTGAGATGGATGCGGTTGGGGCTTCCAAAAGGCTTGAGAACGAACGGGCGACGTGTGGCTCCGAAGGCCTTCGATCGATGCACGTGAGAGTTTCGGCGATCTCCTCGAACGTGAGCCGTGTTTGTCGTTTGCCGAGCTCATAGAGCGTTTTTCCGGAGCCGGGCCACGTTGAGGCAGCGGTGTCAAACGGAACGACTGGGAGTGACCATGTGTCCGCTCCGAATGAAGTCGCGGCCTCA
Organism: uncultured delta proteobacterium; assembly: GCA_903904735.1. Lineage (GTDB taxonomy): Bacteria > Bdellovibrionota_C > UBA2361 > UBA2361 > OMII01 > OMII01. The sequence continues at coordinate 10,904 of CAIVDM010000055.1, forward strand.
AGTTGATCCGCCAGCTCGGCTTTCGAGATCGAGATGCCTGAGCAGAGAAAAAAGAGGGATTCGGGCGATCGAATCACAGATTGTATCGTGGGTAAGAAAAATTTAGCCGCGGAGAGGCCTAAAAGAGAATCATCGACCGCTACGAGCACAGCGTCAGCGTGCCTCAAGATCGCGGCGGCCGCCGGTCCCATTCGGCCACCAAGATCGACGATGATCGTATCGTGAGTAAGTCGCGCGGTGTTGAGCAGCGCATGAATGAGGTCAAGAGAGTCGACGCCACCGACAAGATCGATGCAGGCCGCGACGTGATCTGGTGGTGGCAATATTGACACTCGGTCAGATACTCGCATGAGGGCTTGTCGAAGTGTCTCTCTGGATATTTCGGTCTCTCCTCGCACCATCTTGGTCATGACCGCCGATTGATCGCCGTCCACCGTGAGAGCTCGGCAAAGATCTCTGGTTTCAATATCGAGGTCCCACAGGATCGTTGACTGACCGTGCGCGCCGCAAACACTCGCGAGAGCGGCGCAGGTTGAGGTGGCCCCCAGGCCACCTTTAGCCTGCACCACGGCGATAACACGACTCGGCCGTACCTTGCCGGCGTTTCGGAACTCCTCTTGGATGCCCATCAATTCTTGGACTAAATCAAGGGTGGGCGCGGCGTCTGAGAATACTCTCCGAACGCGGCACGAGAGAGCGGAGCGAAACGCGCCGGCGGCATATTCGACTGCTGGCACCAGGATGATAATTTCAAGGTGAGGAGACTCGTCTTTGGCGCGCTTGGCGATCGCTAGGGATCGCTTGCCCACACTCGCTCCCACAATAAGGACGTCGCAAGCGTCGAGCCGACCGAACACCGACTCTTCATCCGCTAGACCAATGGAGAGGTCGAGGGTGTCCCTATCGATTCTATCGATGGACCCCAGCTTCCTTGCCGTGGCGGCTTGAGCGGCTGTGGTGCTCTCGACTAATATAATCCGCATACCCTTCTCTCCCAATACCGTGGAGACAACGCCCCACATAGATCGTATGTGAAAGACATGGACGTCCCTGACTGGGCGTCAGAGAGGTCGCGTGCCTTGCCCCATCCATAATTTACTCGTCTAGCCCAGTCGTGTTGTCTCATCTCGCATTGATACATCTCGGCGTCGAGTCAGCGGTCTCTTATCAGAGCTAGTAAACCGTCATCGCTATCTCGTACGGCAAAGGATGTGCCAAGTTTCGAAGTCGTCATACTGTACGAAGCTTTGGGAGTGGAGCGTCTCTGAATGAGGAAGGATGAAGCTGTTAGTTATTGTGAGGCGACTACGGAATGTCAGGAGATAAATAAATCCAAGAGCTGTATCCAGCGTGATACACTCATAATTTTCGAGAGCTTTCAAAGTCAGTGGACGACACGCTGTGTTCATCACTTGAAGTGAAGGATTTTTTCTTGTTGTCACAGAGGTGTTACGAGGGTTAGTTCAAAGGCTAACGGCCTCATCTGTTCAATAACTGCGTAGTGAGGAAGAACATCTCCCTTGAGCTTTGATAGCTATTTTTCTTTCTTCAAAAAACATGTCTCCTACGCCAAGTATCCTTTAGTAACTAAAGAGAGCCCAGGAGGCTTCACGTGCGTGAGTCAGGGAATTGCTTGGGAGCTGAGGGCTAAAAAGGAGGCAGTAGAGCTGACGAATTATCAAGGAATCAGCGCACATTTCTATATATCTCGCGCGATTCTGACGAAACGGTGGGAAAAGCCAAGGCAATGCAGGGGGTTGGAAGACTCGCCTGCGACGCGTGAAGAACTCCACAACCCCCTAAAGTCTAGTAGGGGATTCGCCGACCTCTCTTCTAACGGCGGTAAACGGCTTGCGGAACATCTGTATTCGCTGCCCCACCGCGTATGAACAGGTAAGGCGACACTGGTATGAAAACGGGAATAACGGTAGGCGTTCCAAAGGAAATTGGCGCGGGAGAGACTCGGGTAGCCGCAACGCCGGACTCTGTTAAGCGACTCGCGAAGTGTGGCTTTGACGTAAGTATAGAAGAAGGCGCGGGGCTTTCGGCAGGCTTTCACGACGAGGATTACGACGCCGCTGGGGCGACGATTGTCTCGAATCGCGAGATCTGGAATACGCACCTTATAGCGAAAGTCGCGCCGCCGACCGCTAATGAGTCTGCGAATATGCACTCGGGAGCGATGATCGTTTCGCTGTTGGAACCGTTCCGCAACGGACAGCTCTTAGAGAACTTCGCAAAAGAGAAGGTAGACGCGCTCGCGCTAGAGGCGATCCCGAGAACCTCTCGGGCGCAGTCCATGGACGTACTTTCGTCTCAGGCGGGAATCGCGGGCTACCGCGCGGTGATAGAGGCGGCGCATCATTACGGTCGCTTCTTTCCAATGATGATGACCTCGGCGGGCTCGGCTAAGGCGACCAAGGTCACGGTGCTTGGGGCCGGCGTGGCTGGTCTTCAGGCGATAGCGACCGCGCGGAAACTTGGTGCCATCGTTGAAGCGTATGATGTGCGACCAGAGGTGCGAGAGCAGATCCAGTCGCTCGGGGCGAAGTTCATCGATATTAAGCTCGAGGAGTCGGGAAGCGGACAGGGTGGTTACGCCAAAGAGCTCTCGGAGGACGCAAAAAGAAGACTCCAAGAGGCGCTCGACGAGCGACTCTCAAAAAGTGACATAATAATAACGACAGCGAATGTTCCAGGCAGAAAGGCGCCGATTTTGGTGACCGACGCTGTGGTTAGAAACATGAAACGTGGCTCGGTCATCGTCGATATGGCGACACCCAGTGGTGGCAACTGCTCCTTGAGTCAGCCTGATCAGGTTGTCGAGGTGAACGGCGTAAAGATAGTAGGACACACGAATTACCCAGCGATGATGGCGGGAGACGCCAGTAGCTTCTTTGCGCGCAATCTTGTGTCACTCCTCGACCTCTTCGTCGCTAAGCGGGACTCGGGAGACGCCACGTTCTTTGTCAATCTTGAGGACGATATCATTGAGTCATCTCTCCTGGTACATCAGGGAATTTTGCGAATTAAGAGGAGCTAAAACATATGTCAGTCACGATGATAGCGATCTATGTATTCACCCTGGCGTGTTTTGTCGGGTATCACGTCATATGGGGCGTGACAGCTGCGTTGCATACACCGCTCATGGCAGTCACGAATGCGATAAGCGCGATTCTCGTCATCGGCGCGATCTTTGTCGCGGGATCGCCGCAATCCGCTCAATCAACATGGATACAAGCCCTAGGGTTTTTCGCCGTGATGCTTGCGTCGATCAATATCTTTGGTGGTTTTGTGGTCACGAATCGCATTTTGGCGATGTTCAAGAAGAAATCGTAAGAGACAATAATTATGAAGCTAAGCGCCGACTTTTTCGCTGTCGCCTACCTGGTAGCGACAATTCTATTCATCTTCGGTCTCAAGGGGCTTAGTCACCCAAAGACCGCCTTGAGGGGAAATCGTCTATCCATGGCGGGGATGGCTCTCGCCGTTGTGGTAACCTTATTTCACCCTGACGTCACCAATTACACGGTAATAGGCGGCGGGCTTGTCGCGGGCGCGGTCGTGGGAGTTCCACTCGCCCTTCGTATTAATATGACCGCGATGCCACAACTTGTTGCCGCCCTACATAGTTTCGTTGGGCTCTCCGCGGTGCTCGTGGCGGGCGGCACGTATCTGATACACATAGAGGATGGGCATCTGAACGCCGTAATGCTCGTGGAACTCGTGGTTGGAAGCGCCATTGGTGCGGTGACCTTCACAGGATCCCTGGTCGCGTTCGGCAAACTTCAGGGGCTCTTGGGATCCTCCCCACTGATATTTAAGGGACAGCACGCGTGGAACGCGGCCCTGATATTCGCGGCGTTCGGACTTTCAGCGGTCTTTGCGCGTGAGCACAGTGTTGAGCTTTTCGTCGCGGTAACTGCTATCTCGCTTGTCCTTGGCTTTCTTTTGGTGCTTCCGATCGGGGGCTCAGATATGCCGGTAGTCGTGTCGATGCTTAATTCCTACTCTGGCTGGGCGGCGTCAGCGACGGGCTTTACGCTTAACAATCAACTTCTAATAGCGACAGGCGCGTTGGTAGGATCAAGCGGCGCGATCCTTTCTTACATTATGTGTAAGGCGATGAATCGCTCGCTGGTTAGCGTTATTTTAGGTGGTTTCGGCACGAGCGCCGAGGTCACGGCCGAGAGCGGAACCAAGAAAACGTGTCGGTCAGCTAGCCAAGAGGACGCCGCGTTCATGTTTGAGAACGCCTCGAGCCTCATCGTGGTGCCAGGCTACGGTATGGCCGTGGCGCAGGCTCAACACGCTGTAAAAGAATTGTACGAGCAGCTCCATCACCGAGGTGTGGAGGTTAAGTTTGCTATTCATCCTGTCGCGGGACGAATGCCTGGGCACATGAACGTGCTGTTGGCGGAGTCAGAGATTCCGTACGATGACGTCTTAGAGCTTGATGACGTTAACCCGGAATTCGCGAGAGCGGACGCCGTCCTCATCATTGGGGCGAATGATGTCGTCAATCCAGCCGCTCGCACCAACAAATCGAGCCCTCTGTATGGTATGCCTATCCTTGAGGCCTACAAATCCAAAATGGTGTACGTCATCAAACGATCAATGAATCCTGGATACTCAGGGGTGGACAACGATCTGTTCTATCTCGATAACTGCTCACTGATATTTGGCGACGCCAAGAAGGTGTGTGAGGGTATCGTCACGTGTCTCAAGACAAATTAGTCAGCCCTTCACATCTTACGGTGTTGAAATAAATCGGCGGGCACGTCACTATACCTGTCGATAAGGTGACTGTAATCGTCGTAACGGAGGATAGCATGAAGAGCCTGGTATTCGCGTCCATGGTGGCGCTCTCATTAGTGTTTGTCGCGGATAGTCACGCGGAGGTGAAGAAGATGGAGAACTCACAGATATCAGAGACTAAAACAGCGTCGGGGCTTCGCTACCGAGATGAAAAAGTTGGTACGGGCGCTAAGGCTGAAAAAGGCAAAATAGTGGTCGTTCACTACACGGGATGGCTCGATGAGGGCGGAAAGCCGGGGAAGAAATTCGACAGCTCTCGTGATCGAAATGAGCCCTTTGATTTCCCGCTGGGAATGGGACGGGTTATCGCGGGATGGGATGAAGGTGTCGCTGGCATGGCGATCGGTGGTCGTAGAACCCTGATAATCCCATCGGAGCTTGGATATGGCGCTCATGGTGCTGGAAGTGTTATCCCACCGAACGCGACCCTCATTTTCGATGTAGAGCTCCTCGAGGTTAAATAATTGAATATCGCTCGCTTGCTAGGTCGAGTGAGCGATCCTTCTTAGATCAATGGGCGTGATGATAGCAGATGTTCTTCCATCGACGCTGAGAGTGGCGGCGATAACTTGGGGAATTCGGGAAGTTCGCTCGAGCGACGAGTTTTTCGCGCATCTTACTGCCCTGATTGAAGAGGCGGTCGCTCGCTTCGCGCGGCTCGTGGTCCTGCCTGAGCTTTTTGAGGTCGAGCTACTCAGCCTCTTCGGAGACGGTGAGGAGCACGAGGTAGTGGGACATCTTGTCCCGTTTTGCGAGCAGATCGATGACTGCTTGAAGAGGCTCGCCACACAGCATGGGATTGTTATCGTGGGCGGTTCACACCTGCGACAGTCAGCTCAAGGTGTTATTAATGTCGCCACGATCGCGTGGCCCGATGGTAGGCTTTTCTATCAGCCGAAAAACTGTCGGACCATGTGGGAGCAAACCCCGTGGAGATTGGCCTACGAGACAGGGTTAGTGAAGTTTCCTGACCCACGCCTTGGGGTGCTGGTGTGTTATGACTCGGAATTTCCCGAAGCGGCTCGTACGCTCGCTGAACATGGAGTGGAGCTTCTCTGTGTCCCCAGTTATTGCGAGAGTCAGCATGGCTATCAGCGAGTCGGCTGGAGCTGTCAGGCGCGCGCGATAGAAAATGAGATGTTTGTGGTTCACACGAGTATCGTTGGACCTATCCAGCGATTCTCTCTTGGCACTGGCTATGGAAGAAGTTCTATTATCGCGCCCAGTAAGCCACCCTTTCCTGATTCAGCCATGTTGGCGCAGAGCCCTCTTAACGAAGAGGGCATGGCGATAGCTGATCTCGATTTCGCGCAGCTTGCTACCTGTAGACAGAGTGGGGACGCTCGTCCATGGAGTGATCGAAAGGTATCGGACTGGAAGATTAGGAAGGATACATAGCCCTCAATACAAAGAGTCCGGCTGAGAGAGCGCCGACTCGAGTCGATGGAAAAACCTTTCGGTAAAGTCGGCGCTGCAGGGATCAATTACCATTTTCGGTGATACTTTCTCCTACAGTGGGTGTTGAGTTACCCAAAGTCTTAAGAAAGAAATCTCGAAACGGCGTGGATTCACTTACGGAGCGACCAGCCGAAAAGGCGATCTCTCCGTAATCATCCTTAGTCTCAACTTCTCGCAGACGCTTAAGCGCCTCGCCGAGAAGCTTATCCGCTGCCTTTAAAGCCGCGATAGTAGAATCTTCTCGTGCCTGACCGCGAACGATCGATATGACCGCGCGCTGATCTTCGATCCGCTCTCTGATGAGCGAAAAGAAACGTTTTGGGTCGTGCAGTTCAACCTGAGGCACCTGCATCAAGTCTCTTCCGAGCTGGTAAAACGATCTGCTGCATTCCCGAACAGCCGCCTTCGCGATTGAGGAATCTGTCGGAGACACGGGAGCGCTTAACACCGTCGTGACAAGCAATAGGCCACTAACAGCGAACGGAACCACTATCTGATTCATACAAACCTCCTTTTGCTAAAGAACCTACTCTAATCGACTCGTGTCGACGACCTGCGCGACTACGTAGTCAGGCAGGCAGTCGATAGAGCGTGAGGGTTACTAACCCGCTATGACTACTACTGAAGAAGATTGTAAAAGATCGAACGCGGAAGTGCTGAAGAGAGTAAGAAGAACGGACTCTAGAGTCAAATGAGAGTGAAGGCGTTATGGATAAAGTGCCGATATTCGCATTGTTCGGTCCCTGACCGTCTGTCCGCCATTGAACGCAATAGTCCCTGAAGCCCCTGAATATGAGCTTGTCGCCGAGAGGCAATCGCGTACCGCTGTGGGGCTTGGCTGCTTGGCGGCGCAATCCAGAATGAGTTTTGTTTCGTCGTACGTCACGGCGGCACTTGAGCCAAGGGGCGGTTCGCCGAAAGTGGACACATACCTGGTCAAGAACTCTCGATACTGAAATCCGTCGAGGACAGGATGGGCGTAAAAATAGGGGAAGCCGTGACGTTTGAGATCTTCGGGAGGTTCGAGATAGGCGATCAAATCGTCGGAATAAACCGGTGGTCGGTCACCTCGAAGTTCGCTCCACTGCTTGAGAAACGCCTGAATCTGTCCGGCGTTATCGAGCAGCATCGCCACCCCATCGACATCGGGTTTGACACGCATCAGGATGCTCTTAAAGTCTCGCTCCTCAAGGGTGACTCGCTCTGTGGAGATAACCGAATCGGATAGACGCGAGAGAAGATCCTCAACGAGGGAGTCGTAGTAGGGAGTGAGCGCCGCGAAGATCGTTATCCGCCGCATGTTCTTAGCGCGTATGTCAGACGCGATCGTCGATGAGTATTCGCGGTCATCGAACCACGCCGAGAAATTGTATCGCCACGGACGAGTGTAGTACTCCTTGCCATGATACGACGGAGAGACGCAAACGACTTTTTTCCGCTCGCAAATAGACATCATTGGCACGGTATTCTCCCAGGTCGCGCCGATGACGTACGAGATTTTGTCAATCGAGATGAGCTTCTGGAGACTGGTCACGGTGTGGCGATTTGAGAAGAGCGTGTCCTCGATAATAGGGGTAACCCGAAAAGAGGAGTTTTTAGCCTCGAAATCCCTACACGCTAAGAGAAAAGCGTTTTTCTCGCTTCTGCCCCAAATCGCGCCACCGCCTGTGAGGTCAAAGAGCCCCCCGATTCGGATCTCTTGCGGCGAACCGTTCGCGTCAATCATCATGATGACGCAGAACCATATGAGAACCGCCACTCGCGCGTAGGGAGTAAGGATCCTTCGCATCAGTTTTTAACTCCATGCCGCTCGCGACCTCTGCGACTGAGTTGGTCCCCTGCGAGATACAACACGATAGCGAGCCATATGAAACTGAATGATACAAGTGTGGTTGCGGACAAGGATTCCCCGAAGAACCCAAGCGCCGACAGAAACTGCAACGACGGAGACAAATATTGAAGTATGCCTAGTGTTGAGAGTGGTAAAAGTTGCCCCGCTCTCACGAAAAAAAGGAGAGGGAGGGAAGTGCAGACACCAGTGAGCATAAGTAGCCCCATAGTTGATGAGTGCTCTAAGGAGAAATGGGAGGTTCCTCGCGCGACCCCGATACTGAGATAGCCGAGGGCTAGTGGCAACAAAAGTAGCGTTTCCACTGAGAGCCCAGTCAGCGAGGACACGGGGAGGCGTTTTCGGAGAAAACTGTACATTGAGAGCGAGACGGCGAGAACGACGCCGATCCAGGGGAACACGCCTTCCGCCACGATTCGATACAGCACTGCGGCTGATGCGAGCGCGATAGCGGTTAGCTGGTAACGTGACAGCCTTTCTCTAAGTAGCAACGCGCCGAGCGCGATAGTGAAAAGTGGTGAGATAAAATAGCCCAGACTCGCTTCGATTATATGGCCGTGCGTGACTGCCCACACGTACACAAGCCAGTTTGAGGCTATAAGAGCCCCAGTTATCGCCAGCGTGACTAGCGCGGTAGGGGAGCGAAGCGCCCGAAGGATCTCTCCCAATGATCGATTCGCCAAGCAAATGGCGCCGAGAAATAGAAGTGACCACACGACCCTGTGCGCGATAACCTCTAGACTTGGCACGTTGGCGAGCGTTCGCCAGTAAAAAGGAAGCAGTCCCCACAGCGTGTGAGCGCTTATCGCGTAGATGTATCCAACTCGATTGTCGTCGCGTTTCATAGGGGACGATTGACTCGGTGCCTAAAGAAAAGTGTGGGTGAGCTCAGTCTTTAATAAGCACCTTTAACAGAGCCCCTAGCGAGTGGCAATTGTGGGTGTTTGGCTGGCTTGGATCTCTCGTATTTCTGGTGCCACTCGCATGGAGGAGACATCGGGTAAGCTTCTTGGGTATAGTAGGCTCTCGCGCGGAAAGTGACCGAGAAACCTTTGTAGAGTGATTCATGACACCAAAATCGACAGTATATCAATTCTCGATTCAGATCTCAGATGTCGATCGGTCGGTGTACCACGATGAGAAGTTAGCGGTAGCGCTTCATCCATCTGAGAGCTCTGAGTTTATGATGACCAGAGTTATAGCGTGGTGCTTAGAGCATGGGGAGGGGATAGGGTTCTCTCGCGGTATCGGGGCTCCGGATGAGCCGACGATCTCAATAAAAGAGCTCGATGGGACGCTGTCGCTATGGGCTGAGATCGGCGCGCCCTCGACCGAGCGCCTTCACCGAGCAGCCAAGGCGGCCAAACGAGTCGCCGTCTATTGCCACCGCTCAGCCGACCAGGTGTATCAGCAGCTCACGCGAGAGGCGATTTTTAACGGAGAGGAGATTCCTTTCTATTCATTTGAGGAGGGGTTTATCCCCCAATTGTGCGCCTCTCTTGATCGTCGTAACGAGCTCTCCCTGTCGCGCACAGAGGGGGTGCTGTATCTGAAGCTTAATGAGGTCGATCTGACCTCACCCCTCCAAGAGCGCCGTCTTCGGTAACACTGCACAAAGCCGACCGAATATTATTACCCGCCCAGCTGCTTGACATATAAAGCAGCCTCCTGTTATGTACGGCGCACATTATATGGGTATCGCCTCTCCCGCTAATGCCAAGTGCCTTAAAGAGATGCGATGTCTTTGGATGAGGTTTGATAAGTGCATGAAACAGTTAAGTAAATATATTATTCCCCTGCTAGGTTCGCTTGCCATGGCGGCCCCGACTGTAAGTACAGCTGATGAGCTCGCTGAGATTAAAGCGCTCAAAGAGAGGCTCGCAGCTCTCGAAACCAAGCTGACAGAGCAAGATAAAAAAGTTGAGCAGCGCACCACAACGCTGGCGACAGAGATTCAGCAATCTCGCATCGGTCAGCTCATCCCAGAGAAAAAGGAACTCAAGAGCCAGTGGGGTATGGGTCCGGCGGCTTCGAGTGTCTATAACGTGCCTGGCGGTATCTCGCTTGGTGGGTATGGTGAGATGAATTACCGCGGACTGGTCAACGATGGACAGGGCAAAGCTGATAAGGGGGACATCCTTCGGTTAGTGACCTATGTGGGATACAAGTTCAACGATAATATCCTCTTTAACTCGGAGATAGAGCTCGAACACGGTAACACCGACGAGATGGGGGGCGACTCTGGTGAAGACTCCGGAAAAGTATCGGTAGAGTTCGCCTACATGGACTTCCTTGCGGAGAAGGAGTTCAACGTGCGAGCTGGATCGGTTCTGATCCCCATGGGATTCATAAACGAGATTCATGAGCCAACGTATTTCTATGGAGTCGTGCGACCAGACGTTGAGCGCTACATCATTCCGTCGACTTGGAACGAGCTCGGAGCTGGTTTCTTCGGTCAAGCCGAGGCCGCAGGAAAGCTCGAGTACCGTACATACCTCGTAAACGGATTACGAGCATCGCGTTTTGAGGACTCAGGTATCAGGGAAGGGCGTCAGTCGGGCAATAAAGCGTTGTTCGAGGATGTGGCGTGGACCGGGCGACTTGATTATAGCCCAGACGCAATTCCTGGCCTCTTGGTTGGAAGCTCATTCTGGATCGGAAACTCGGGCCAAAATGAGGACTTCAACGGTAGCACACCGAATGTCCGAACTATCGTTGGAGAGGCTCATGCGCAGTACCGTTACCGCCAACTTTCGATGCGAGCCCTTGGCGTATGGACAGGCATCGATGATGCCGCCACAGTCAGTACGGCTAATGGCGAGACGATCGCGGATCGTCAGAACGGTTGGTACGTAGAGGGGGCATATGATGTGTTGCCTCACCTCGTGCGTGGTACCCGTCAAAGTGTTGAGCCGTTCTTTCGTTATGAGCAGCTCGATACGCAAGCCGCGGTTCCGTCTGGATTCGCCCGCAATGATTCGCTGGATAAGCAGATCTACACGGTGGGAGTGTCCTACAAGCCAGTGGATAAGGTTGTAATCAAGGCTGATTACAAGAACTATCAAACAGATGGACCGACTCCGACAGCTGATGAAGTTGCCGTTGGTCTAGGATTTGTGTACTAGAGACTCAATGAAAACGGGGCATCAACCTATGACCACGATACTTCGCCGAGTGACCCAATGGCGCCATTGGACAGTCGCCTTGGTCTTGTCCCTGTGGTTGATGACCCCGCAAGCAGTTTTAGGTACGGTCTTCTATGCCAAGGATGAAGCGCTCCATATAGCGTTTTCAGATGGAGTTGAAGTTGGCGAGAAGACCGTCGTTCTATCCTCAGACCAGCGTGAGGCGATAGAGCGGATTTCCCAGGCGAAAGTATCCTCCGGGCTCTTCCATTTCTTTGAGGGAAAGCGAAACGGGGAGGTGGTTGGATACGCGGTGATCGATTCGCGGGTAATGCGCACCAATCTTGCTGTATATATGGTGGTGCTCTCAAAGACTTTGGCGGTGGAGAAGGTCGTATTGTTGGCTTTTAACGAACCTTGCGAATACCAGCCGACAGACGCCTGGCTAAAGCGCCTAGAAGGTAACGAGCCGATTGAGGAGATTGCGCCTGGACAGGGAGTCCCCCCAATAGCAGGATCCACCTTAACGGTGCATGGCCTGTCGGATGGAGTTCGAGTGGTTCGCGCGTCGTTTGAGGTGGCTTTAAAGGGCGCGGAGTAGCGCCTGTAGTAGGCGTTTTTTCACGAAGGTCGTTTCATGAGATTCGTTGTGACAGGGGAATGGAGTAGAAACACGCTGCTTCGCGTGATAGTACTTTTCTTCCTCTTCTATTGTTTTGCCTTTTGGTTCACGAACTTTGGCTTGTATATGGAGATGGGGCTTAGCTACAAAGGCGTAGTGGAGCATTACCTCGGGTCGCCCGAGAAGTTTACGCATCCCAAAAGTGTCCGTGGTCTTATGGAAGTTAGTCACTTTCACCTTTTCGCCATGGGCATCTTTCTTGTGGCGTTGATGCATCTTCTTTTGTTTGTGCCGATCAACGGGGCCTTAAAGATGATATTAATCGTGGCGGCGTTCAGCAGCGCGTTTTTGGACGAGGCTTCGGGCTGGTTGATTGTGTTTGTGAGCCCGATCTTCGCGTACCTCAAGATCGCTTCGTTTGTAGTTCTGCAACTCTCTCTCATCGTGACCATAGGTCTCTCCGTCTGGTCAGTGTGGACCTCACAGCGAAACGCGTATACGGACACGAATGTTCGCCCTCGGTAGTACGCTTCGATGGACGCTTGGGATACTGGTCGTTCCCGCGCTTGTATGCGCGTTGGGATGCGAGTATGTCGCGAAGCGTTCTCCTTGGTCGTCAGCTGATGTGCGCGTCTCGCAGGTCAGATACACCATGGGAACTCTCATGGATATCACGGTGTACGCTTCTTCAGAGCCTGAGGGGCTTCGACTCATTGATGGAGCTTTCGCTATCGCTGAGAGATTGAATAGAGAACTGAGCACATGGATCCCGGATAGCCCGGTGAGCGTTTTTAATCGTCAGCGAATCACGACTCCTCTGGATGTCAGCGCGGACATGCACGCTCTCGTGTCGGCGTCGCTGCGTCTGTCAAATGACACCGATAGCGCGTTCTCCATCGCGGTGCGTCCCCTGGTTGACATGTGGGAGCGTGCCGCTAAGCGCGGCACGCTTCCGTCTGACAAGGATATCTCACGTGTGCGAAAGCTTGTCTCGCCCGATGCTCTCGAGGTCGTCGCGCCTGACGGCGTAAGAAAGCGTTTTCCCGATGTTATGATAGAGACTGGTGGAATCGGAAAGGGATACGCCGTGGACGAGGCGCTGAAGTTCCTTCGCGCACAGGGAGTGTCGGCGGCCTTCATTAATTTTGGAAGAAGCAGCCTTGGCGCCATAGGCGCGCCTCCAGGCGAAGATGGTTGGGTCGTTGATGTGGCGCTGGTCGAGGGAAAGTCAGACGCGCGAATATCCCTACGTGACGAGACCCTGTCTGTGTCCAGAGCGAGGGGAAATCCATTTGTCGTACATGGACGTTCGTACGCGCATATATTTGACCCAGAGACCGCGCGGCCTGTTTCGATATCTCGTGGAGCTGCCGTGCGAGGGGGTTCGGCGACCGAAGGCGAGGCGTACGTGAAGTTCCTGGTTATCCGTGGCGCGCCATCTGTGAATATAGCGAAACGGTGGGGCGGGGCGCGCTGGATGGTTCGAGAGGGAGAACTGCTTGAGGCTTCGCCAGATTTTAAGATGTCACGCGTGCCTGCCGCTCTCGAATAAAGAACATCTGAATCGTAGCAAAAGACATCAAGGCCGCGCTAATCCACATCAATGTGGTAAGAGGAAGAACACCCAAGAGGGAGAACGCCACCACGGGCGCGATGAC
>CAIVDM010000056.1 GCA_903904735.1 uncultured delta proteobacterium
ATAAGGGGCGTCGCTTCGCACATCAGGGCTGTGATTACGAGGACTGGTCGCATTCGCCAAGGGTAGCATGATTAGATCGGCTGATCATCGGTTTCGGGGGAACTGCCTGGTTGATATACATGAGTAATGACAGGAAATGAGGCTAAAATAGGCGGCGCTGGCGAGCCCCATCGTCGTGAGCACGAACTGCTGCTTCGCCACCCGGATGGGAGAGGGGTGCAGTGCGCCATCTTTGGGGCAAGAGACCACAAACGGGTCGTCTTCTACAGCCATGGGTTCCCAGCTTCTCGGATTGAGGCCGCGGTAGCTCACCGCGAGGCGATGGCCCAGGGGATTACGATTATTGCCCTCGACCGTCCTGGTTTTGGGGGCTCGGATTGGTACGGCGAGCGCCGCTTCGAGGACTGGGCGCAGGACGTGACCCTCGTAGCTGATCACCTTTTCATAGAGCGTTTCGCGATTCTTGGTGTCTCAGGCGGCACCCCAACGGCGGTCGCCGCCGCGGCGCTGCTCAAAGAACGGGTGTCATCCCTGTGCTTGGTGAGCGGGCTTGGTCCTCTCACGGCTCCAGAGGCGCTCGGTGGATTTAACCTCGCTAACAGGGCTCTTTTGGTGCTCGGCTTGCGCGCGCCTCGGCTTAGTAGTGTCGTCATCAGGATGATCGCCTCGATGTGGAGATCCGTGCCTGCGACAGCGATGGTGTGGTTCGGGGCGTTGCTTCCGGCTGTCGACAAGGAGATCGTCGCTCGACGTGATGTTCGAATCGTGTTGGCGAAGAACATTCGAGAGTCGCTGCGTCAAGGAGTTCGAGGGGTGGTGACGGAGTTTCTGCTTTTTATGAGCGAATGGCGCCCATTGTTGCGACAGATCGAGGTCCCGACGACGATCTGGCACGGAGACGCCGACACATATGTCCCGATCTCGATGGCCACATTCTTGCAAAAAGAGATCCAGGGGAGCGTTTTTAATAAGGTTGAGGGTGGTGGACACTTCATGATCATTGATAGACTGCCGACGATCCTAAGGAGTATCGGCGAGGTTGATCCTTCACAGTCATGATTTCGGTTGAAGAGGCACAAGCGTTAATAGCGGACAGGGAACTTCATGTTCTCCGCGATGCCCTCGTCGACTGCGCGCCGGTTGAGATAGCGGAGCTCCTCGCTAGCCTCTCTGATGAGGAGCGAGTTTTAATCTTCCGGATCCTTCCCCGTGAGATCGCGGCGGACATATTCTCAGAACTGGATGTCGATCTGCAGCGAACGATCTTAAGTGGACTCGGTGACCGACAGACGGCTCGGCTTCTCGATGAGATGGCGGCGGACGATCGTACGGCGCTTCTTGAGGAGATTCCCGCCGAGGCGGCGAGGCAGCTTCTGGCGCTCCTTCCGAAAGAAGAGCGAGACATCGCCCTCACGCTGCTTGGTTATCCGGAGGGGAGTGTCGGGCGCCTCATGTCGCCAGACTTCCTGACTATCCACGAGGACTGGAAGGTTCGTGAGGTTTTGGATCACATCCGTTCTCACGGACAAGAGAGCGACTCGCTCGATACGCTCTATGTCGTTGATTCAAAGGGTATCCTCGTCGATGAAGTAGCGGTGAAGAACCTGCTTCTCGCTTCACTCGACGACGAAGTCGCCTCACTCATGAACTATAAGTTCGAGGCGCTTCAGGTCACGGCCGACCAAGAGCAGGCGGTAGAGCTGTTTAAGAAGTACAATCGCCCGACACTACCGGTAGTTGACTCGCAAGGGATGTTGCTCGGAATCGTCACGGTCGACGATATTCTCGACGTACAAGAAGAGGAAGTCACCGAAGATATCCAAAAGCTCGGAGGTAGTGAGGCTCTTGAGGACGCGTACATACGCACTCCCGTGGCGACTCTCATTCGCAAACGAGCGGGATGGCTGATCGTGCTTTTTGTCGGTGAGATGTTCACCGCGTCGGCGATGTCTCATTTTGAGGACGAGATTCAAAAGGCGGTGGTTCTCGCGCTCTTTGTTCCGCTTATTATCTCAAGCGGCGGAAACTCAGGCAGCCAGGCTTCAACGCTTGTCATCCGAGCGTTGGCTGTTGGTGAGATTCGCACCAGGGATTGGTTCCAGATATTGCGGCGTGAATTGGTCGCGGGTGGCACGCTTGGGATTATTCTTGGGCTCGTTGGGTTTTTACGAGTTGTTCTCTGGTCGCAGTTCTCGTCGGTGTACGGTCCTCACTGGCTAGCGTTGGCGTTTACGGTGTTCTTCGCCCTTATGGGTGTGGTGACGCTGGGTACTGTCGCGGGTTCGATGCTACCGCTGGCCTTAAAGCGCCTACGACTTGATCCAGCAACATCATCTGCGCCGTTTGTGGCGACCCTGGTGGATGTGGCAGGTCTTGTCCTGTACTTCACTGTGGCGATGTTGCTCTTGTCTGGGCGCATGTTGTAGGGCGAGGCTTCACCACAGTGCGTCACATTTTGGGCGGGTGCGGAGCCCCGCCCTCCCCTTAACACAATTATGGGTCATGATAGGGAGGGCGGGGCTCCGCACCCGCCGTGTTGCGGATCTTTAGGTATCTCCGTCTTTGCGTAGGATAATTCGGATTGTGTTCCTCGTCACGAATCGCTCACGAAAGACTCAACAATCGCTCAAATTCCCGCGTAAATATCGCGCCCACCACGCACTCCCTCGAGCGCGCCTCACGAATTACTCTATCGACCTGCGCCGTATCCAGAAATCGCTCAAGTATTCGTCTCGTCTCTCGTTCTCCTGAGTCCTTCGCGTGTGAGCCAACGCGCATGGGTAGGAAAAGGTCTGTCATGATGGCGGCAACATTTCCCTCATAAAGGAGCGCTATGGCTTGCTGCTCATCTCGCACCACGTGAACGATATGATTACTGAGGGGCGAGGCTTCAATTCCTCGCATCATCGCTTGATGGATCTCTCGCTTGAGCGGCGTATCAAAGGGATTCTGACCAAAGTCCTCAACGACCGCGAGCTGAGAGCCACGAGCGAGTCCTTTCTCAGCTAATCGTTTGCAAGCGATTGTCCACGGTTCTGATGAGTATTTGGAGGTCCAAAATATATCTGCGTCAGATGGGTTAGTGATGTCTCTGTCACACCAGATTTTACCGTTCAGAATACCTTCGCTCTGCGCGTATTCCGCGACGAGCGGCACCGCATCACCCCCCAGAAGGTGATGAGCCGTCACCATAACGGCAGGAACCGCAGCAGCCGAAGCAGCGCGCAAGACGGTAATACCCGAAGGAGACGCGCTCTCATGGAGATTTGTTTGTGCTGCGATAAGGCTTGCGGCTCCCACGACTCGAAACGAGTACATCGATGTCGGTATTGACAGACCAACATCGAGTTGTGGCGTGAAGTGCTTGAGAATGTCGAGCGCGCGATCGCTCGCATGCCAACCGGAGTCGAGACCGACTGAATGGAGGGCGTGCATCATTGTGGCAACTGATTGCTGGGCCGGTGTCAGGGGTAAGAGATTTGGATTAAGGATAATTCGCTCAAGGATCGATTGGCTCGATAGTCGCTCGCTGTAGTTGGTCTTCCACATCTCTACAAGCGCTGACTCCGAAAGAATGTATCGAAGGCCGTCGATAACGGCTTCAAAGTTGCTGTCCTCGATAAGCGCAGCGATAGTATGCTGGCACAACGGTGGATGTTCAGGGTCGGATTCTGCTAGCGCCCGTTCAAAAAGTTGATTGATGCTGCTTGAAGCCCACTCAGGGCCCTCAATAGCGAGGTGTCCTGCGAAACAGTTTGGATGTAGATCATGGTCTGGTAAGTCGAGCGTCATATCGGATACCTCCTGTTGAGCCCCCGATTCGTAAGCGTCTTGTACCTAAATTCTTCACGAAGTGTAATACCTTTCCTGTTAGCGTACTGTAAGGAAGACGCCGGTCGCGGCTTTAGCTCGACGATAATCGCGATTTGATTCCGTGGCTTAGCTTCAGCACGGCGTCGATATACGCCTTGCTCTTGTTGTAACGCCAAATAATCGAACGCTTCTCCTGGACGGGTATATTGGCCCGAAATCCAAAATTAGCGAGGTAATTGGCGGTCGACCATAGGGCATCCTGTTCGTTGTGGAGCGAGACGATCCCATCTTTATCGCCATCCATGCTGTAGCGCATGAAGGCCGAAGGAAGAAACTGGGGTAGACCGAATGCCCCAGCGCTCGACCCGGTAATGCTCAAGGGATTGACCTGGTTCTTTTTAGCGATTGTGAGCAGGGCCGGAATCTCTGGTAAAAAGGTCTGCTCCAGGTACTGTCCACGACGCTTAATCTGCTCAAAGGTCACTTTTGGGTACTTCTTTTTTTGCAGCTTGTAATTGTTAGCCAGGTTCTCAGGGGAGTTCGCCGACGCGAGTCGTGAGAGTCGATACGCGATTATCTCACGTCCGGTGTTTTTGCCGATCTGAGACTCGATAACTAATATGGCGGTGATTACCTCAGGTGGGACCTTCAAGGTTCGCTCGACCGCTTGAAACGAATCCTGATTGCGTTGAATGAAGTCCGCTCCCATCTCCTCGAAGCGCGGCTTGTTGAAGGTCGCGTAGATCGATGAGGGTTCTTTGGGATAAACGCTAAATGGCACGTCAGTGAAGATCGGCATGCGCGGGTCGGCGTAGAGAGTAAGGAGGTCCTGTTCCGTTACGCCATTTTGCCGAAGGCGGAGCACAAGATAATCCCATCCACGAAACGAAACTGGCGAGGGCAGGGCAGGGGAATCACTCTTGGGGGCTTTGGCAGAGACTTTCTTCGAGCGTGCTTTAGCTTTTTCCGCTACGCACGGCGATAGTACGGCAGAGAGCCCCAAGAGTGTCACAAGTATCGAGGATACGATGTGCCGCTTCATCCTATTCTGCTCCCCGCTGAGCTAAATACCGCAGTGGGTCCGAGAGATTTATCCTTCAAGCGAAAATCCGCCTCGGAGAGCGCCGTGAGCGCTCGTAGGAGAGCGGGAGTTGAAACTCGCCGAGCGAGCGGTAGGTATTTGGAGAACAGCCACGGAGAGATGGCGAGATCAGCCTTGATGTCTCCCTGTGACATTCCCTTATCTGAGAGCGCTCGGATCCGCAAAATCGTGGTGAATGTCTTTGTGAGGAGCCCAATCAACATAAATGGGCTCGACCCCTGAGAGATAAGTCTATGGAGTAGCGCCTCGGTCGCCGCGCGGTTCTTCCCGAGCATCGTCTCGGCAAGCTCAAAGTCGCTCGCGATGGTTCGTCCTGGTTCGAGAGAACGCAGCGCTTGGGCAGTCGCTGGTGAATCCCCCAAGTAGAGCGAGAACTTCTCCACCAGTCGACCGACCGCCTCTGGCTCCTCGCCCGCGAGTGAGATGAGTAACTCAACAACGGCGTCGTCAGCGTCCTGAACCCCGTGGTGCTTGAGCTCACGCTCGGTCCACCGACTCAGCTCCGCGCCTTTAAGAGGCTCAAAATTGATAATTGTGGCGCTCTTCTCCAAAAGCTTTTTGAAGTTCGGCGTGTTTGGAAGTGAGGCGCCAACGAGCACGAGGTGAACTCCTGAAATTGGGCGCTGAAGGAACGCCGCGATCGGCTCAACGTCCGCCACTCGCGCGCATTCAATGCCGCGAATAAGACCGAAGCGGATCGGATCAAACAGGGAGGGCTCGCTCAAATCTCGCATGAGTGATGTTGGATTGCCCCGTCCCTGTTCACTGAAGGTGAACGAGGTTGGCTTCGGGGCTCCTTTCGCGAAGTGGTTGAGCAGATACGTCACCGCTCGATCCCGACGGACTCTGTCAGGGGAGGTGATCACGACGCACGCAGGGCACTCCGAGCGAGACGTAATCTCTTTGAGTAGTGAGGTGGCGGAGGCTGATCGCATAGGCTGGACACTACCATACCTCTGGTTCCTTTCAGCCGCAAATCCTGACCAAACTTAACTTGAACAACGAGAGAGCTCGACCCTCTCGTTACCGCATGACAGGCCCCGCGGCCCGAACCTCAGCACTCACTCCTTCCTGATAGGTCTTGAAGTTGTTGGTGAAGAGGGTCGCCAGTTTGTTCGCCGCGGCGTCGTAGGCCGCCTTGTCGCTCCAGGTGTTCTTTGGAATGAGCACCTCGGACGGTACGCCCGGACACTCCGTAATGACGTCGAACCCAAAGACGGGGTCCTTCTGCGTCGGAGCCTTGACCAGGGTTCCGTTATGAATCGCGTCGATTATCTGGCGGGTCAGGCTTAGCTTCATGCGCTTGCCAGTTCCGTACGCGCCACCACTCCAGCCCGTGTTGACCAACCATACGTTAGCGGCGTGTTTGCGCATCTGCTCGGCGAGGAGCTCAGCGTATTTAGCGGGGTGCCACACGAGAAAGGGTCCACCAAAACATGGTGAGAAGGTCGCCGAGGGTTCTGTGATTCCCATCTCAGTGCCAGCGACCTTGGCCGTATAGCCGCTGATGAAGTGATACATAGCGTGAGCGCTCGAGAGCTTGCTCACTGGCGGCAGAACTCCGAACGCGTCACAGGTGAGAAAGATAATGTCCGAGGGGTGGCCGGCGACGCAGGGGATCTTGGCGTTACGGATGAACTCGATTGGATAGGCTCCGCGGGTATTCTCCGTTATCGATTTGTCATGAAACTGAACTTTTCGGTTCTCTTCGTCCAGTACGACATTCTCAAGCACCGCGCCGAAACGGAGCGCTTGAAAGATATCTGGCTCGCTCTCAGGGGTGAGGTCGATAGCTTTCGCGTAGCACCCACCCTCGATGTTGAAGATACCAGTGTCTGACCAGCAGTGCTCGTCGTCCCCGATGAGGGCGCGCTTAGGGTCGGCGGAAAGGGTGGTTTTGCCCGTTCCTGAGAGTCCGAAGAGAACGCTCGATCGATCTGAGTTCTTATCCATCGTCGCGGAGCAGTGCATTGAAAGGATTCCGCGCTTTGGCATCAGATAGTTCATGACCGTGAACACGCCCTTTTTCATCTCTCCCGCGTACTCAGTGCCAAGAATCACAAGCTCGCCTTTCTCGAAATTGAGGTCGATACTGGTCTTTGAAGTCATGCCCGGTGTGTGTCTATTCGCTGGGAAATGACCTGCGTTGATGATTGTGAAGTCTGGATTACCGAAGTTCTCAAGTTGCTGCTCGGTCGGTCGGATGAGCATCGTGTGCATGAAGAGGGCATGATACGGACGCGAGCAGATTACGCGCACCTTTATCTGAGTGGCGGGATCCCAACCAGCGAAGCCATCGAAGCAGTACAGGGTGTCGCGCGTGTTGAGGTAATCGACCGCTCGTTCGTGGTTTATCTCGTAAATATGTGGCTCGAGCGCCACGTTTACGTTGCCCCACCAGATGTCACCCTCTGACTGAGAGTTCTTTACGATACGCTTATCTTTAGGCGATCGACCGGTTTTCGCGCCGGAATAAGCGACGAGCGCGCCTGAGTCCGCGATGCGCGTCTCTGGTTCGTTGAGAATAGCCTCTTCGTACAGCCGACAGGGGGCTAGGTTTCTGTGAACTGTCTTTACTGTGATGCCGTGTTGTTCAAGGGAAAATAGGGTCATAAGTACTCGCTGGGGAGGGGGCTAGTTACAACTACTTAGCCTATCACAATCTGTTCATACGTATCAAAGGAGTAAGCAAAAGGCATGAGATTACAGGATGATGGCGGTTCGGGCCTTTTGAGGCCCGAGCTCTCATTTCTCGCGACCGAGATTCTTTAGGAAGCTCGCTATGGTAGCCTCAAGAGGTTGTACGTCTATCGCCCATTCGTAGAGGGCGAAGATGATTTGCCGAGGCTAAGACGATGTCCCCAGAGCTATCGAAGCAAACCAGTGTCCACGATGAGAAGTCTTGGGACACGCTATGGAAAGAGATGGCGATTCGCGCCGACAGGTCGGTTCGAGTCGTTCCTGATCGGGTGGAGGCCGATATTCTCGCGCTCCGACAGGCGCAAAATTCCCGCCGAAGCGGAGAGCCTTTCGCTGAAGCCATCGGTATATCTGACCGACTAAAAACGTACCGGCAAGACGTTGAGTTTCTTGAACGAAAAGGGCAGGCCGACATATCAAGCGGTGCCAAAGTCAAAGAAGCTTTGTATTCGTATCTGTGTTCACGTCAGTCATGGGGTGACTTCCGCGCGTTCGAGCGCGCGGTCTCTTCCATTGGAGCCCTTCCGCTCCTGGACCGAGTCTTCGTTCGTGACGCGAGTTCGTTCATTCAGGATATCGACGCGCGGTGGCGCGACCAAAGACGAGTGCCGGAGATCTCGAAATTCACTGAACTGGTAGAGCGTTCTATAGGCGCCTGGGGTCTACCGTCGATGCGCGCGGTGTGGTCAACCCTGTTTGAGGGGGCGCGACGGGGAGCGATCGATGAGAAAAGCGTCATGCGGATCGCCTTGCGTATTGGAGAGCATGAACGCATGACCGCTTCCGTCCTGCGCGAGCTGCTTGAGGGGTTAAGGGAATGTCCGCTCACCAATACGATCGAAAACGGCCAGGGGTTGGGCATACTGGGGAAACTTCTGGCGGCCTACCCTTCTGAGTCCGGAGAAGCGTCGTCTACTCAGTTGCGCAGCGACCCGAGAGTCGAGTTCGGGTATCTCGCGAGCCGCATCCACCAACTTTCGATCGTGCCGGTGACGCACAAGACCCAATCCGCGCTCCTTGAGTTGTATAAACGCGCGGCGATACAAGCCGAGTCGTCGACTGTCGTGCCGATATATAAGTCGTGGCGCGAAGTCAGTCTCGACACGATTAGGGGACACGCTCTTCAAAGCATGTATGTGAGGTCGGAGAATTATTCACGAGATATTATCGCCGCCGCCATGCCACTTCTGCGTGAGCCATGGATCGGAAGCTCAAGTGTGATTTTCCGTGAGCTGATCGGCTACGGTCAAGGCGCGCCACGAGGCGTTGCGCTCTATACATTTCGTCACTTGCTGACCTCCGATGGCGTGCTTTACGCGCTGCGTGAGCAATTAGGGATACGGAGCGCGGCATCATATTTCAGGGAAGATCGATGCAAATTCACCGCTCTTTTGAGGGAGGCGATAAGCGCCGAACTGGCCTTGGGTAAAGAGCGAAGCACCGTCGTGTTGCGGCGGTCGATCGGTTTATTGGAGCATCTTTCCGATGAAGCTCGAGTCGCGGTTCCTGATGTTTTAGCGCTACTAGGTATCCGAGCTAGATCTTTTGGGCGCTTGGGTTTTGTCGCGAGTCCTTGGGAGGTTCCAAAGGATTCCGACTCGGATGTACGCCGCGCAGCGCGCGAGTTCCTGCGCGGCTGGGAGCGACACTTCAGCGCCGGAATCCGGCGCAGACTCGCGCGAGAAGAACGCTCAGAGGGTGGGCGCCTCGCGTAAAAGCTGGTCCGTCCCTTAAAAGTCCGTGAAGCTGCCCGAGAGGTGTGTTATTACGCTAGCCAGTGGTCTCGGGATCGCGAGCAGCCTTGGTGAAGGCGCGCCGCGACGCGGTGATCTTTGGCCAGTCTATCAGTCAACATTACTAGAGCGGAGCGAATAGCGTGCTGGAAGGCAGTTCCCCGGATAAGAATCGTGATTTAGTCGGTCCTCCGAGAAAGGCGTGTGACCTTGATGGCGCGACCGTCCCCAATAAAGTTGAGCCGTCCTACCATCTGTCGCTGTTTGAGTCGTATGCCCAGCGCTGCCAGGCGGGAGTGGGGCGTCAGGGTACGTTAGTGTCATCTCCACGGGAGTTTACCGTTGAGGATAAATACGCGTTTCGGATGTTGGCGAATTTTGTGGCGGGTGACATCTCCACGACCCTGAACTTTCACGGCGCCGCCGCGGCGAAGCTTGGGATCACGACACGATTTCTCCACCATCGCGTCGTGCGTGACTCCGCATACGACGAGCATCACGTGTTCGTTGAGTTGCGCGATAAAGATCTTAGGCCAGTAGTGGCGAGTCGGGGATGTCTCGGGATTTTTAGCGCGGGACCGATAGCGCGTCATTATATCTTGAGTGACCAGTGTTCGGTCAGCGAATATCGATTGGTGTCGCCGCCCGCGTTCGTGGAGGCGACAACGGAGCTTTATCGCAGTCAGGTTATCTCGCCGTTTCGGACCTGGGCATATAGTTGGTTGCTGGAGGGGTTTCGGGGAGCGACGCGTTCGGAGCTGCGACCCGATACGGATTGGAACCAAGAGATACGCTGCGTCAGGACGGTGGAGCAAGGGCTGCAGTCTTTTACGCGGCTAGCAACTCCTGAGGAACCCCAATTCGTGGTCGATTATGAGGGACAGCGATACCGAATGGCGCTGTGGTTAGATGCTCGGCTGAATGTCCCCGTCTGCTATCGAGGACCGAGTCAAGTTATATGAGTCCGACAGGTAATTGGTTATGAGTCATTTTGGAAAATATCGTCGCAAACCGGTTGGCGCCGCGCCAGGCACGGTGATGTATGTGGGCGAGGACCGATCTGATCCGATCGTGATCACCCACATCAAATACGACTCACAAGGAATGACGGGGCCAACCCAAGTCGGACCATCTGAAGTAAAGCCCGCGTCAGGAGAAAGTGGGATCTCGTGGTACACAATCGACGGCGTCCATGACACGGAGGTGTTGCGGCTCATCGGTGAGAACTTCCAGCTTCACCCTCTCGTGGTAGAGGATATAGCCAACACCAGACAGCGCCCCAAAATCGAGGATTTTGATAATTACATCTTCATCGCGATGAAGATGATCACCTTTGACAGTCAAGCGAAGGAGCTTATCGCCGAGCACGTCAGTATCATTTTAGGTCAAGGGTTCGTGCTCGCGTTTCTTGAGGACGAGGGCGATGTCTTTGAGCCGATTCGCGCTCGAATCAAGGCAGGAAAAGGGAAGATACGAAAGCTCGGCGCGGATTACCTCGCGTACGCCCTGATGGACGCTGTCATCGACAACTACTTCGAGGTGCTCGAGCAGATCGGTGAAGAGATAGAGGAGGTTGAGGATGAGGTGGTGCATTCTCCCTCGACAAAAACGCTTCACACCGTGCATCGATTAAAGCGGGAGCTGATCTTCTTGCGCCGCGCTGTGTGGCCGAT
This sequence comes from uncultured delta proteobacterium, assembly GCA_903904735.1. Lineage (GTDB taxonomy): Bacteria > Bdellovibrionota_C > UBA2361 > UBA2361 > OMII01 > OMII01. The sequence continues at coordinate 11,022 of CAIVDM010000056.1, forward strand.
GCGAGAGACGGCGAATTCCCTACTGCGAGATGAGTCGGATCTCGTCTCGAATGAAACTCGTATTTATTTGCGGGACCTCTACGATCACACCGTACACGTTATGGACACCGTAGAGACGCTCAGAGATATCGTGGCGGGATTGTTGGACGTCTACCTGTCCAGCGTTAGCAATAAGCTTAACGAAGTCATGAAAGTGCTCACGGTGATGTCTAGTGTCTTCATTCCGCTCACGTTCCTCGCCGGCGTATACGGGATGAACTTTCAGTATATGCCAGAGCTTCACTGGCGCTATGGGTATCCAGTCGTGATGGGGGGTATGGCCCTGGTCGCCGTGGGGCTCTTGGTAGCGTTTCGTAGGCGTGGGTGGCTGTAATAAGCGGGGGAGCGAAGTCCTAGTACCCCCGGTACTTCATAATACCCCCGGTACAGAGAGGCCGATACAGAGAGACCGAAGTCCTAGTACCCCCGGTACAGAGAGATCGTCGCTATATCCCTAAAGCCTGCTCAACTGTCCTTAGCAGTTCCTCTGGACTCTGCGTCGCGTCTAGCACCAAAAATGGTGTCGGTAAGGAATCCGCGCACTCCAAGAACCCATTTCGTATACGCGTGTGAAAGCTCAGTTCCTCTTCCTCAAAGCTATCGCGGCCGTTTCCGACTCTCGCCTCGACTCTCGCTCTAGCCGTAATTGGATCGAGATCGAGTAACACCACGAGGTCAGGCAGAAAACCTTGCGTGGCGAGGGTGTTAGCTTGGTCGATCCAGTCGCGGCGGATGCCACGTCCGTGTCCTTGAAAGGTGATTGTTGAGTAGATAAAGCGGTCGCACAGGACCCACGAGCCTGCCTCACGCGAGGGGCGTATTACTTTATCGATGTGCTCGGCGCGATCGGCGGCGAAGAGCAAGAGCTCGGCGCGGTCGGACTTCTTGTCACCATCCCACGCGAGCAAGAGTTTGCGGATCTCGGTGCCAAGTGGAGTGCCGCCGGGCTCGCGTGTATCCACCACTTGAGCTCCCCCTGATCGGAGACGCTCGGAGAGCCCGCACATGAGAGTAGTCTTGCCGCAGCCGTTGATTCCTTCGAAAGCGACAAACGAAGGTCTGTTCTTCAGGCAAAATGTAGTGGTATCAATCCTCATTGTTCTATATGACTGCGTTAGTAGTTGTCTGTTATGGCATCATCGGTCCGCTCATAAGTAGCCCTGACGATTGACAGAGTAAACAGAAGAACCGAAGGTCATAGGGTTTTTAGACCTTACTCAAAGAGAGTCTGGTAAGAGAAGCTCATGAAACTCTATTTTCTTTGTGAGCCTAAGATGTTAAAATCTTTCAGTTTTAACGTAAGCGCAAAGATGTTTTAAGGAAGCAGGATGGCAACCTTTCCAACTAGTATCAAGCAGGAATCCCGGGATCGCTACCTCACCTACGCGCTCAGCGTAGTCTCAGGTCGTGCGTTACCCGATGTGCGTGATGGTCTGAAACCAGTGCAGCGTCGAATTCTTTACGCGATGCTCCACAACCTCAATCTTAAGCCCTCAAATAGTCACCGTAAGTCAGCGGCGGTAGTCGGAGAGGTTCTCGCGCGCTTCCATCCACACGGTGATGTCGCCTGTTATGAGGCGATGGTGCGCATGGCGCAAAATTTCTCACTGCGCTACCCGCTGATCGACGGTCAGGGTAACTTCGGATCGCTCGACGGAGATAACGCTGCGGCGTACCGATACACTGAAGCGAAATTACGAGAATTGGCGCTTGAGGTAGTCGGAGAGATCGATCAAGAGACGGTCCCGTTTCGAGATAACTTCGACTCGACGGTGGTTGAGCCGATTGTCCTGCCGAGTCGAGTTCCAAATCTACTCATCAATGGAGCGACCGGTATCGCCGTGGGAATGGCGACCAGTATTCCACCCCACAATTTACGAGACACGATCAAGGCGCTCATAGAGCTCTCCAAGGATCCGGATCTCACGACAGCTAAGTTAACTGGACTCATCAAGGGCCCCGACTTCCCAACCGGTTGTAATATTCTAAACTCCCAAAAGGAATTAGTTGAGATGTATGAAACCGGGCGAGGCTCGGTGCGTATGCGCGGTGAATGGGAGATAGAGGAACAGGCTCGCGGCAAGCAGAGTATCGTTATTACCACTATTCCATACGCGGTGAACAAGGCGACGCTCGTTGAGCGTATAGCGAGTCTTATCGTGGATCGCAAAGTTCCGCAGTTAGTGGATGTTCGTGATGAATCAACGGACGAGGTTCGCGTCGTTCTTGAGCTCGCCTCTGGAGCGGACGCCGAGGTCGCCATGGCGTACCTCTACAAGAACACCCCGATCGAGTCTAACTTCGCGGTTAACCTAACCGCGCTCGTTCCTGTTGAGGGTGGGGGGACTCGACCTGAGTTGTTGTCGCTGAAGGCGTGTTTGCAGAACTTCTTGGCGTTCCGTGAGGAAGTCACCGAGAAGCGCCTTATCTTCGAGCGCAAGCAGTTGTTGGAGCGCATTCATATCTTAGAGGGGCTCTGTATTATCTACGACGCCTTGGATGAGGCGATTAGGATAGTGCGTAAGAGCGACGGGCGTTCAGACGCGGCGGAGAAGCTGCAAGAGCGATTTAAGCTTTCGGATCTGCAGTCGTTCGCCGTCGTTGACATGCGGATCTACCAACTCTCCCGCACCAACATTGACGAGATCCGCAAAGAGCTGGGGGAGAAAGAGAAACGAGTTCAGGCGATCGACAAAATCCTTAAGAGCAAGGACGCGATTCAACAGATCGTGCGCGAGGACCTAGAGGCGATTGGCGAGAAGTACGGCGACAAGCGTCGTTCGAAGTTAATCAAGGATAACGTTGATATCGAGTTTGACGAGTCACAGTACGTCGTTCAAGAGGATGTCTACGCGATAGTTTCAGTTGATGGCTGGGTCAAGCGTGTTCGCCGCACCAACGATCTTTCATCCACGCGTATGCGCGAGGGAGACTCGATTCTGGCGGCGCACGCGCTCACGAATCTTGATTCAGTGGCGTTGTTCACTAATTTTGGAACTCTCTTCGTGGTGAAAGTCTCGGACTTCCCTGCGTCGAGCGGATACGGAACCCCGATTCAGAAGGTTCTTAAGTTCAAGGACGGCGAGAAGATAATCGCTTCGTTTGGTATCGGGACAGGAACCGACAGTGCCTCCACAACAGGTTCAGCGCAAGGCGAACTCGCCCTGGGCGGCGCTCAAGGGATCGCGAAACTTTCGGATCGCGCACTTAAAGATGGTGAAAACTACGTCTTAGTCGGCCATCAGGGGACTGGTTTCGCCATCACCTTGACAGAGGTGAGTCAGACGAAGCGAATCGGTCGCCGAGTCATGAAGTTGCGAGAAGGCGAGTACCTGGCGGCCGTGGAGCCATTGGCGAACATGATGATTTTTGTGACGCAAGACGGTTCTGGATTGGCGATCAGCAAAGATGAGATCCCTGTCCGTGACAGCGCGGCTGTTGGTGTCGCGCTTATGGGAGTACGTGAGGACGACACGCTTGTGGCGTGTTGTGGCACCGCGTCGACGAAGCTGAAGGGAACACTGTTGCTCTCGCTTAAGTCCGGCAAAACCAAGGATCTGCCGCTGTCTGACGTTACCAAAGGGCACCGAGCGCTGAAAGGCACCAAGGTGTACTCTCGTGATGAGATTGTGGCCGCGCGAATCGTGGAAGCGTAAGTTGTTTTGGTGATGGAGTGAGCGATGGCAAAGGAAACTTATAGCGCTAGTGACATCGAGGTTCTTGAGGGGCTTGACCCTGTTCGCAAGCGACCTGGAATGTACATCGGCGGCACTGATGGTCCGCAGGGTTTGCACCACCTGGTGAAGGAGATCCTCGATAACTCAGTCGATGAGGCGATGAACGGTCACGCTGATGTAATCACGATCTGGCTGCACAAAGACGGAGAGAGCATCACGATTGAGGACAATGGTCGCGGTATACCCGTTGATATGCACCCGAAGTTCAAAAAGCCGGCTTTAGAAATTATTCTTACCACGCTCCACGCCGGCGGCAAGTTCAGCGACCACAACTACGTCACGGCGGGTGGACTCCACGGTGTGGGAGCTTCCGTGGTGAACGCGCTCTCGTCGAAGCTCGAGGCGACGGTGTTCCGTGATGGCTTTGAGTGGCGACAGAGTTTCACGCGCGGTAAGACGGACGCCACCATTAAAAAAGGCTCCGCCACTCGCAAGAAGGGCACGCGTATATTTTTTAGGCCCGACACCGAGATCTTCCGCTCGATCGAGTTTTCCAAAGAGAGACTTGAGAAGATCATCGAGGAAAAGGCCTTCCTCTATAAAGGATTGAAACTCATCTTCAAGAATGAGCAGGAGGATTACGAGAAGACGTTCCTCTATCCAGAGGGAGTCAAGTCTTTCTTGAAGTCGATGCTTGAGCTTCAGAATACGCCACCGATAGGTGGTGAATGCTTTGATCTCGACCGCGCGAACGGGATTAAGATCGAGGTCGCGTTCTGCTGGACGGAGTCCACGCAGGAGCGGACATTCTCGTACGTGAACGGTATTCACACGAAGGGCGGTGGAACGCACGAAGACGGCTTTAAGTCGGGACTTTCCAAGGCTATCCGAAACTACATCTCCGTGCATAACTTGATGCCAAAGGGGATGAAACTGACGGGTGAGGATATCCGCGAAGGATTGCTCGCCGTTATCTCGGTTAGTGTTCCAGGCGCTGTGAGTCAGCTTCAATTCCAGGGGCAGACAAAGGATCGCTTGAACAACCCCGAGATCGAGAGTCCGGTCGACGCTCTCGTAAAGACCTTTGAGAATGTTCTTAACTCCAAACCAAGCGTGGCGAACGCTCTCGTGGAGCGTATTACGCTCGCGGCGAAAGCTCGCGCCGCGGCGCGCTCGGCGTCACAGAACGTCAGTCGAAAAGTTGGAATCAGCCACCGCCTTAATTTGCCAGGTAAGCTCGCGGACTGTTCGTCCACGAAACCCGATAATTCAGAGGTGTTTATTGTAGAGGGAGATTCCGCGGGTGGAAGCGCCAAGCAGGGGCGAGACAGGGCGATTCAGGCGGTCCTACCGCTTCGAGGAAAGATATTGAACTCTGTGGCGACCACGCAGGCTAAACTCAACGACAATAAAGAGCTGCTCGATCTCGTCTCCGCGCTGGGTTGCGGAATGGGTAAGGACATTCGTCTTGAGAAATTGCGGTACTCCAAAGTAATCATCCTCACTGATGCTGACGCTGACGGAATGCACATCTCAGCGCTTTTGATGGCGTTCTTCTTCAAGTTCCTTCGCCCTCTTGTGGATAAGGGGCACCTGTACATCGGCATATCGCCTCTGTACCGAATCAAGTTCGGTAGTGGTTCGAAAGAGGATGTGTTGTGGGTTTACTCGGATGAGGAAAAGGAGAGGGCGCTCAAAGAGCGTGGTCGGTCGAAGTTCCACATCACTCGGTTTAAGGGTCTCGGAGAGATGAATCCCGACACGCTTTGGGAGACGACACTGAACCCACGCACGAGGAAGCTTTTGCAGATTAGGATCGAGGAGGCCGCGGAGGCTGAGGCGATGCTTGAGAGCTTAATGGGCAAGGATTCGTCTGACCGATATCGTTTGATCCAGGAGAACGCGCACCGCCTTGAGATTGATGTGTAAGGCGCGTTGAAACAGCCGCGCAGGCTGAACGAATCAAACTCTAGTTATATAGAGGGCTTAGCCTACTCGTTCAACTCATGCTTCCGTTCGTTTGTGCGGAGAGTGCTAATTAACGTTTAACTTTATAAGCCCTTTATTTCTCAACGTATTTACACTATTCACCCCATATACTATGTATCAGAGCATCTTTGTTGGTTACTATCGATATTCGGGCAAAAGATACCCGGGCAGCACTCAGCACCCTTTAGGGAACGGGCTTATGAGAGCGGTAAGTATTATTGAGTGTCCGTAGCTAGGCGCCCTTCATGGCAAAAGGTATTTTCAAGTTTCTACAACAGTCTATTAAGAGTATCGGCTCCGATGACCCGCAGTGGATCAAGCAGGAACGTGAGCCGCAGTTCAAAACTGTGGAGTTGGGGCAGGGAGGACCGGAGATGGTTCTCTTGCACGGACTCTTCGGAGCGTTGTCGAACTGGGACTCGGTCCAGCCGCTAATGGCTCAGTACGCCAAGCCGATCGCGCTCAGTCTTCCCCTCTTAGGTAGTCACCGCTCAGAGGTGAAAGTTAAATCTCTCGCGTTGTACACCGAGTATTTCGTGAGAAGTCGCGAGTTCGCGCCGGTTACCTTGTGCGGGAATTCCCTCGGTGGTCATGTGGCGCTTCGTATGTGTCTCGCGGCGCCAGAGTTGGTTGATTGCCTTATCCTTACCGCTACGAGTGGCCTTTACGAGCACTCCGTGGACTCCCTGCCTGTTCGTCCGGGATATGATTTTGTAAGAGAGCACATGCAAAAGGTGTTCTTCAATCAGGAGTTCGTGACAGAGGAAGCGATTGGGGAGATCGTGAAGATTCTGGAGAGCAAGACAAACGTTCTGAATCTGATACACGCGGCGAGAAGCGCCAAGAAAGACAACCTCAAGGATCTTCTGGGGCAGATAAAGGTACCGACTCTGTTGCTGTGGGGAGAGGATGATGTCGTCACTACGATGGACGTCGCTGAGATGTTTCACAAGCTGATTCCGAACTCTGAGCTCATCAGCATTAAGAACTGTGGACACGCCCCGATGATCGAGCACCCTGAGTGGTTCTCTGGAGAGGTGAAGAAGTTTCTCGCCAAGCAGTCTCGCCACGCGCTCGCGTAGTAGGCGCAAGAATTGGTGGCAAAGGTTCTACGTAGGCGATAGTTAGTAAGCGCCTCGGATGGTAGTTAAACACTAAAGGAGACTAATATGGAGCGAACCGCGACAAGCGCGACTTTTTCTCTTGGATCAAAGCTTCCCACCTTCGAGCTCCGAAATGTTTATGGGCAGATGATGGGCTCCTCTTATTTCACCAACGCGAAAGCCTATCTCGTGGCCTTTCTCTGCAATCACTGCCCGTACGTGAAGGGAAGTGAGGAGATGCTCATCAAGATAGCGCGTCAATTCGAGAAAGATGGCCTTAAAACGATGGCTATTAGCAGTAACGACGCCTCCAAATATCCAGATGATGGCTTCGATAAGATGGGCGAGAAGGCGCGTGAGATGAACCTGCCGTACCCATATCTGTATGATGAGAAACAGAACGTGGCGCGACAGTTCGACGCCGCGTGCACGCCTGAGTTTTACCTTTTCGATAGTAATCATACCTTGGTATACCACGGGACCATAAACGATAGCCCACGTGACCCATCCAAGGTGACCAAAGACTATCTTTCCACCGCCGTCGCCGCGGTGCTTGAGGGGCAGACCCCGAACCCTCAATTCGTTCATCCGCTTGGGTGCTCGATCAAGTGGAAGTGAGCGGAAAAGCTAATCGATTTTTTTTGAGGAGAAAACCATGACTCTCGATGTAAAGAACCTACAAAGACTCGCCACCACGGTGCGAACACTCTCAATCGACGCTGTCCAGAAGGCGAATAGCGGACACCCTGGGTTACCGATGGGAGCGGCTGATTTCTCGTCCGTTCTCTGGGCGAACTACCTGCGCTTTAATCCCAAGGACCCGACGTGGCTCAATCGTGACCGATTCGTCTTGTCGGCAGGTCACGGGAGTATGTTGCTGTACTCGCTTTTGAACTTGTTTGGGTATGACCTTCCAATGAGTCAGCTTCAGCAGTTCCGACAATGGGAGAGTCTCACTCCAGGACATCCTGAGTTCGGTGTAACCGCAGGCGTCGAAGCGACGACGGGTCCGCTTGGTCAGGGCGCCGCGAATAGCGTTGGACTCGCGCTCTCGGGCAAGATGCTAGCGGCTCGGTATGGTGAGGATCTTTTCAACTATCGAGTTTTTACCCTCGTCAGTGACGGTGATTTGATGGAAGGCGTTTCCGCCGAGGCGGGATCGCTCGCGGGACATTTAAAGCTCGATAACCTGATCTACCTCTATGATGACAACAACATCTCACTCGCAGGAGAGACGGAGATCTGCTTCACCGAGTCTGTCGCTGATAGATATGAGGCGTACGGCTGGTATGTGCAGAGCTGCGATGGACACAACCTTCAGGAGGTCGCTGCCTGTATCGAGAAAGCGACCGCCAACAAGGGCAAGCCTAGTTTGATTTGCTGCAAGACCCTGCTTGGGTTCGGAAGCCCGAACAAGGCGAACACCCATGACGCGCACGGCGCGCCGCTTGGGGCTGATGAGGTAAAAGCGACGAAGAAAAACTTAGGATGGCCAGAGGACGCGCAGTTCTTGGTGCCCGATGACGTGCAGTCCTATATCGCCGCGCTCGTTGAGAAGAAGACTCAGGAGGCGAACGCTTGGAAGCAATCGTTCGAGAAGTGGAAGGGCACTCACGCGGATCTCGCCAAGCAGCTCGAGGCTCAGATTACTCGAACGATCGATCCAAAGCTCAAAGATGAGCTTCTCGCGGCGTTCAAAGAGCCTAAGAAAGACGCTACACGAAACCTCTCTGGAAAGGCGATTCAGGTGATAGCGAAGCACGTCCCAGGTTTCGTGGGAGGTTCGGCTGATCTCGATCCGTCCACAAAGACGGCGATTTCTGGCGGTGGAAGTGTTGGTCATGAGGGGTTCGCCGGCAAGAACATTCATTACGGTGTTCGTGAGCACGCGATGGGCTCCATGGCGAACGGCATGGCGTACACGCAAGCGTGGATACCTTACACGGCCACGTTCCTTGTGTTCTCTGATTATATGCGTCCAGCGATGCGCGTGGGGGCCTTGTCTCACATTCAGTCCCTCTACATCTTCACCCATGATAGTTTCTGGGTTGGAGAGGACGGACCGACTCATGAGCCCATTGAGCATGTGATGAGTCTCCGCCTCATACCAAATCTTCACGTCTACCGACCGGCGGATGGTGTCGAAGTCGCGATGAGTTACTATGGGGCGTTGCAACGAAAGAACGGTCCGAGCACGCTCATTTTTAGTCGTCAGAACTTACCAGCGCTCACTCGCCCAGCGTCATTCTCCCCGGATGATGTTTTAAAGGGCGCCTATATCGTTCGTGAGGCGAGCGCTCCTAAGCTCGTGATCGTGGCGACTGGCTCGGAGGTCGCGACGGCGGTTGAGGCGGCGGAGTTGCTCGAAGCGGAGGGAACACCAACGCGAGTGGTATCGATGCCGTGCGTTGAGCTCTTCAAGGCGCAGGACGCGCAGTACAAAGCGAAGATTCTACCAGCTGACGTCAAGACGGCGGTCGTAGAGGCGGGCACGACGATAGGTTGGCGTGATCTGCTTGGTCGTGATCTGTTCACGGTCGGAATTGATCACTACGGCGCGTCTGCTCCGGGTGAGCTGCTGGCGGAGAAATTCGGTTTTACCGGCAAGGCTGTTAAAGAGAAGATCTCCGCTTGGCTGTAGAGCTTAGGTAGGGTCTCTCTCACTCCACCAGTTCCGTTTGGATCGGGGCTGGTGGAGTTTCTTTTTTGGGGCAATATGTTTTTTTGAGCGCGCCGCAGAACTCAGAAAACATACCGTCGCGGACGCACGCTTTGTGACAGGTGTCGCAGACTGAGCCCGATGCGCAGAGACATCTGTTGAATTCAAGAGCCTTCTTTAGTTTGCTGGTCGAATCCTGGAGAGTTTTACACGATTTCGAGCCCGCCAGCTCGCTTTGGCAGTACGTTTGATACTGCTGACTTAAGCAGCGAACCTGATAGTCGTATGCCTGTTGCTCCTCTTTACAGTCCGGGCAGCTCTTTCCTGACCCGTGCGCGTTAAGCTCGTGCTCCGCGTAGAGACAATATCGATCGATGTCCCACACACCGAGGGCTGTTAAAGGTTTTGGTGGGAGAAGGGCGTTAAACATCTCCTTACGAGGATCGAGAAGAGGTCCGAATAGTTCATGTGAGTATGTGCTTAGCGGTGGAAGTTTCCCAAGTTTCCTCAAGTGATCGCACGTAGAAGCGTCAACAGTAAGGACACATTGATGTGACAAGCCATCTTCATCGGATAGGTGAATGAGTTGTCCTACGCCATCTTCTCTGGAACATCGAATAAAGTACTCCTCGCACTGAGGAGATTCCTTGCACGGCGTGTCCAAGGTCGAGCACGAGGACGTCGCAGCTCGTGTTTCCCCCATATCGAGCGGATTGAGACATGTGGATGCTGCACTGGTTTCGGCGGGAGCGTCCAGAGCTGGAAGCGCTGAGCAATTTGTGGCGGTGATGATCGAAATTCCAACGAGGACGCTACAACATATCGTGAAAGTAAGAGCTGCGCTCTTTGTTGGACCTGCGAATGATGACGATTTGACTGCAGAAGCGCACACACCAGATACATCGACGAGATCTCCCGAAAACTTTAGATTTTATTTTAACTGACCTCGGGTTTGGCTATCTGTCCGATATTAATAGAGTCTTTGTCGGTCAGGAGGGGTTCCACGAAGGTGTGGAATGGATGCCCGACCTACTTTGATGACGAGCTCAACAAGCAAATAGCCTCTTTGTTCAGCCGTCTTGTTTGGATACTGTTAGTCAGCTTGTTGACGTATTTTTAACGGCAGTAGTCGACACTCGCTTGTAAGAGTGAACGTTTAGTTCAACTGAATATTCGGCAGTTTTAATCTGATATCGCATATTAATTTTGTGGCTTGATTGATTCTTCCATCACAAAACACGCGAAGGTGAGGGGGTAGCTTCCACTCCGGGCGCTGTAGTGATGGCGGGTTCTTTCGCCCAATAGTTCATCTGTCAGGTAATTACTCGTCGAATCGATGGGATCCTCTATGAGCGACGCAGTGAAGTTAGCGCCCGTGCAGGCGCATGGCCGTGCAAATCCACATCAATGGCGTTGTAACTTCGCGGAGGCTCTTCTCGGGGTTCGAAATGATGATGTGCCTATAGTAGCCCCATCGCGGATTTCGCCGGTGACGGTGGGTTTGCCGGCGCTGTCGGATCTACCTCTCAGCGATCAACTCGTATCAGGACACCCACTTGAGGGTTTTATTCGTAAGGCGGAGCCACTTTGTTCTGGTGATATCTATCGCCTCCTTCAACATCAAGCGCTGGACCTCTCAATTGTTGGCTTTTATTCGGGAGCGATAACCGCCGCGGCTAAGCGAGATCCGCTTGAATATTCGGGAGGTGAGGCTCAGGATTATTCCCGCAATATGTGGGCGCGTGACAGCATCATCGCGGCGGTCGCCCTCAATCGCGCCGGTTTCTCCGACAAGGCGAGTCGGATAGTTGAGCACCTCTGGGAATTCGCGGGAGGCGATGAGCATCGATGGAAGATCCTTCAATTTCATTGGGGTGAGGCCGAAGAGCGTCGAGCGTTGTTTCTTGAGGGTAACAATGGTCCGCACATAAAATATTCAGTTGGTGAGCGAGGGGAGTTGTTTTTCTGTGATCATGATTGGGGGCATCAGCAACTTGACGCTCTAGGAGCTATGCTATGGGCGCCCTACAGGTTCGCGAATCAAGGGGCGCTGGGACTTGGTGCGCAAACCTCGGGCTCTCCACTCGATTTGAGAGCGATAGATCCAAAGCAATCGGCGCGCGACTCTATTCTTCCCGCCACAGTGAAGATGTTTTACGGAGCCGGAGTCCACGACACGCTTGATTATGGTCCGTGGGAGGACATCAGGGAGTGGAGGCGCGCTACGAGTGTTGGCATCGTGGTTGCAGCGCTCCAGGAGGCGAAGATATTTCATGAACGTGAGGGCTGGGACTTTCTTCCGGTCGAGTATGGTGAACGTCAGGATGGAGCCGCGTATCGCCAACAGCTTGAGGAGGTTTTAAGCAACTGTGTAGCGACGCTGCGAGACCGAATACCGGAGTATGGCTTGGCGCGAGAATGCGAGCGTCGACCCATCGACTCAGCGCTGACGTTTCTTCTGTATCCGTTTGATTGTGACCTCACGATTGGTCAGCAGAACACTATCCTGCGTACCGTGTACAGAAATGTTGGAGAGACCGGAATCCGACGTTGGGAAGTCGATATAATTGATGGGCCAGATCGATATGTCGGCCAGGACTTCTTCTATAACGGAGACCCAGCGGATAAAGGTGAGTTCGCCAGGGAGTGCCATGGTTTTCGACCCGCCGAATGGACCCTCTTTGATCCGCTTCTTTCCGCTTATTTTTACCGACGTTTCGTCGAATCGGGGGGGCAGGATTATGAGGCATTTCGATACGGGGATCGGCACCTCAAGAGATCGTTATCATTTATCACTCCGGCGGCACATGACCTTCACATCGTTGGGAAGGGGCGAGACTATCAAATTCCGGCCGGGATTCTGCCCGAAGCCTACGCGTGGGACTCAAGCCAACACCGTTGGCGACCTAATCACAATTCGCCCTTGATTATGGCTCAGGCGGCCTTGGCGCTCGCGTTTGAGCGCGCTCGTGAGGCGTGCCGCCTCGCTGATGTGAAGCTGACAGCAAGCATGAAAGGAGGGCAACGAGAGAGGTGAGCAGGCTCCTAGCGAGTGAAAAACCGAAAAATCGCCATCTCTTTATATTCCTTATTCGGTCGAAGCACACACGATGGAAATGATGGCTGATTGATGGCATCAGGAAATCCCTGTGTCTCAAGGCAAAAACCTGAGTGTCGCGGATATGAGGCGCCACCTTTGCCAGTTCGCCGCTCGTTAAGGTAATTGCCGCTATAGAACTGAATGCCTGGTTGTGTGGTAAGGACCTCAAGAGCGCGACCTGAGACGGGATCCCATGCGATGGCGGCACTTCGCGCATCCTTCGATCCCTCATCGAGGACGAAATTATGGTCGTAACCGATTCCCACTTCGCTAAGTCGCGAGCCAATCGCGCGCGGTTCCCGAAAATCGAACGGTGATGACGCGACGGGTTGGCGCGCGCCGGTAGGAATGAGAGTGCTGTCCACAGGAAGATATGAGTCCGCCTTGATTATTAGTTGATGATCTTCGATGGTTCCGTAGTCATGACCCGCCAGGTTGAAGTACGTGTGATTGGTCAGGTTAAGTGGGGTCGCTTTTGATGCGCGCGCTGAATAGTCGATGCGAAGCGTATTCTCCCGAGAGAGTGTGTATCTGACAGAGGCTCGCACCTCACCAGGGTATCCTTCTTCGCCGTCAGGACTTAGAGTGGAGAGCAAGAGAGTGACACTGTCTGAGGTTGATGAGGTCTCGGTGCGCCAGTTCTTCCGGTCGAATCCGTTGATGCCGCCGTGTAAGTGATTCGGGCCATTGTTAGTGGCGAGTTTGTATTCAGAGCCATCCAGCGAGAACTTTCCTTTCGCGATTCGGTTGGCGAAGCGTCCTGCGATACTCCCAAAATATGGGTGTCTCGCTTCGTAGGGTGGCAATGAATCGTAGCCGAGAGCGATATCCGCTATTGCTCCAGTTCGATCCGGCGTGAGGATAGTTCGAATGATTCCTCCCCAGGTGAGGATGCTGACTGTGACGCCTGAACCACTCGTTAGAGTGTACTCGTCCACGCCTTCGCCAGATGACAGAACGCCAAACGCGCGTTTCTCGATCCTAGGATTTGAAGGTGTTGGATTATCACTTTCAATACGCTGATTCACGCAGCCTCCACACCACATTAGCGACACTACGGCCATGAGGATAACAGAAGGTGAGATGAATTGATTGGACATATTCGATTTAGTCCTTTTAAGAGCGTTCTTCAATCATGTCGCGGTTCCGCCTGTGGCAGAGCTTCCTTACAACCTCTGTGGCGCGCAACTTTTCCTCGTAATCCCCGAATTATGAGTAAAACCAGGCTCCACTAAGGGGGTAGGGGAATGTCCCATACCTTCCATCGGTGGGCGCCATCGTCAGGAGAAAAGTTTATGACTTCTATCGACCCCGTTACCACATCTACCGCGCTGACAGCCGAATCTGAGCTTCCCACTGAAGAGACCGTCACCGCAACTGCCGTAGCGACTCAAACAGCGGCGGCGACCACCCCCACCACCGTTCCTGACCTGTCATCGCTGGAGTCTTTGGTCGCGAACGCCCAAACGCAGTTAGCTGCGGATCCCCAAAGCACCTCTTCGATGGGTAAGATCGTGGCGATCCTCGCGGGGGTAGTAAGCGCTCTCGTCTCCCTTGTCTCCAATTTGTTGGGCAAGAAAAATGACTCAGCCATGAGTAGTTCGTCGACCTCTACGTCGGGAACGACATCGGAAACGGCGAAGAGTTCGGGGAGCGCCGCCACTGCGGGGTCCGGGACATCAACGACCACGGCCTCAACGACGGGCTCAACCGCTACGCAAAAGCCCAGTGCCACAACGGGAGCGGTGAAGCAGTCGAACTTTGATGTCATGCGGAATGATCAGGGAGCAATTACGGTACGTACCACTGATGGCTATCTCGTTCGCGCTGAGGGGAAAGATCACGCATGGAGCATCACAGGACCCGACGGAATGACAACCAGGATCTGGGGAGACCCGCATGTGACCGAAAGCGATGGCGACGCCTGGGATTTCAAGAATCGCGGCACCTTCTTCTTCGGTAAGAATAAGATCACGGTAGAGGTAGTTCCTTACGGAAACGGTCAGACGATCTCAAGCGCGATAACGCTGTATTCCGGAGATGAGCGGGTCACTATCAAGGGGTTGGACGCGAACAAGCCGATAATTACCGCGGTGAGTCACGATGGTAAGCAGCATGATGATAGTCTTGCCGATGGCGACGCGTACTCGCGCGCGGTCAACAAGACTGGTGAGGCGTGGCGGACTAAGACTGGCTCTAAGACAGTCACTATGGGGGCAAAGTAGGGTAGTGATGCCCTAGCCGAAGGTAGCTCTTCGAAAGGGAGAGCTACCTGTATGGCTAGTCGGATCAAAAAAAAGAAAACGTAATGCCCTCTGTTTCGTTCCCTCTACGTAAGAAGCGCCAGTAAAAACACTCCCACCATCGCCAGTGATAGCCCCACCTTAGCGGCGGTACCCACAATCATCCCAATCCATGTCGCTATTCCGACTCGTGTCGCTTGAGAGAGGTCTCGCGCGCTCCACCATTCTCCGACGAGCGCCCCAATGAATGGACCGAGTATGAGCCCAGGTAGAAGGAAGAACATTCCGATGAGCGAGCCCACAATCGATCCCGCGAGCGCGGCTTTGCTGGCGCCCACTCGTTTGGCGCCCATATAAGAAGAGGCGATATCAACAAGAATCGTCACGAGGGCTAAAGCGCCCGTGATGACTACGGGAAGTACGCCTATTCTCGAGAAATCCTCCCACCACGCGGCGATCAGGATGCCGATAAATATGAGAGGGGCTCCGGGTAATATTGGAACGACAGTTCCGAGGAACCCTACGAGTATGCACGCGACGCAGAGCGTCCACACGATCCATGGAAGAGCTTGGGTGATCATATGCGCGGGAGTGTAGCATAGACGGGTCTTATGGGGAGAGATGACCGTTGGTATCGGCATGATGAGAGTCAAATGTCAGCTCTCATGCGGAAGAGCGCGTGCATGGGGCACGGTGGCAGCAAAATATTCTCGTTCATCTCCGCGCAACGGCAAAATAGTGCTTCGTATGGCACATGGATTAGCGGGGAAGAGCCCTAACACTTTGAATCCCATAGCCACCCCATCTGGCAATCGAATTGCTTACATCGAGGGGTACAACTTGGCGGGAAAGTGCAGGACGCGACACAAGGCTTACGATAAGCCGCCCCCAAACTGAAGATTTAACGAGAGTTATCTTTATGATACGACGCCTGCACCTTGAGGAGGTTCAACCTCCCGTTCCTACTGTTGCCGCCGCCAGTGGCCTAGGCAAATCCGGGGAAGACGAAGAACGAAAATCGCTCGCTCTTGAGTTTAAGCACTTACTCTCAAAAGTCGTAGGGCAAGTAGACGCCCTTACTGACGAAGGTACGGCGCTCGCGATGGCATTGGCGCAGGCCATGCCAGCGCAACGGGCTCTGCAGCAGGATCTTCAAAAGCCTCAAAGCTCTGATAGTTCACAGGAAAATGACGACGGGGACCTGCTTGATCAGGGAGATAACGGGCGACAACAGGTAGCGGTCAGCTCGGATGAGACCGATTCGGATGACGGCGGCGATCAGCGGAATAACGCTGTCGAACGCGACGCCAATGGAGCCGACGCGAATAGCGATAAGACCATTGAACTCACCAGAAGTACCGTCGCTACGCAGATTGAGACGGCGGGGGAGCTTGTGGCGCTCAATAATCTCTCGACGAAAGCAGCCGAGAATGTTGGTTTTGAAGAGGTTGGGCAGGTTGATATTGAGGGCGCTTTTGAATCCGTACAGTCCGACTCTCAAGTCCAGTACGTGACTTCTGGTAGTGATACCTCGCTCGAGAACGGTAATGACGGCACCGGTCAGCTCGAGGCGCTGGCGGCACAGGGCGAAGCTATCCGTGTTAAGGTTCAGGATAACGTACAAGATGAAGGGGATGGAGAAGCTGGCGCTGAGCTAGCGGCTTCGCAAGTAGGTGAGCCTTCAGCAGCGGACGGCGACGTTGTTCGAAAGGTCGTTACTACGCAAAAAAGCCAGGAAAATAGCGATTTTTCGCAGTCGTTAAACCGAGAAGCCGCGGCGAGCGCTCAAGGTCCCGCGCAACCGCTTGAGGCCAGCAGAGAGTCTCAGTCGAATCTCAATTCGAGGGCTGACATTCTACCCGAATCCATGACACGTAAGCGTGTTGAGGATGGTACGCGCGGCGCTCAAGCCTCAAAAAACATCTCCAACGCGGAGCCCGAGATTATCGCGCCTTCAGTGTCACAACCCGGCCGACGTGGGGGAGAAGGCGTAGTTCAGATGACCATTCTCCGGCAAGCTTTTGAGAGTTTGCGCGCCGCGAGGCAGGAGTCATCTGAGGGGCAGATGAAGCCAACGACTCCGACGGTCTCGGGGGCCGCCGCCGCTACTGGTTCGAAACGTTCGGAAGACGCCGCTTCATCGAAGGGTTCTCGAACGATGAGCAAGGGACAGATGGCTCGGATGTTTGAACGAGTTCAATCCACGCTCACGGAGGCGGCTAAGGCGCGCGATGGCAAGACGATTTCGCTGCGCCTGGACCCGGCGAATCTTGGGCGAGTTAAAGTGGACGTGTCTCTCAAAGAGGGTACGCTCCATGCTCGAATTGTCCCAGAAAACCAGCAGGTTATGACGGCTCTTCGAGAGCATGCCCACGAGCTTCAAGGAGCTCTGCGAAAGCTGGGTCTCGATGTCGATAGCGTGACGGTTACAGTACGAAGCGAAGGGTTTCAAGAAGAGGCGGCGAGCGGTCAAAGCTCGTTCGACGGCAGTACTTTCCAGCAGGACCGGAATAACATGCCGCATGAAGGGTCTCAAGTAGTTGAAAATACAGTTGGCAACGAACTTGCTCAATGGAAGGAAGCCGTTGCCCCAGAACAGGGCGTAGGGGTTGTCGATCACTGGGTAGCATAACGGTTTTGGTATCAGCACTATGGCAAATAACGCGTTAACAGGGGTAGGAAGCGGAGCCGCTCAAGGCGTCCAACTTACCTCCAAGAATAAGAATGAGCAGATCGGCAAGGACGAGTTTTTGAAGCTCCTGGTCACACAGCTCAAGAATCAAGACCCCGAGGCTCCAATGGATAGTAAGGAGTTCGCGGTTCAACTGGCGCAGTTCACGCAGGTAGAGAAGCTCATTTCGATCGACGATAAGCTTAGCGCGCAGAACACCGCCGCTAGCTTAGGTTCGATGGCAGGGTATCTTGGGCAGCAGGTAGTTCTCAATAGTAGTGATGTCGCGGTGAAGGGCGGTCAAGGAGGACAGCTTCAGATTGATTTGGCACGGAACGCCGGAGATGTGAAGGTTCAGCTTTTGAATTCTAAAGGCGCGGTAGTAGGAGAGAAGCAGTTGGGAGCTCTCGAGGCAGGTAAGCGTATCGTGAGCTTAAGTGATGTTGGAGTGCCAGATGGGTCGTATGCCGTGAAAGTGGTAGCGACGAACGCTATGGGTGGAGGTACGTTTAACCCAAGCGCCGCGACAGCGGGCATCGTCTCTGGATTCGTACCTGGAGCCACACCTACATTGTTGGTAGGAGGTCGTGAAGTAGGCCTGTCGGAGATTCGAGAAGTAGCTCTCGCCAATCAGGCTGGATAGTTTGGACTGAAGTACACGAGACAAGGATCCGTCTCGAGATAGTGGTTTTTCAGGGAAGACACAATCTCGCGCAGTAAAACTCTACACCCACTAGGCTGACGTGTACCTTTTGTACGCGCTAGGTCAGACTGGTTTTTATTGAGGGACGGGGCACGTGCCAAGTATAATTAATGGTCTCTTCTCAGGTCGCGGCGGAATCGCCAGTCACGGAAATGCAATCGCGGTAGCGAGTGATAATATCTCTAACGCCAGCACAATCGGCTTTAAAGCCAATCGCGCCGAGTTCGAAACCCTCATCGCGGGAGATGGCGTCCTTGGTCGCCAGTTCGGAAGCGGCTCGGCTATTGGTACCGTCTCGACTATGTATTCCCAGGGGACCCTTGAGTTCACGGGACGTCCGCTTGATCTCGGAATCGCCGGAAATGGATATTTCGTTGTTGCTAAAGATGACGCCCGTTTCTACACGCGCGCTGGAAACTTTAAACTTGATTCCTCTGGTTTCATCGTTAATCAAGAGGGACTCGCGGTGCTCGGATTCCCAACCAATGGTAGCGGACGTTTAGAGCCCGTTAATATTAACAACATTCAACAAAGCGCGGTCGAGACGACCGAGCTATCAGTAGCGGGTAACGTGAACGCGTCGGCGAAGTTGGTCGCGGTTGGTGATATCCCGCTACCAGGTGGACCTGCGGCGGTAGATCCAACGGTGACCTTCACCGATCTAAATAAGTTCGCTGAGTATTCGACAGTCGTGGATACGTTTGACTCTTTGGGGCAGAAGCATGCCACTACCTTCTTCTTCTTCCACACAGGAGTGAACGAGTACACCGTACGAGCGTACGTCAATAATGAGGATGTTGATACGAGTAATCCGATCAACCTAACGGGCTACCCACGTCAAGTAGGCTCGGCGACGCTTACCTTCGGCGGCAATGGGCAACGAAATCCGCTCCCGGGAGTCAATGATATAGATATCAA
Organism: uncultured delta proteobacterium; assembly: GCA_903904735.1. Taxonomy (GTDB): domain Bacteria; phylum Bdellovibrionota_C; class UBA2361; order UBA2361; family OMII01; genus OMII01. Next base: position 30,124 of record CAIVDM010000056.1, read on the forward strand.
CGCCACGATCGCCTGGAACAATGGCGCCGACGCGAGCGCGATTGAGATGAAGTTCGATCCGTTGACTCAGTACTCCTCACAGTCAAATATTCTCTCGATATCTCAAGATGGAACTGGCGTGGGAGCTGTGCAGAGTGTCTCAGTAGGAACTGACGGCAACATAACGGCGCTACTGTCGAACGGACAAAATAGTCCGCTGGGTACCCTAGCGTTCGCGAGCTTTCCAAATCAGGAAGGCTTGTCGAAGATAGGTGGCAACCTCCTTGCGGCCTCCACAGATTCAGGAGACGCGATTATTGGGCGTCCAGAGACGGGTAGCTTAGGCGCCGTGAAGGCTGGAACGGTGGAGCTTTCCACTGTGGACATAGCGTCAGAGTTCGTCAAAATCATTACCCTACAGCGTGGATTCCAGGCGAGCTCGCGTGTAATTACGACAATTAACCAGCTCCTCAACGACATTATCCAGTTGGCGTAGGTGGGGATTGGGCGGTAGCATCGGAGTATGAAGTTCTCTGATAGCGAACTCCGAGACCGAGTCATGGCGCGAGATGTTCGCGCCGTGGCTCGTTTCATAACAAGGCTAGAAAGTGGTGACGCGAGCGCAAGAGCGCTTGCGGGGTCCATGCGACGTCCATCCGGACGCGCCCATGTCGTCGGCGTAACGGGATCTCCGGGCGCGGGTAAATCCACTCTAGTCGATCATATCGCCACGCAGTATCGAGCCCAAGGGAACTCAGTAGCCGTAATAGCAGTTGATCCATCGAGTCCTTTTACGGGTGGAGCGATCCTTGGAGACCGAATCCGAATGAATCGCGCCGCCGATGACCCCTCCATCTTTATTAGAAGTATGGCCACGCGCGGATCTCTAGGAGGTCTCGCCAAGGCGACGCTTGAGTGCGTGCATATTCTCGATTGCGCTGGCTTCGATATCGTTATCCTTGAGACAGTCGGAGTAGGGCAGGCGGAGGTTGATGTTGTTCGTTCGGCTGATACCTGTGTCGTCGTTCTAGTACCTGGTATGGGAGACAGCGTGCAGATAATCAAGGCGGGTCTCATGGAGATCGCCGATGTGTTTGTGATTAATAAGGCTGACCGAGATGGCGCGCTCGCCTTGGAGAAGGACCTGTACACGTTATTGTCTCTCGTCGAATTTGGTCCCGAATCATGGAAGCCTAAAATAGCCAAGACAATCGCGACGACCGGAGAAGGCGTCGATAAAATCGTCACAGCGACTCGTGAACACGTCGCGTGGTTAGAGCACTCGTCTCAGGGATACGCTCGACGGCTCCGAGTGGTGTCCCAAACTATCTCCTCACTCGCGTCTGA
>CAIVDM010000057.1 GCA_903904735.1 uncultured delta proteobacterium
CGCAGCGCACGCGTCGATGAGAAAGAATCTCGCGAACGGAAGCCGTACGGCGCCACACATAAGAAACGTGGCGGTGCGGATATAGAACAAGTGTCGCGCCACCATAATAGTGAGAATTGTGCGTTTGTGGAGGTTCTCGCGAATAAGGTGAAGGCGTTTGGTTGTGAGGTGTCTCCGAAACCATTTTTTTCGAAAGAGTGCGGGCCCGGCGAGCCAACCGACTCGATATATCAGGAGATCCCCCGCCAGTATTCCCAGGTAACAGATAGCCGCCATGAGCCAGAGATTGACCTGTTCATGATTAGATATGATTCCGGCGACGATGAGGGTAAGATCCTCAGGGACTGGAAGACCCAGGGAACTCGCCACGAGCACACCGAATACTACGAGGTATGCGGCCAGTCCGTGAGAGCTTAAAATCAAATCAACCATGCCGAAACTATACCTCTTTGATTGATGGAGGGCAAAAAGACCCTAGGTCACTGAGAAGATACTGTGGGTCCGAATGGTTGTGGTGGTGAGTACATCGTTCCGTGACTAAGAGCCTCGGCTCGCGCAAGGGCGGCAGTGGCCGCCACTCGGACCGGCGCGTCCGGATTTTGACTAAGCTCTCGCAGGACCGGAATCGTCGCCTCAAGGGCGGGTGGAGTTCCGATACGCGAGAGGGCGATAGCTGTTTGCAGGCGTACAACCTGTTGTTTCTCGTTCTGAAGCGAGAGTACCAAAGACGGCACGGCGCTGGCGCTTTTTCCTTGAAGCGTCCCAAGAGCCTTAGCGGCGGTGGCACGCACAATTGGTCGCTGATCTTGTAACGCGCTTTGAAGGAGAGCGAGAACGTCTTGCTGCTCAGGCGCGTCGAAGCTGAAGCCTCGTTCGGCGCCGACGAGAATAGCAGTGACTCTTACAAGCTGTTCGGGATCATGAAAGAGTGGCGTCAGGGATGCCTCGGGGATCGCGTCGCGAGACTCGATCTTCGACAGGGCGCGCAGGGCGGCGAGACGAGCCGCGGATGACTCATCGGCGAGAAGTGAGCGCAGGGTATCGGCAATCGTAAAGCCTCGTATCTGCGCCACAAGCGAAGCAGGTTGGGAAGCGAATGGCGCCACTCGCCCCGGTACCAGCTCTCGAATGGCCGCAACTGGCGATTTCCCCACCTGCGACACGATCTGCTCGAGGATCTCGCGAGGGTCACCTATGGAGAGAGCCAGGTCGAGAATTACAATCTGTTTCTCCGGTGGGCTCTGCGTGAGAGCGTCGCGAAGAGCTGGCATCGCCCCAACTCCGAGTGACTTTATCTCCACCTGCGCTTCTTTAACTAGGACCGGGTCATCGGTAACGAGTCGCGCCACGGCCAAGCTAGCCTGGGGATGGCGTGGATACTCCAACATCGATGAGCACGCGAGGGTAACAGACAGCGCTAACAGCACTAGTAACCGCCGGTGCCACATCTTTGGAGTTGATGGGATTGACCGCATGGCACTATGAGTTGAGGTCTGGTGTAAAGCCGCGTCTCATTGTGTTCTCCGTGATGGTTCTTGGTTCCATAAATTGGAGTAGGTAGTCTTTTCCCCCCGCCTTTGAGCCAACCCCTGAGAACTTAAATCCTCCGAAGGGTTGCCGACATACCAGCGCGCCCGTGATACCTCGATTAATGTAGAGGTTTCCTACCTGAAACTCAGTCTTAGCTATTTCAAGATGCTCAGGGTTTCTGGAGAACACGCCACCAGTGAGGGCATACGCGCAATCATTAGCTATTGTGAGAGCCTCATTAAATGATTTCGCCTGTACTGCGGCGATAACCGGGCCGAATATCTCCTCGCGGAACACGGGATGATTGAGCGGCACATCTCGGAAAATAGTCGGTGGAATATACCATCCTGTCTCGCGCAGCGTCTCCGGAACTGTTCCCTGGACGAGTGTCGTCAGGTCGGTGGCCGAAGCTATGAGGTTGGTGATTCGAGTATGGCTCTCTTGATCGACCACTGGTCCGTAAAACGAGGCGGGGTCAAGGGCAGGGCTCACGACAAGGTCGCTGGTCGCGGCCGCGAGTCTCGCGAGGAACGGCTCATAGGCGTCGCCCACGATGATAAGGCGAGAGCAAGCCGAACACTTCTGTCCCGCGAATCCGAACGCTGACTGCAAGACACCGCGGATCGCGTCGTCAAAATCAGCATCCTCATCTACGATGATAGCGTTCTTGCCACCAAGTTCGGCGACTACTTTCTTGATTCCGATCTGTCCTGGAGGGACAGAGGACGCGGAACGAATTATCTCCAGCCCCACGGGACGCGAGCCAGTGAAGACAATCATGCTTACGTCAGGGCTCTCGACGAGTGCCCGTCCGACTTCCTCCCCTCTGCCTGGTAGGTAGGAGAACGCTTCGGCGGGCAATCCTGCCTCATAGGCGAGTTTAGCGAATTCATGGGCTATGAGTGATGTCTGCTCAGAGGGCTTCAAAATAGCCGTGTTGCCACATACCAGAGCCGCCACGGTCATTCCGCACGCGATGGCGAGAGGAAAGTTCCATGGAGCAATAACCGCCACCACTCCGCGTGGCTGATAGAAATAATGGTTTTCCTCTCCTAACACGCGCTCTGTGAGGTGCGGTGGACCGAGGCGCAGCATCTCTTCGGCGTAGTACAGGCAGAAGTCGATCGCCTCTGCGACATCCGCGTCAGCCTCTCGCCACGTTTTACCAGCCTCTCTGATGATCAACGCCGTGAGGGCGTTGGCCCTCTCACGCATCAAAAGACCGATCTTTTCAATAATCGCTGCGCGCTCGGTATACGGGCGCCTGCCCCATGTCTTGAGCCCCGAGACGCAGGAACTAATTGCGAGCGCCGCGTCTTCCGTTCGGGCAAAGTGTGTTTTTCCGACTACGACTTGGGTGTTACTGGGGTCAGTGCGTGTCGAAATGTCTGAGGTCGTGATAAGTCGCCCATCGATGATGGGTGTGGCTGTGAAACCACCGGAGCGAATGATGGACTCAACTTGTGCCAGAGCCGATAGAACACCGCGTCTGTTCTCTTCAAGGCTAAAGTCCTTGAGAGGCTCATTCTTGAAAGAGTTTCTTAGTGCTTGACTCATAGATTCCTCGCAGTCTTAGTAATCAAGATTTACCGCTAAACCCTCAACCGAGCGTTCGGTCGGGAGCGGGGGAGTTGGAAGGGATATATCGAGATCTTTGCGACGCGGCGGCTCAACGTGGCTTGGATCCTCCAGGAGCGCCGCGATCTCGGTATGATCAAAAAACGTGTGCCGAAGGAATGACTCGTTTGATGTGTTCTCAAGGAGTCGCCGAACCAAGTATCCCATTCCGGGAAGCAGATCCCCGAGGGGAACATACATTCGAGTGAGATAGCCTCTGGTAGCGAAGGCGTGGGCGATCGGCTCGGCCATGCCGTACAGAACCTGAATCTCAAAGTCCTTCGGACTCAATCCTCGACTCTCGGCGTAGCAACATGCGTGCGATAGAGAGCGGATGTTGTGCGAGCCGAACGCTGGCAGACACACTTCGTGGTTGTCGAGGAGGACTCTCGTAAGGTGTTCATAGCATGCGTCGGATAAACGCTTTTCCTCCCACAATGGAAACTCCCAGTGGTTTTGGGCGCTGATGACCCGCTCGAAGTCCCAGTAGGCTCCCTTCACCAAACGTACCGCTATCGGTCCACCGCGTGAGCGAGCGAACGAGAGCATCTCGTCGACTCTGTCAGC
>CAIVDM010000058.1 GCA_903904735.1 uncultured delta proteobacterium
CGGGCAATAAAGCGTTGTTCGAGGATGTGGCGTGGACCGGGCGACTTGATTATAGCCCAGACGCAATTCCTGGCCTCTTGGTCGGAAGCTCATTCTGGATCGGAAACTCGGGACAAAATGAGGACTTCAACGATAGCACGCCGAATGTCCGAACTATCGTCGGAGAGGCGCACGCTCAGTATCGCTATCGTCAACTCTCGCTACGAGCTCTCGGCGCGTGGACGGGCATCGACGACGCGGCCACGGTTAGTACCGCAAATGGCGAGACGATCGCGGACCGTCAGAACGGTTGGTATGTAGAGTCGGCGTATGACGTATTGCCACACCTCGTGCGTGGTACTCGTCAGAGTGTTGAGCCGTTCTTCCGATATGAGCAGCTCGATACGCAAGCGTCGGTTCCCTCCGGGTTCGCTCGTAACGACTCGCTGGATAAGCAGATTTACACGGTGGGAGTGTCCTACAAGCCAGTTGATAAGGTTGTGATCAAGGCTGATTACAAGAACTATCAGACAGATGGTCCAACACCGACTGCGGATGAAGTTGCCGTTGGTCTAGGATTTGTGTACTAGAGACTCAATGAAAAAGGGGCATCAACCTATGAGCACGATACTTCGCGGAGTGACCCAATGGCACCATTGGACGGTTGCGCTGGTCTTGTGCGTGTGGTTGATGACCCCGCAGGCTGTTTTAGGGACGGTCTTTTACGCCAAGGATGAGGCGCTCCACATAGCGTTTTCAGAAGGGGTTGAAGTCAGCGAGAAGACCGTCGTTCTATCCTCAGACCAGCGTGAGGCGATAGAGCAAATTTCCCAGGCGAAAGTATCCTCCGGGCTCTTCCATTTCTTTGAAGGAAAGCGAAACGGAGAGGTGATTGGATATGCGGTGATCGATTCGCGGGTGATGCGCACCAATCTCGCCGTATATATGGTGGTGCTCTCAAAGACTTTGTCGGTAGAAAAGGTAGTGTTGCTGGCGTTTAACGAGCCATCCGAATACCAGCCGACAGACGCGTGGCTAAAGCGTCTGGAGGGTAATCAGCCGATTGAGGAGATTGCGCCTGGACAGGGCGTCCCTCCAATAGCAGGATCCACCTTATCGGTGCATGGGCTTTCGGACGGAGTCCGAGTGGTTCGTGCCTCATTTGAGGTGGCTCTAAAGGGCGCGCAGTAGCGCTCGTAGTAGTTGTTTTTCACGAAGGTCATTCCATGAGATTCGTTGTGACAGGGGAGTGGAGCAGAAACACGCTGCTTCGGGTGATAGTGCTTTTCTTCCTCTTCTATTGTTTTGCCTTTTGGTTCACGAACTTTGGCTTGTATATGGAGATGGGGCTTAGCTACAAAGGTGTAGTGGAGCATTATCTCGGTTCGCCCGAGAAGTTCACGCATCCCAAAAGTGTTCGCGGTCTCATGGAGGTGAGTCACTTTCACCTTTTCGCCATGGGCATTTTTCTTGTGGCGTTGATGCATCTCCTTTTGTTTGTGCCGATCAACGGCGCCTTGAAGATGATATTAATCGTGGCCGCGTTTAGTAGCGCGTTTTTGGATGAGGCTTCGGGCTGGTTGATCGTGTTTGTGAGCCCGGTCTTCGCGTACCTTAAAATCGTCTCTTTTGTGGTGTTGCAACTCGCTCTCATCGTGACCATAGGTCTGTCCGTCTGGTCAGTTTGGACATCGCAGCGAAACGCTTATACGGACACGAATGTTCGACCTCGCTAATCGCTCGAGTGGTAAAGTCGGACGCGGACTTGTCGCGTTCCTCGCGAGTTTCTGCGCGATCGGGTGTGGTTATTTCACTGGCTACCCGAAGGTTGGCTCTCCTGACATTCGGGTCTCCGAAGTTCGATACACGATGGGCACCCTTCTGGACCTGACGATTTACGCCTCGTCCGAAGAGCGGGGACGGCAGTTGCTTGATGGCGCCTTCGCGATGGCCGAGGAATTGAATCGGGAACTCAGCACATGGATAGCGGATAGTCCCGTGAGCGTCCTCAATCGCCAGCCCGTGACTACTCCGCTAACGGTTAGCGAAAGCCTCTATAGCCTCGCGACAGCGTCGGAACGTTTATCGAATGAAACTGATGGCGCTTTCTCAATCGCTGTGCGCCCACTTGTCGATATGTGGGAAACCGCGGCGCGAAATAATAAGTTACCGACGGCGAAAGAGATCTCTGCCGCGCAAGAGCTGGTTTCTCCCTCGGCCCTTGAGGTTTTCGCGCCACATAGCGTGAGGAAGCGCTTCCCAGGGGTAATGATTGAGACGGGCGGGATCGGCAAGGGATACGCCGTCGACGCGATGCTTGAGTTTCTTCGGTCGCAGGGTGTCACGACGGCATTTATCAATTTTGGCAGGAGTAGCCTCGGCGCCATAGGCGCGCCTCCTGGGGAAAAGGGCTGGGTTGTTGATGTGGCGCTTGTAGAGGGGAGTGTGGACACCCGCGTTTTATTACGCGATGAGACGCTCTCAGTATCGAGGGCTCGGGGTAACTCCTTTAAGGTCGCCGGTCGTTCGTACGCGCATATCTTTGATCCAGCGACGGCACGACCCGTTGATATTTCGCGAGGCGCCGCGGTGCGAGGAGGATCGGCGACAGAAGGTGAGGCGTACGTGAAGTACCTCGTCATCAGGGGAGCTCCGTCCGCGGCGATAGCCCGGCGATGGGGCGGGGCGCGGTGGATGGTGCGGGAAGGAGATAAAGTTCGCGAATCCCCTCGTTTCGCTGACGCGCCTACGAGCCTTTCCGCACGGATCTCTCACGAATAAAAAACATCTGTATGGTCGCGAATGACATAAAAGCGGCGCTAATCCACATCAAGGTGCTGAGGGGCAGCACCCCTAGCAGGGCGAACGCCACCATCGGTGCTATAACTCCCCGTACGCCGGTGAAGAAGGTGTGGACTACCATGTAGTCTGGCACAAGACTCGGTGGCGCGAACTTTGTCACCCACAAGCTCCACGCGACATCCCCGCCTGAGTTGCTAAATCCGAAAATAGCCGCGGCGATCGCGAGCGAGGCGAAGCTTGAGCTTGAGAAGAAGGAGAAAACGCTCAACAGGAAGAAAATATTCACAGTGATGCGAAGTGAGAAAAAATTGAGCCGATCAAAAAGCCGTCCCCACATCGGGCTCGCCATAAGTCTCGCCAAGTGAGGAATCGTGGCGACGAGTAGGGTAATCTCCACTTCTGAGAGATCTAACCCGTGCGCCTTATTGGCGAGATACTCGATTCGCAAAGGAAGCATCATTAGGTTTCCAAACCCAAGAAACATCCACGCGATAAGTGTGTCCCTAAGTATGCGGTCGACTTTAATGTGCGAGAAGCACTCAAGCATCGGCCGCTCGATGAGCGCTCCGCCACAGCGGGGAATTTTCCATAAGAGATACGCGGCGACAGCGAGCGCGAGAGCATACACGCCGATCAGGTACTGGTAGTAAGCGAGGCGTCCTGAGAGTGCCCAGCCAGCCAAAGAGGCAAAGACGATACTCGTGGCGAGTCTAATGCTGTTGTTCTGAGAGTGGATAAGTCCACGACGAGTGGATGGGTAATTTGAGTACATCATCGTCGTCATCAGGGGGGAGCTGGCGGCATGCATGAGAGATCCGACGCTGGTGAAAATAACAAACGCAGAGTGATTGGGGGTGATCGCCGCGATGGCATACAGCGCGGCCGCGACACCAAAGAGACACGACATCGCCTGCGATGGGGCAAGCGCGAGCCGACGAGTGAGGTATAGGATTATCGGGGTAACGAGTAGACCGCTCTGATAGGCACCCGCTATCAGCGACTTTTCCGCGTTCGATCCATCGAACCACCGCACCAGAATAAGTAACAGGAAGGTGGATTGAGCGCTTTCAAATATGCCAAGGGTGATAGCGCGAAGCCGCTCGAGCCGGATGGTGAGATTCGTTTCGTCCTGAGTAGGCAAAGACGGTTGCGTTGAGACACTTGTAGACACACAATAAGCTAACGTGATTCATCACTCGTCGCAATGATTCGCGACGGGTTAGGCTCGGCTTGCGGCGGTAAAAGTGACAGGGATTCTCGGTACACATGGGTAAGAACGCTAAGTTAAAAAAGCAGCGACGGGCGGAGCGCTCAGAGGTTCCACGCCAAACGGAGTCACCCTCGCCAGAGGTAAGGTCAGAGCTGATACGAGAAAAGTGGTCGTGGGTACATGGCGCGCTCATCTGTCTGCTAACGTTCGTGTTGAGCGTGTTTCTGATCGAATCTGAGGATATTTTCTCTAATATCGTCACGGGAGAGTACCTCTGGAAACATCGCTCGATACCGAAGCTTGATCCATTTTCGTTCACTGGACCCTATCCATGGCTTTTGAATCGACCGCTGCCTTCTCTCGCCTTCTACGGATTCCATTCGCTCGGTGGATTGCCCGCGATTCAGATCTTCTGCGGATGCGTGCTGAGCCTGACCTACGCTCTTTTCTATGAGATATGGGCGCGGCGAACTGGGCAGCGGTTTTTAGCCTTTGTCGTGACATCGCTCCTGGTAATGGCGTCATGCTATTGGTTTCAGACGCGTATTTATGTGTTCGCGTACCTGTATGTGGTATTGGCGCTCTTCTTAGTGACCTCGATAGATCGCCGTCAGATGCTGTGGATGCTTCCGCTTCAAGTCGTCTGGATAAATAGCCATCCTAGCGCGATTCTGGGTGTCTTTTTCACTGGACTGTGGTGGCACGACACAACCTTCAAACAGAGACGATTCGACCGCTTCTCAAGTTTTATCCTGATAGGGGTGCTTGCGGCCAACGTTATCTCCCCCATGGGGATTAAAGGCTACGGCAAGTTTATCGAGGAGCTGTTTAGTCCGCATCCGTCACGAACGAATATCTTTGAGTGGTTCTCCCCATTCTCGGCGACGGTGTCGGAGCAACACCTGGCGTGGTGGTACTACGGCGCCTGTGTGGCGATGGCGCTTTGGGTGGCTCTTACCTTCGTGAGGTTTGGCTCACTGGGGATCTCTCGAACGCTCTTAGTGATAACGGCGGCGCTCTTCGTTATGTCGACGGGATGCGCTCGGCATATACCGCTCTTTTACTTCGCCTTCGCTAGTGTGTTGATCGTAAGTCTTTCTCGGTGGCTTCAGGAGTCCCTCTTGGTCCCCTCGAGAGGTCTGCAGATAGCGTCTCTCTTAGCGGCGTTTCTAATGGTGATAAAAGTCTGCGCGCTGGGATATCCTAATGGTCAAACGAGAAGAAACTTCGCCTTCGGAATCGACGCTCGAAAGTTTCCTGAGCGACCGATCCAGATAATTAAGAACGCGAAGATCGAAGGAAACGTATTCTCCGACTATGACACAGGCTCGTATTTCCTCTACCGAATGTATCCCGACTACAAGGTATACATCGATGGGGCTCGCCTCGATGAGGTGTACGGGGAAGAGGGGTTTATGCACTATATGCGCCTGGGAAATGACCTCCAGATACTCAAGGGCGACATCCAAAAGTACGACATACGCGCGTTTATAGTGCCTCTACCTCCATCTGAGAGTGAGATAGTGGTGGCACATCGATTCCTTTCGACGGATCCAGGTTGGAAGCTAGTGTATTTCGACGACGTGAACATGTTGTATGTCAGTCGAGAAGAAGCGGAAAAACGAAATATCCCGACCTACGCGTTCCTCAATCCATTCGCCTCGATTGACGCCACAATGAAGAAGAATCCTGACGCTTCTGCTGGGTTTGAACGTGACTTTAAGCAGGGCGATGTGATGAACCCAGAGTCGATAGCCTTCCTCATACTAAAGCAAGGGTACTTCTCGCTACGAGGGTGGCAGGATAAGTCAAAAGAGGCGATCGCGACGATGCGCCAATTGTGTGAGAGAGCTAATCCTTCTCCAGCATGCGCGCAAGTCACTCGAAGATACGGAGTTTCGTAGGGCTTTAGTTGCATCCCTTGAACCATCCGAAATAGGGCTAAGGCGAGACCTGCGCTAAAAGGAGATGTCTAATACGGATTCTCGCGCGAGCCATCCACGCTTCTCCGCCTCTGCGGCGAGAGGCTCTTCAACGGCACACCCAAGGCCAGATATGTCTTGAATCGTTCTGGCTCCCTCTGAGAATCCCAGCGCGGTTTTGCCGACAGAGAAGAGAGCCAAATCGCTATCGAGGTCAGTGACCACCACCGAGTCATGGACAACGCTGATATGAGCGGCCGCCGCGACCGCCATCGGTAATTCCATCATGCAACCGAGCATGGCCGTTAGATTATGCTTCTCGACCAACGCTAGCATGGCAAGAGCAGGCGTGATGCCACCAGCTTTCTGAAGTTTAATATTAACGCCGTGCGCCGCGCTACGATCGACTATAGTCTGAACGTCCGCTTCCCCAACGCACGACTCATCAGCGTAGACCTTCGAGAAGTTCACGAGCTTCGTGATGCGCGCTAGCGCCTCGATGTCCTCACGTGGGGTTGGTTGCTCAATTACGACGATCTCCCCGAGGATCTCCCTGATCTGCTTCATGACTCGAAACCCATGGTCAGGATCCGTGTATGCCTGATTCGCGTCGAGAATGTATCCCAATCCCGAGGGCACCACGTCACGAATGGCCTGACACCGCTCAACATCGCCTTCGCCGCTGAGCTTAATCTTCATGAGGCTTAAATGCGGATATTTTCGGATTATTTCACGAGCCTCGTGGGCGGTCGCCTGTAGGGTTGGCTTAATGCAGACCGTCACTGAGTTTGGCTTTACGCGATACGCGCCTCGAGCGAATAGATTGTACGTTGGTGTGCCTTGCTGCTTTCCCGCCAGATCCCACATCGCGATGTCGAATCCACATCTGACAGCGGGGCTCTTAATGTCTCGGAGACGCTCATTGTAAAAAGCGATGGGCGAGTCGCACATGGGTGGCTCTTCAAACGTCATGCCCGAAAAACCGTCCAGGGCGAGCTGAGGAGAGTCGTATGCCTCATCGCAGGGCGTTCCGAGGCCAACACCGACATTTCCATCAGTATCAGTGACGGTGACGAGATATCCGAACTCCCTGTCGAATGTGCCGTACGCCACCGTGTATGGTTCATCAAGAAGAACATCGAAGCGTTGGATCTGGATGCGAGCTATGCGTTTCATTATGACCCCGATGGTGTCACACTTCGCATTTCACGGCAAAGATTCGAAAACGAAAACCGTGGATCAAGCTTCCACATGGTCTTGCCGTTCGCCAAGGGTACTTCCACGACTTTACCGGAGAGTTTGTCCTGAAACTCCGCCTTTGGCACAATCGTGTTTACCCAATTTGCGATATCGAGAACGCCAGCTTCGGCGACTGACATTGTTCTGGCGTTTTGATTGACCGCCTCAACAAGCGCTTGAGGCTGGAGCAATAGATGTTCGAACGACCCTTCCTTGTCTTTGACACTCGTGAACAACAAGCCGAGACAGAAGTTATCGAGAGTGAGCCGCTTGAAGTTTTCCACCGCCTCGCACGGAACGACTTCGGAGAGGATGGGACCAAGGATCCGTTGATACGTGGAGGCGTAATCCGCCTGATTCATGCCGCCGATAATCGAGCAATTCTCCATCGTCAGGAGGATTATGTTGAGGAAGGTGCTTGGAGATAGCTTGATAGCCCTGCCATTTTCGGTTGGAAGCCCATCGAGAAGGCAGCCGACATTCTCTGGGGTCATCTCGACGCGGAAACTATTATCCTCATTCGAGAGAATTCCGTCTTTCGAGATTGAGATCTTCGACTGGCGCGCGTTTTTTACGGAAGCTCTGCCGCTGAATTCGTCTATGCAGGCAGTGCCCTCAAGGAGCCAGAATAAATGTGTTCCGTGCGAGACATTCCTGAGCTCGTTATGTTTCCAAGCTCCCTGCACCATGGGATTAGAATCGGATGAGTTAAACGCTTCTAAGACTCGATTGCGAAGATCCGCGTCGAAGAGCATACGATACAGTGGTTCTTTCGAGTGTTCCACCGGGCGACCTGATTCCTGAAGTATCAGCCTCCGCAGAATATGACTATTCACATCCTCAATGAGACCATAGGCCAGGCCAGGAAGACCTCGATCAGTCGCTCCCAATCCGCTCCATAGGGCCTCATTGACGCGGGCGACCTGATCGCAAAATCGTAGATGTGGATTAGTGAAGATATCCCTGAGTGAGGACTCGGGGCGAGCGATCTCCTCACGTAGGAAACTGACGAATGCTCGCCGCTCTGATGGAATCACCTCTATCTCGGAGGGGAATCCGTTATCGTCGAACGTTCCTTTGTACTTCGGCGAGACTTGAAGGACACTCTTGAGGGCGCACGCCTCGACTGTCGAGGCCATCATGCTGCCGGAGGATTCTCCCTTGATTTTCTGCGGGTGTAGATTGACGCGCTGACTATTCCAATAAAAACCACCCGGTAACGTGGCGTTATCAAGGGGAACACCGCCTCCGGCCATGGCAAACACTCGCGAATCCCCTCGCTGTCGCGCCGCCAAACCGAGCAGTAAGAGCGAATGTATCGACTCGGTGTCTCCAATCAACCCGCAATGGCCTGACGTATCCACGAGAACGCCCCTCTGAAGCTCGCGCAATACCGAGGCGCCATTGAGGTTTGGGTCGTGTCTTCTTAGCGCGTCGACAAAAGCCACTTGAAGACGCTCGCTGGGAACAGTAGCTGTGCTCAATAAGTCTGAGGCATATCGCTCTAGACTTTTCTCGGCGCTGGCGAGAAAGGAGTTGATGAAACGCGGTCTTTTCTCTCGAAGAGTCTCAAGAATCTCGCCAAGTTCGTGAGCGCGCTCCCGTGGCAAGCTAGCTAAGTGTTCTCTTACGCCGTCGCTCGGGCGCTGAGGGCCCACGTCGTTCTGCGCGCGTTGTGTAAGGGCCGGCGGGTTTTCATCGTCCCGCCGCCGAATATCGATATCACTCATACTGCCGAACAATCCAATCCTAGCCGCAATTCAGAATTTGGGGGCGTTTAACGTTCTCTAACTTGAGTACTATAACGCAAAAACATACTATTACTCCAACAAGGGCCCGTTTATCGGGCTTTTACCGACTCGCTCAGCGTGCTGGGTACCCGACGGTTCTGAAAGTGGGTCGCGATCTAGCCGAAAGTGTTAGAAAAAAGAATCGTGGGATCAAAATTGCGCAAACTGTATGGAACCGATGATGTCAGATAATTACGGATTGGGACCTTCTGGTGGCCCCTCTCATAGGCAACGAAAGCAAATTCCCACATCGGGCGACCTATCGCTGGAAGCTAGTGAGTCGCATCAGCAATCTCGTAAAGATTTCACCGATAGAGATATCATCATTCACGACATTCGACGCGCGTTAGGCGAGATGGTGCTGGAATCTGACCATGTTCATACGGTGTCCGCATGGCCGGTAGGTAACACGCCGCTTTTTCCAACCAACCTGGTCGTAGGTTATCAATCCGCCGATATCGGACAGATGTTTGATCGCACATGGATCAAATGGGAAGGAGCGTCGATCTCTGGATCGCACAAGGATCGAATCGCCCTCGAATCGGTCGCTGAGGCGATAGACCAGGGTAAGTCGACTATCTCGGTCGCGACGTGCGGCAACTATGGATACGCGGTCTGCATGATGGTTGCCGCGGCGCGAAAGGCAGGCTACGAAATTGAGGCGCGGGTATTTATGCCCGAGTCGTTTCACTCCCCCAAGACTGATTTGATGCGAGAGCTCGGGGCGAAGGTTGAGCTCCTGAGTGGCACATACGAGGCCATAGTCGCGGCGAGCTCGAAACTGGCTGAGTCAAAGGCGACTTGGTATGACGCCAACCCAGGTGGTAAGAATCTTGGGACTCAGTTGGACGCGTACGCCCGCATAGCGGACGAGATCGTGAATCAGTTAGGCGGTGTCCCAGCCGTTTGCATCCTGCCGATCTCGAATGGCACGACACTATGTGGAGTGGCGCGGGGATTCGCGTTGCTTCGCGATCGAAAAGAAATAGACACCACGCCAGCGTTTATTGGCGTTACCGTGGAAGAACAGAATCCGATTCACTCGTCGTTCACAAATGGATCGCCCTATAAGGCTCTTTCGCCCTCCGTATTGCGTGAGACTGTAATTAATGAGCCCCTAATTAATTGGGATTCCACCGAGGGAAAGCAGACGCTGGAAGCCATTCGGAGCACTGGAGGTTCCACGAGTGGGGTCAATGATGAGGCTCTGCGCTTCGCCGCGGATTGGTGCCTATCGAAGTCGGGGGGTGCTCTCCCCGTTATGCCAGCGGGAGCGGCCCCCATGGCGGGTATATTTTCCGACTCGGGCTTACGGGCTCGCTTAGCTCGCGCAGAGGGACCGATCGTCATGATATTCACCGCGCGAGAAGAGAAGTAGCAACGCGTCGTGTTGGTTTATACAAACCGCATACGCTCGGGTGCTCTAGCTCATGCTCACGCCCTAGGAGACTATTAAATACTCCCTACTCGGGACGTAGTCATCTCCGCGGCACGCCCGCGATGCGGCGATTTGCCGCATTGCTATCTCTGGTAGGACGCACTATTTGTAACGCGTTTGTATAACTCATGGTTCGTAGGAGTGTTTATGAAAACGCGGGTGCTATTCGCCTCTCTTCTTGTCTCAATGTGCGCGGCGTGTGGCGGCAGTGGATCGAGTGACGGCACGGTTTTTCAAGGTACCGTGACTGAGCGGGGCCCTGGCCACTCGGAGATGGCTATCGCGCCAAAACATTCCGCGGGTCAACCTATCGATGACGTAAAGGTGTGCGTGCTGGGAGAGTGCTCCATCACGGACAGTCAGGGACAGTGGGGCGTGAATGTGTCAAATTTCGCCGGCGGTGATATCGCGATTGTTCTTGATGGCCACGGCATCTCGGCATCCGTATCGACGAATATTCCAGGCTCGGCGAAAGATGTAGAGGTCGAGTTGGATCACTCTGGCGATGAGGTTACAATCGCGCGGCTGTTGATAGACGGGGATGATCACACCGGGCACTCGCACGATCACAACGAGTAAGGATAGCAACTGGTGCTACATAGGCGGCGCGTGACTGGGGGAATGAAAAAAGGGCTTCTGGCGTTAGTCTTGAATATCGCTTTGGGCGTGTCGCGACTATACGCCTGTGATCCGTGTGGAATGAACAACTCGGTCCAAGTCCCTGGGGTGATGAATTCACTCCGTTCAACTGGTCTGCGGCCGAAAGCCTGGACCCTTGGTGTCAGCGAGCAATTTAGCACGTTTCGCATTCGAGAAGAGAACGAGCTTCGAACGACGGAAACTGATCTTGAGCTGATTCGCAATCTATCTGTCACACAGTTTACCGCGGCGTATAGCGTTTCCTCACAGGTCGCGTTTCAGATCAACGCTCCGCTAGTGGTTCGAAATTACGAGCATTTTGAGCGCTTCGCGAAGGTTCGTGACACCGAGGCCGGCTTGGGAGATGTAAGCCTTCTGGGGACCTACTCGCCGTACTCATGGAGCGATGTCGAGAGTAGGGTGTTCGTCGCTGGATTCGGGGGAGTGAAGGCGCCCACGGGGGATACTGGTTCCCTGACTCGTATCGTCAATGAGGACGGGGATTCGGCTAGTACCCAGATTCAAGGACGGGGGCTGACATTAGGTACAGGATCGGTTGATGTTCCCCTTGGTCTTGTCGCCTACGGACGAAGGGGACGACTACAGCTCTTTTCGAGCGCGCAGTACACCATCAGGACTGAAGGCGCGGCGGACTATCGATTCGCTGACGATCTCTCGTGGTCGGCGGCGCCTGGATGGTTGTTTATCCTCGGAGAGGAGGAGAGTATCGCGACCTCGCTCGTGGTCTCAGGGGAGAGTAAGGGAGGCGACCACGTTAACGGGCAGTTTCTTCCCAAAACCGCGGCTAATAATGTCTACATGGGACCCGAGGTCTTCTACTCCGTCACCGATAGACTCTCTATACTGTTAGGAGTAGACCTGCCGTTGTCAGTCGACGTCGGCGGGGCCGCGGTTAAGCCGGAGACGAGATCCAGAGCCATGGTTTCGTTCGCCTTCTAGAGAACTGTCCAGGAATTACGGATATCTCAACCAAGTAGTGGTAGGGACTTTTCCTATTTTTCGTCCATCAGAGATCTTTAGCCACCACTCATAAAGCTCGCGCCATAAATGTACGACCCCTTGATAGCGGGGAAAGTGTACGAACTGGGGAAGTAGTAGGACCCTCGTTTATGGATGTGACAGCGCTTACAAGACCTTCCGTGGTGGCTCAGCGATCAGGGGTAAAACCAACAGCGGTTAATCCACAGCGCCGATCGATAACCGAATCATCGGGACCGCCACCCGTGCCGCAGGCCAAGATCGCTCTCGTAAACACGCGGCCAGATACTCGTGGACTTGCGGCCAATGTGAATAAAGTGGCGTAGGCGACTTCTCAGAGGAAGGGGCGCATTGACTCTTTCTCCGCATGAGCATTACCCTGGGTGTCACAGGACACCCATGACGATACCCCACAGCAGATCGACCCAAATAATTCTCAACAGCACCACCGTAAAGGCGCTTATCTTCGATATGGATGGCACGATCATCGATAACATGATGGTGCACCACCGCGCGTGGCAGCAGTTGCTGGGAGAGCTTGGCTACTCATGGACGCTTGAGGAGATAAAGGCGCGCGTGTGGGGGAAAAACGAGGAGATATTTGAGCGCCTCTTTCCCGGCAAGTTCTCACCTGAGCAGGTGGTAGAATTGACCGACCGCAAAGAGCGCCGCTATGTCGAGATATATCGTCCCGATATCGCGATGCTTGCGGGGCTTGAGAAGCTTCTTGAAGACGCGAGAGCGACTGGAGTCCGACTCGGTATCGCCACCGCCGCACCGAAGATCTGCGTTGATTTCGTGCGCGACGCGCTCTCTTTAGAGAACTACTTTGATACGATAGTGGACGCCCAGCAGGTCTCGAGAGGAAAGCCTCATCCAGAGGGCTTTCTTCTTGCGGCGGAATCTTTAGGCGTTTCGCCAGAGGAGTGTGTCGTGTTTGAAGACGCTCCGGTTGGGGTGGAGGCGTCGCAGGCGGCGGGCATGCGGACCTACGTGGTTCTAACAACCCACACGCAGGACGAGTTTAGTCGATTCGATAATGTGCAGGGCTTCATCCGAGATTTTCAGGGCGCGTTGATTCGCTAGTCAGTTGTGATCCGTGTTTACGTCAAGGGGAGGGCGGGGCTCCGCACCCGCAGTGGCGCGGATCGTATATAAAACACGCCCTCACAAATTGACCCCCAACATCATCACTACACGCAGCGCGGCGCGTAAGGAGCCGCGCCCTGTTGTGATAACAACGACGTCAATCACCCATAAAAAAGCCTCGCGCTTTCGCGCGAGGCTTTAAGGTTTGTGGACTACCCACCTTCGCTAAAGCTTCGGCGGGTAATCGACCTTCGGTCGATTACATCATTCCGCCCATGCCACCCATTCCGCCCATTCCGCCCATTCCGCCGGAAGGAGCCGATGACTCGTCCCTTGGCTTGTCAGCGATAAGGGCCTCAGTTGTGAGCATCAAACCCGCCACGGAAGCGGCGTTCTGCAGAGCAGTTCGCACTACCTTGGTTGGATCGATGATTCCAGCCTTAACCATGTCCTCGTACTCGTCGGTCGCCGCGTTGTAACCGAAGTTACCCTTGTTGCTGCGAACCTTCTCAACTACCACCGCAGGCTCAGCGCCAGCGTTTGTGGCGATCTGACGGAGTGGGGCCTCGAGAGCCTGACGAACGATCTTAACGCCGAACGCCTGCTCCTCATCCTGCAACTTGAGAGCGTCAAGCTTCTCAATCGTGCGGATGAGCGCTACTCCACCACCAGGAACGATACCTTCCTCAACAGCGGCACGAGTCGCGTGGAGAGCATCCTCTACGCGAGCCTTCTTCTCCTTCATCTCAACCTCAGTCGCGGCTCCAACATGGATAACCGCTACACCGCCCACTAGCTTCGCGAGACGCTCTTGGAGCTTCTCACGGTCGTAGTCGGATGTGGATGAGTCGATCTGAGCGCGCATCTGAGCGACACGAGCGCTGATATCCGCCGGAACACCCTTACCATCGATGATGGTGGTGTTATCCTTATCAACAACGATACGCTTAGCCTTTCCGAGATCCTGAAGCGTGATGTTCTCAAGCTTCAAGCCCAAGTCCTCAGTGATGCACTTTCCGCCCGTGAGAACAGCGATGTCCTCGAGCATAGCCTTGCGGCGATCACCGAATCCTGGAGCCTTCACAGCGCATACGTTGAGGGTTCCGCGAATCTTGTTCACGACGAGAGTAGCGAGAGCCTCGCCCTCTACCTCTTCAGCGATGATGAGGAGTGGCTTGCCAGACTTAGCTACCTGCTCAAGAACAGGAAGGAGGTCCTTCATGCTCGAGATCTTCTTCTCGTGGATGAGAACGAGTACGTTATCGAGCTCAGCCTCCATGCGCTCCGCGTTTGTCGCGAAGTATGGGGAGAGGTAACCACGGTCGAACTGCATCCC
>CAIVDM010000059.1 GCA_903904735.1 uncultured delta proteobacterium
CGACTCAGTGTCAGGATGGCAAGGATAACGACGGCGATACTCTCGTAGACGCTAAGGACCCAGGTTGTTTCAGCAATCCGAAGGATCCCGCGACGTATGACCGCACTCGTAACAACGAGGCTCTAGTCGGACCAGGCGAGTGTCAGGACGGAAAGGATAACGACAACGATGGAGTCGCCGACAAGAACGACCCAGGCTGTTGGACCAACCCACTTGATCCAAACACCTACAATCCATACGGCGGACCAGAGTCCAGCGCCACGACTCAGTGTCAGGATGGCAAGGACAACGACAGCGATACTCTCGTAGACGCTAAGGACCCAGGTTGTTTCAGCAATCCGCTGGATCCAGCTACCTACGACCGTACTCGTAACGACGAGTCAGTGGCGGGAGCCAGTGAGTGTAAGGATGGCAAGGATAACGACAACGATGGTCTTATTGACGCCAAGGATCCTGGATGTTGGAAGGACCCCAATGATCCGAACTCGTACAATCCCCTTGGTGGACCTGAGTCCAGCGCTACCACGCAGTGTCAGGATACGAAGGATAATGACGCGGACGGTCTCATAGACCTCAAGGATCCAGGGTGCGCGGACGCTCAGGATAATGACGAGGCCGATGAAAAAGCGCTTCTAACGGTTGGAGTTGAGTGTATCACCGTGAACAATGATGGCAAAAAGACAGCGTACTTCAGCTACAACAACACGACAGGCGCTGAGGTCACCGTCACGACGAACGCGTCGCAGGGAACCCTTAACGAGTTCGCCACGACAGGCGTAACGACCCCACCGCCGACCCTCTTCAAGGCAGGGCTCTCGAAGGGATCTGTAGTGGTACCCTTCACGGGAGATTCCCTAACCTGGCTAGTGCGCGCGCCGAAGAGCTCCGCATCACGAGCGACCGCTTCGGCGGCTACGCCCGTCTGCGCGCCGGTAGTGCCGAAGGCTGAGTGTCGTGGATACCAGAATGGCGTGCTTACCGCTCAGGTAGGATACGTGAATGGTAACAGCTTTGAGCAGCAGATTCCGATCGGTCCATCGAACGGATTCACTCCTGGTTCAGTTGACCGCGGACAGCCAAATCGGTTCTTCGCGGGAACCAACAAATCGGTGTTCCAGGTAGCTCTCGCTAGCACGACTGACTCGCTGACGTGGGTAGTGAACGGTTCGTCGGTCAAGATCGACAATACGCTTCCTGTCTGTGATGGTGAATGCGTCGATACTCCCACGGGCAACGTCACGGCGCAGCTTGACGCGATCGCTCAGCAGTTGTCGGACGTGATGACCCGCGCCGCTAACATACTTGCCTCCGCGAAGGCGACAAACGGCAAGAATGTGTCCGCGGCGACCAAACGAAACCGAACGGATGCCGAGCGCGCGAAGAAGAAAGCGGACGACTACTCCGCTTTGGCGAAGACGCTCACGATCCAGTTCCCACAGGTTATTAAGACGTGCCCACAAGCACCCGCTTACTGTGAGACTGTGGATCGTCAGTACGCGATTGAGTCGTTGAAGGGTCTTTACGCGAATCAGCGTAACAGCACCCAACGCACAATCGCTCGATCGTATTTCCGCAACACTGGCAAGACCAGTCGAACGGATTCCCTCGTCAAGCAGGCGAAGGACTTAGAAAAGCAGGGACTCGCGGCGCTGGCGCAACTTCCACGCTTTGAGACTCAGTGTAAATAAGGTGAACATAGGGAGTCGACCCGATTGATCGCGACGACCAAAGGTTATCGTGGATCATCGGAGCGACTCCCCTCTCGCTACTCTTCAGCCGTAAGTCACTCGGCGAACTCTAGAAGACTTTGGAATCGTTTCTCAGCATCTCAAACCACCGTTCTCCCTCTCACGTTAGAAAGTTCTTAACTTCAATCGGGCGCCTCTTCTCTTTGTTTCAAGCGATGCGGTAAGTTATCTGGACCTTTCGCAAAAATGAAGGCATCTATCAAAAGAGCGCCTCCGTTTCAGAGCTACCGTGAGCGACAAAATAGCTTCCTCCCAGCTTTCTTCTTCCTGCTCGTCTAGTGCCGTTGAGCACTTGCCCATCAACACGTCCCAGCCCCTAACCGTCACCCGCCAATCAAGATTTCAGCGCCTCCGACAAAAATATCAAAAGCAACTCAGGTGGTTATTCGTACTCACACTACTCACTACCCTCGTGGGCGGAGCCATTGTAATCCACGAGTTACGCACATCCACCGCGCAATCTCGTTTCTTCGCTCGGCTAACGCGAGAGTCTTCCTACACCCTGAAACCTGGACGAAGTCCTGAGTCGTGGTATCCCTCGTTTGGTCCCTACGACCTGCGATTGGGATACACCCGCATTCCGGGGATCATCAAAAACCTAGTAGAAAGCGGTTTTGAAGTGGTGGCTCAGGCCCGACTGTCTGAACGCTTAATACAACTCGCTCGGAAAGGGCTTTCTCCGCCATATCAAGAGAAGACCAAAGCAGGTCTAACAATTCTGGACCAGAATAACACCACTATCTACTCTGCCTATCGACCGGAGAGAATGTATGACTCTTTTGAGTCGATTCCCTCTCCTGTCATTCAGGCGCTGCTGTACATCGAGAACCGTGAGATCCTCAATCAAACTCATCCATTCAAAAATCCAGCAGTCGAGTGGGATCGGTTCACCCTGGCGATACTTGAGAAGCTCAAACAGGTATACAACCCTGATCTAAACGCGCCGGGCGGTAGCACCATAGCGACACAACTTGAAAAATATCGACACTCAAAGGAAGGTCGCACGGGTGGCATCAAAGACAAGCTCCTCCAGATGGGGTCCGCTAGTCTGCGCGCGTACATGCATGGAAGAAACACCCTGCCAACGCGCCGCTTCATTATTCAGCAATACATCAACTCAATCCCTCTAGCGGCGCTGCGAGGCTACGGCGAGGTTAACGGACTCGGAGATGGACTGTGGGCGTGGTATGGCGTTGACTTCGAGGAGCATAATGACAAGCTACGAGCCCTAGCCTCCCTGCCCCGTGGAGGTAACGTGCTTCCCTATGCCGAAGCTTACAAACAAACCCTCAGCTTGTTTATCGCGCACCGTCGTCCGAGCTTCTACCTTATCGCGGGCCTCAAGGAACTCAACGCGCTCACTAATACCTACCTCGATCTTCTCGCCAAGGATGGAACAATCTCACCGCAGCTCCGCGACGCTTGCAAAGCCGTCTCGTTGACTCTCAGACGAGCGCTCCCGAAAACTGAATCAATCTCATTCGTTCAACGCAAGGCGGCGAACGCGATTCGAACAAGGCTCCTACAACTACTAAAATACCCGCAGCTCTACGATCTTGATCAAGTGGATCTGACCGTGAAAAGCACCATGAATAATGACGCTAATGAGATGGTGACGGACATCTTGCGGCAAATTAAAGACGAAGACAGCGTAAAACGTTTCGGGCTAAGCGGCGCGCGAAATCTGGATCGGGGAGATCCATCAAAGGTTATTTATAGCCTAACCCTGTATGAGCATGTCGGCGACGCGAACCTACTTCGTGTACAAACAGATAACTTTGACAATCCATTCAGCGTCAACGAGGGAGCGCGGCTTGACCTCGGATCCACGGCAAAGCTTCGTACACTCACGACATATCTTGATATTGTGGGAGATCTCCACGATCACTACTCGACTCTGAGCGTGGGCGAACTACGCAAAGGAACTCAAGCCAATCTCGATCCAATCTCTAAGTTCGTCGCCGAGACATTCGCGCGAAATCCGAGAACGTCACTTGACGAGCTACTTGAGCTCGCGTTAGCTCGCAGGTACTCAGCGAATCCTCACGAAACATTTTTTACAGGCGGAGGCATCCACACCTTCGAGAACTTCAAGAAAGAGGACAACGGCAAAAACCCCACAATGGGCGAGGCGCTAACTCACTCTCTCAACCTGCCGTTTATCAGGCTTATGAGGGATATTTCCCGGTATTACACTAATCGAATCAGCGTCAGGTTGGGCGGCTCCTCATCTGACCGCAAAAGCCCCTTACGAATGCACTTCCTCTCAAAGTTCGCCGATCAGGAAGGCAGTTACTTCCTACGTCGATTCTATGAAAAGCATCGAGAAAGGGCCCCTGAGGAGGTATTACCAGCATTTGTCACCAGTGCTCGCTCATCGGCTCGGCACGCCGCGGTGATCTTTCGGTATGTCAGACCGAAGCAGTCGTTACAAGCTCTGACAAAGTTCCTGAAAGAAACGGTTCCTCAAGCGACATTGTCGGAACCTCTCATCGAAAAATGGTATCATGAACTCGAACCGGGCAGGTTCAGCCTGAACGACACCGGGTTTCTCGCCCGAGTGCATCCACTTGAGCTATGGACGGTGAAGTTCCTCCAAGACAACCCGCGCGCCTCGATACGCGAGTTGCTCGACGCTAGTAAGGATGAGCGCCAGCAAGTTTACGAGTGGTTGTTTAAGACACCACACGTGCGCGCTCAGGACATCCGCATCCGAACACTCATGGAGACAGAGTCATTTTTAGAGGTTCACAAACAGTGGAAGAAGGTCGGATACCCCTTTAACTCCATGGTGCCGTCGCTTGCTTCCGCGATCGGCAGCTCAGGCGACCGTCCGATCGCGTTAGCGGAACTAGTCGGCATCATTCTAAACAACGGGGTCCGCTATCCGTCAGTTCGCCTCGATGAACTTCATTTCGCGGCCGATACGCCTTACGAGGTAGCTCTCAAACGCGTCGACAAGAGACAGGGACAACAGGTGCTCAAGCCTGAAGTTGCTCGTGCGTTAAAACGCGCGATGGGCAACGTGGTAGAGCACGGGACCGCTCGGCGGGTATTCCAGTCGTATAAACGATCTGACGGAAAGCCTTATGTAATCGGCGGCAAAACGGGCACAGGCGATCACCGCTATGAGACATACGGTCCGGGTGGACAGGTACTATCGTCGAGAGTCGTGAATCGAACCGCCACATTCGCCTTCTATATTGGAGATCGTTTTTTTGGGGTGATATCAGCGCATGTTCCTGGACAAGACGCGGCGAAGTTCGACTTCACCAGCGCTCTCGCCGCTGAACTGCTCAAGGTGCTCTCGCCTTCTCTCGTCCCTATGATTGAACGCGCAGGAACCGAATTGACTCCCTTTGAAAAACCACGAGCGAAGTCTGACACCGCTGTCGCGGCGAGAGCAAATACTCCAATAGAAGATCCAAACATCGAGCAAGCAGCTTCAGCGCAAACAGCGCCGCCAAAGCCGAAGAGGAAGATCCTTGTTCTTGCTCCGCCGGTGTAAGACGACACAGGCGCGCCTACTAATGATTTACTCTTGAGGGCGAAGGCTCTACCTGGCTAAAATCTAGCGCCCTTGAATTCAGCGCATCGTCGAACTTCTAGGGTTTCACGAATGAAGTCGGCTACGGTCAAGCCTCCCGAAGTTCGACTGACTAAACTTTATGCCCCTTCAGCTTCTGAATTGTAATTTTTCATAGGTATTAGACAGTCCCGTATCACCGAGGCCCTGACAGGCTCTTTTGGGTCCCTCTAGAAGGCATTTTTAGCCTCAACACCACCTTTATCCCCCTGATTAGGCTAGATCTCTTGTCATTATCCTCAACCCATGGTAACCATGTGCCCCTACGGTTACCAATACTATGCCCAGGTAGCTCAGTTGGTAGAGCAGCGGACTGAAAATCCGCGTGTCGCTGGTTCGATCCCGGCCTTGGGCACACTTTTTCCCCTTTCATCACCATACAACTCTGCGCCTATACCTTTGGCGCGAAGAACCCTTACGACCGCCTACACGCAACTTCTGGTCGCAAACACCGAACATACTGGTACGTGGCAACGCCGCGTCTCAACTAATGTTTAGAAGATAGGAGACCAGTCATGATTCCCCCAGTTGATTCGTACACACCCGCTGTCGTAAACGGGACACCCACTCCACAAGAAGATACCGCTATTGCCACCGCTGTCGTCGACAATTCATCGACTCAGCCACAATCGTTCATCGATCCAAACATAGCTCGAGGGATACCACAGCAGAACAAAGCATTCTCCATGCGAGAGCTTAATGACCTCCTAAAAAATCTCACCAAGATGATTAGAGAGCTTACAAAACTCTGGAATCGCAATAGCGGTGAGGGTGTGCCTACAAAAGAGCCGATTAAAAAGACGCTGCCCTACGAACCGGAGATACGGATCGGTTTGCCGCAACCTAAATTACGTCTACCCGCCCCATCGGAAGACTGGCTCACACCGATCGATCAAGAAGCGGGAACAATTATCCCTGATATCGAAGATGCTCCAGCGCCCGCTGACACCACGCCCACTCCGGTACAGACCACACCAGCAGCACCAGCGACACCGACAGCACCATCAACCACTCCAAATACCGGCGGCATGGGCATCGGCACACTGAGATCAGAGGATCCCGAGATAATTCCGGACCTCGACCCAGAGCTGCCCGCTCCGCCTGCGCCAGGCACGAAAGAATACTCGATCGGAGCGACACTTAGTCGCTCAGGACAGTTTCTTTGGAAACCAGTAGCCGACAAAGATGGAAAATTGGCGATACTCCTCCCCTCTCGGCTTACAGGCAAGATCAAGAGCGTCGAGATATTGTCACCCGATAAAACCAAGATCCTCGCCAAGGGCAAGTACTCCGGCGTGGGGAATGGAGACCGAGAGCACTTCCGTTTCTCAAAGGCAGGTAGCAGCTATCCCGATAACGCGATCGTGCTAATCACGATGAAGGACGGCAAGACATACAACGTAAAAGTGAAAGAGACCTCCGATCGATACGAGAGGTAGTTGATACGGAAGTACATCGTGCAGCTAGCCCGAGGTGGAAACGCCTCGGGCTACTTCACATCCTGAAGCGCGGCCTCTAACG
>CAIVDM010000060.1 GCA_903904735.1 uncultured delta proteobacterium
AGCGAAGCGCGATATCGCCGAATGTTAACCGCTCAGGAGGAGTACTTCTCATCAATTCGGAAATTACGGCTCCCCTTTTGCCAAGCCACTTACCGGGAGACCACGGAAGACAAGCTAGTCCTCCCTCTTGTCCTATCACGTCAATAATCTCAACTGCTGGAACCCCATCGGCAAGACTTCGCCCCACCCCTAATCCAAGCACTTCGATGCGCTCAAGAGAAACGTACTGAACGCCGCGCAGGATCGAGAGCTTCTTACCGTCCCACTCGAACACACCTTCCTCAGACAGCGATTCGCCCGAGTCGATAGGGAATTCTTTCCATACGCCAAAGGCGACGCCGTCGGTCCGAAAACGCGCAAACGAATCCTGTCCCGCTCGATCAACGATAAAGACAGCCCCGATATTCTCACCAGACGCGCCAAGGTTTCGGTGGGCGGCGTCACACCACGCCTTCAACGGATAGTTGGGATACAGATGCGCGTGCGTATCGACCCGAATGGTGGACATATCGAACTCTACGATTATTTCATACTATCAACGAGCGCGAAGAAATCGCTCACGACATCACGATGCATGATCGCCACGGCGTTATTCATCTCAATCTTCCAATCACGAAGAGGCACGCGCCTTCCTAAGGGATCACAGATAACCTCATACCCGGCTTCAGCCGCGAGAAGCACCGCCGAGAAATCCCACGGCTTAGCGTTGCACTGGAACTGCACCTGCTCAAATCCCTGCGCGAGACGCGAACAATCGTTAGCGAAACCTCCAAAACGATACACGTTCTCAATCGCGTTACGAGTGCGAAGGGATTCAATCACGCGCGCTTCCCCATAGGGACTGACAAAGAACAGAACTCCAGCAGTTCCCAAGTCTGTGCACGGCTTAGGCTTTAAGAGCCGCGGCTCCGAGGCACCGAACTCAAGCGCATATGTTCCCTCTCCTCGCGCCGCCGTAAAGAGCGTTCGGTGCGGAACGCTGTAAAAGGAAGCGACTGTTAGCTGATTATTCTGGACGAGCCCAACGAGAGGACCGAATCCGACCTGACCACCTCGTTGCCCCAAAAAGCGCTTACACGACGTCGTTCCATCGAGGGGATCGACTAAGAAGTAACTTCCTGATGACTCAATTAGGGTGTGGGACGCGGGATCCTCCTCCGCGACAATCGGATATGAGCTGCCTAGCGCGGCGAGAATTCTGCGCTGGCTCTCTAAATCAAGATTCATAACAAGAGTCTTGTCAGGCTTAACCTGCACGTCGAGCTCTTCACCTGAATTAACAGCCCGATCAAGATAGTCGGCCGCTTCCAAGACCGCTCTCTCGATATGCCTTCTCATTTCTTGCGCTGACGAGGTAGAAACTAATTTTTCACTCATAGGGCAACCATAAACCGTTTATGGGTGTATGTCATGTATGGCGGCAAACAACCTATCCCCCTGAAAGCCCGGTGATTCGCGTTATGTCGTCTGGTTAGGAGTCGTTTTCTACCTTACTATTGACCATTATGAAGGAGCTATCGACTAGTCTCTTTACCGAAGCTCGCCCTGCTGAAGGCGTCGCGAACCTCTCGCTGGGAGCGGTTGTCCGAGAGTATCTGCGCTTCTACGCGGAAGGGACCTCGCATACCGCCCGCGCCAAGCAACTCGACTCTGACCGATTCCTCGAGTTTCTACGACGTCATAAAAGGTATAAAGAGATCGACGAGCTGAAAGTGCAAGACTGGGATTTCTCATCAACGCAGCGCTTCGTCGATGAGCTACTTCGGATTGGGGAGGCGCCAGCGACAGTGTGCCGGAGACTGGCGACACTGAAGCACATGGGGCGTGTTCTCGCTGAGAAGATGTCGGGCTTTATAAATCCCGCCCGAGAAGTGAAGTCTCCACGTCAGCAAACCACAAAGCCCAAATCGATCGATCTCCGAGAGGTAGAAAAAATACGTGATAAAGCCTCAACGGTCCGACGCGATAAAAACAATTTCTCGTCGGTAAGAAACGAAACAATCCTAAACCTATTCCTCGATACGGGACTACGGGCTGACGAGATTCGCTCCCTGAGAACGGGACAGATCGATCAAGACCTCGCATGGATCCGTCAAGTACGAACAAAGGGGAGACGATTTCGTGATGTGTATATTTCCGAGCAGATGCGGCCATCGCTAAAAGAATACCTAAACGCTCGACTCACCGAGCTCGCGCGCTTCTTCCCTAAGGTCAGCCCTCAGATCGACCAGAAGCTCCCTCTTTTCATTAGCTCATACAACGCGGACGCTGCGAATCTCACGAGCTTTGAGATGAGCCCTAAAAGTATTTGGCGAGCTGTCCGTGGATACTCCATCGAGACAAAGCTTCATCCGCACCTCCTCCGTCATACATACGCCACCGATCTGCTCGATGACTCAAAAGATATCCGTCTTGTTGCTCAAGCCCTGGGGCATAGCGACGTCAGAATTACCATGAGGTACACCGAGCGCGGAAATGAAGAGGTGGCGCAAGCTCTGGAGAAAGCTCGTCGTGGGAGGCGAAATGATCAATAACACTG
>CAIVDM010000061.1 GCA_903904735.1 uncultured delta proteobacterium
CCAACGTACACGCCAACCTATACTGACACGCCCACTTTCACGCCAACATACACGCCGACGTACACGCCTACTTACACCAGCACCCCAACATTCACGCCAACCTATACTAACTCTCCGACCTACACCGCCACCTACACGCCGACTTACACCAACACTCCGACTTACACGCCGACTTATACTGACACGCCAACGCACACGCCAACCTATACTAACTCTCCGACCTACACCGCCACCTACACGCCGACTTACACCAACACTCCGACATACACACCGACTTATACTGACACGCCAACGTACACGCCAACCTATACTAACTCTCCGACCTACACCGCCACCTACACGCCGACCTACACCAACACTCCGACATACACGCCGACCTACACCAACACGCCAACGTACACGCCTACCTATACTAACTCTCCGACGTATACGCCGACCTACACTAACTCTCCCACGTACACAGCCTCCTACACGCCGACCTACACGAACACGCCTACCTATACGCCGACCGCGCGTCCTCAGACCACGATCTACGGGTTCATTTCCTTGAACGAAGCTGCTCCACCTGATGCTTCGCCTGTTCCATACGCGCCGATCGTAGTCGCGTCTCGAAGCGTTGCCGCAGACGCTGATGGCTTCTTCTCCGTTACACTTAACCAAGATGAGGTGGTTACCTTCGCGTCTGGTCTCGAAGCGCTTGAGCTAACTAGCATTAACGGACAACCCGCGGAGAGCTTCTCTTCGTCGGGTCTCGCAATGAGCGCTCGCAATCCGATACTAATTACTGCTCGGTCTCGCATCGTACAGGGAGAACTGTGTCAAGCTCCCTTTGATAATGAGCTTCATATCCTTTTCCCATACACTCAACGCACCACTGGAAACCTATCTGTTCCTCAAGGGCCGCTCAATTACTTGATATCCGCGTCTGGAGTTCCTCTACCGCCGGAAGTTTTGGCAGCTACCTCGCCTGAACTACCAGATAATTCCCAAACTTTCTCCCGTCCGCTGCGAGATTTTATACAAGCTGACGGAAGCTTGAAAGTTGAGTGGAATCTCCTTGGCTCTCTCGCGCCGCAGCAAAATCCTCTGCCGTTCTGCGAGATGCGAGGAGAACTTGGTGGCTGCCAAGCGACATCAATCCCCGATCCAGGCGACATTTTTCGGCTTGTTCTGAACACTACGCTCTCAATGGGAGACGCGGTGTCTAACGACGCGAAAGCTCGAAAAATCAAACTACGTGGCAACGTGCGTAAAGCATTCTTAATCAACAAAGCGGCGCCTGAGCTCTCCCAGCTCAGATCTCATCTCAGAAGCATTCCTAAACTCGCCTTCGTCTGCTCCACCACTCCGAGTGCCTGCGTCACGATCAAGATACCCAAGAAGGAAATAAACGCCCGACTTGAGAGCATTTTACGAATGAAGTGGCCTAAAGAAATCAAACCGTCAATCGCTTCGATCATGAAAGTGGCGCCAGGGTCCCGTCGCGACATGAAGCGACTCCTTGAGGGGTACCCCGATACGGTCACCACCTGTTCGTCTCGATAATGAACGGTGCTCGTGAACGTTACCTGCTTTAGTCCAACGGTCGCCTACTCTCTTTACTTGTTAACAGGTCCTCGCTACGCTCCTTCCGTCCTGAGAAGTTCGTTTCAAGGTTTTACCCGATATTTCGGGAGAAAGGATTTCAGTAATGAGCCGCTTCAAACTCGTGAGCGGACCGCAGCCAGCGGCATCAAGTCCGCCGAACGTTTGGGCAACCATCCCGGTGGTGTATGTCGGCGGAGTTGATGGCTTGCGGAGAGAGTTCCCTCGGGAACGCTTTCCTCAGCTCACAGGAATTGGTCATAGAACAGAGAGTCCCTCGAAAACTGAGCCAACAACCCACTACCTCTCGCTCCTCCAGGAAACAGAGAAAGGCTGGGAACCCGCTCGTACGGATCCTCGATGAGCCCCTCCTGGGCGTGGCGGTTTTTACAAATCGACTTCGCCCAGGACATCATCAACGATCTTTCCTCGGTTCTCTTGCGATGGCTTGTTCTTGACGATTATCCACCTAACTCCAAAAACCATCGATCCAACTCAAACAGCGGAGCGCAACTCATTTCTCGAAGCCGCGTAGTGTCTCTTGGGAAGTGTCGCGACAAAACGGGTGTGGGGAGAGGCGCGATCCAGAGCTAAGCTTCCTCGATGATCAATCATGATATTATTTGAGATACTGAGGCCGAGACCTGTGCCTTTTCCAATTGGCTTGGTCGTGAAGAACGGTTTCATGATATTCTCGGAGATCTCCGAAGAGACGCCACCGCCAGAATCCGTTACCGCTATCTCGAACGTGTCCTCTCGTTCTCGCACGGAGACGTTAATCCATGCTCCCTCCATCCCGTGAACCGCGTCATAGGCGTTACTCAGCAAATTGAGCAGCACTTGCGATATCTGGCCGCCTCGACACTCGGCTACCCAAGCTGACGGGATGTCATCGACTCGCAACTGTATCCCCCCCGTCACGAATCGCGCGCAACATAAATCGAGGGTCTCCTCAACAAGTGTCCTCATTGACACTTCGTGGAATCCATCACTCGGCACGTCGCGCGAGAATGCCCGCAACTCCGAGACTATTTTGGCTATCCTTTTGACACACAGCTCTATTCTCTCAATCTGAGGCAGCACAGCTTCGCGAGAGATTGATCCCGCCTGCGACAAGCGCTTGATGATTTGACCTACCAGGGAGATTGTTGAGACCGGATTGTTAATCTCGTGCGCGATACCCGCCGCTATCTCACCTAGGGTCGCCATCTTCGCGGCTTGCGTCAACATGGCGAGCTGCTCCCGTTCCTTTCGTTGACTCTCGAACCGCTCCGCCACTTTACTGAGCTGAATACTAAGAACATCGAAGAAATGACGCGAAGTCTCGCGCTCTAGCGCGTTCTTACGGGTGAAGAATTCAAGTATCGCCTCTACTCTCCCCGCGACGATAACGGGTAAGGCGATCGCGCTCACATTCGAAAGTTTCGCAACCGCCTTTTTGCGAGAGAAAAAATCCACGGTAGAGACGTCTTGCAGCCAAAGCACAGAGTGCATGGCGAGCACTCTTCCTGGAAGCCCCGTATCCTGGGTGAAGCAGCAGCCCTCCGTGACCGCGCGCAGATCCGCGTACGCCTCTACGTCAGAGATACTCCACACTTCCGACGAAACCAGGTATTCGCTATCTTGCGTTGGACGCACCAATAAGTGCCCTACCTCCCAATCGAGCGTGTGACACACCGATTCAACGGCGATACGATA
>CAIVDM010000062.1 GCA_903904735.1 uncultured delta proteobacterium
ACCTTCCCGCTTCTTGATATCCTGGCGTTTATCGGGGGCTGCTTTGCCCTTTCCGATCCCGATCTCGAGCTTGGCGAGGCCGTTCTTGAGGTAGAGCTGCAAAGGCACGATGGTCGTGCCCTTGGTTTCCAGCTCTCGAATGAGCTTTGCTATCTCTCGTTTGTGCATTAACAGCTTACGAGGACGCCGAGGATCGTACTCCTTATCACCGCTGTGCGAGTACGGCTTTATGTAGGCGTTTAAAAGAACCAACTCACCCCGATCTGGCCTAACATACGCCTCTCCGATGGTGATCTCGCCCTGTCGAATGGACTTAATCTCGGCTCCCGTGAGAACGAGGCCAGCCTCAAAAGTCTCTCCAATATGGTAGTCGAAGCGCGCTTTTCTGTTGGCGGCGACGATTTTGTGGGCATCTGTCATTGCGGTGTTTCCTGCGGCTCCTGCACGTCAGCAGTCGGCAGCATATCCTGTATCACGAATTTTAGGTACCGTCCCCCTCGCCGCTCTACCTTAAGGTTTGGATGAAGATACGGTGTGCACGGCAGATGCACATTTCCACACCGATCCTCGCCTTTGGGCGTCGGGACCCGTATCTTTACGCCCCCTGAGACATTCTTTTCCATAGTACTCATTGGGGCCGCCTGGACAGGCTTATCGAGCGCCGGTGACCCAATACGGGAGAATGCTGGGGCCCACACCCACGTCATCCACATGACGGGAAGCGCGCAACTAAGTAAGTTCGCCCCGCGAATGCGAGTACCAAGCGCGGCGACAGACAGAGCCCAGAGGATCCAAAAACTGACAGCACCAAATCTGAGATCAGGGGCGGTCACAAACCAGTACGCCAACGGGATCCATCCAAATAACACGACCAGCCCTATCTCCTGACACTGCCGTTTCGAACGAACCAATACACATACGAGCGCGAGAACCCCCACTGTAGCCCAAAGCAGTCGAGCTTCATTTGTTTGCCAAAAGGAAGCGCTCCATGATGGCCACCAAACGCTCCATCCACCATCAATCGCCGTGTGGTACTGCGGTCCTGGGAGTCGCGCCCAGCCACGAACGATATTATAGAACCCCAGCACGGTCTGGATCGCCATATCATGAGGAGCTGTACCCTTTTCCCCGGCGGGCATCGCCCACTCTACTGGCAACCGCCCTACGGGAATTGGAAACGCCATCCAACCGGTCAACATGATCGATCGAACGCCATATGCGACTACTGAAAGGCACGCGAGCAATAATGTGAAAAAACGAGGCTGAATTCGCGAATTGAGAAGCGTCGCGAACGCCACAGCTACTACGGCGACTACCATCCCCGAGAGCTTTATGGTGACGCACACAAGAGAAAGCAGAAGTATGAGACTCTTTGATCGACGCATCGACTCCGCTTCGAATTCTCTCGCGAGAAACAGCCTTAAGCACTCTCCAACTAGTATAATCTGCGCGATTCCGGCGGCATTATCCTGATATAGTCCGGGAATAAGAAGCAGTACTTGTGGAGTTATGAAAGCGAGAATTATCCCACAATATACCATCAAGAGACGCTGCTCTTGGTGGCGAATATCACGGCACATTGTGGCGACACACCACCACATCCCAATAAGAGGAAACACCGCCGGCATGAACCAGGCGGATCTTCCCGCTAGAACCCACTGCTCAAATAGGGCGGCCAGGCTTAGAAATGAGCTCTGCACGCCAAGGCGGGAATGCAGATTGCCTAAACCGAGCGGGCTACCGTGAGACCGAAGCCAACGCACATGCTGAAAATGATACAGGTTAGAATCGTACGCATCGCAATAATTCGTGGCGGCAAGGGGCCATGCTACAAAGATAAGGATACCAACGATGCCCACGAGAGCCGCGAACAGGCGCCACGGTGAATACGCTCGCGCCCGCGCTACTAACGAGTATAGCCCCGCGACTGAGCCTACTCCGAGAAAAATCAACCCGGGCAGCTCACGTAGAGGGCCCATGGCGCCGAGCGCAAGACTCCCAGAAGCGACGATACTGAGCCCAACGAGGGTCTGCTCAAGCAAAGAAAGCTGGCTAAGGTCGACCTTCGTTATTTTGCGCCACAAGAAGCCATAGCCGAGACAGACAACGAGGATGGCTACCCAGGCTCCTATAATCGTGACCACTCTAGATCCCTGAGATGAGACGCCACGATGGCGTCCGAGCTTACTGAACAAGCTGTCAGAACTGTACCCAGGGCATGCTCGCGAAAGCAAGGTCTGGGTCCATAAAAGACCCATAGTTTCGCGGTCTAAGGGGCTCGAGGTGATTTACAGGATGGCACCGTTTGTACTATGTCTGTAATGGTAAATAAGCCCAAACTCCAGGAAAGTCCCTATGCTTACCTCTCGTCAGATCCGCGAACAGTTTATCCAATTCTGGACACAGAGCCCTCGTAACTGCGGGGTGGTTCCAAACCTCTCTCTTGTGCCGAACGTCGACTCTACCCTGCTCTTTGTAAACTCAGGAATGTTTCCGTTGGCGCCATACCTAAGCGGACAACCCCACCCACTCGGGAAGCGTCTCTGCAACATTCAACGCTGCTTGCGCACGAACTACGACGACATGCTCGAGGTTGGTGATAATCGACACACGCTTATGTTTGAGATGATCGGAGATTGGTCACTCGGCGATTTCACCAAAGAGCAACAGATCCCGTGGATCATGGAGCTCTGGGTAAAGGTGTGCGGTATGGACCCAAGCCGTCTCTACGTTTCGGTGTTCGCTGGAGACGAGGATTCTCCTCGAGACGATCTCGCGATCGAGCTGTGGAAGAAGGCATTCCGTGAGTACGGAGTTGAGGCTGAGTTCTGCGAAGACGTACACGCGGTGCCTCCAACGCTCGAGGCGTCGAAGGGCTGGAAGTACCATATATTCCCCTACAACAAGAAGAAGAACTGGTGGCAGCGCGCTGACGCTCCGGGTGAGTTGGGTGGTCCAACGTCGGAGATGTTCTACGACATGGGAACGCCTGAGCACATCCAGGACAAGTACCACATCAACGACGACTCAGGACGCTTTATCGAGATCGGCAACAACGTATTCATGGAGTACAAGCTCTCTCCAGAGATGAAGTGGGTACCGCTCGAGCAAAAGAACATCGACTTCGGCGGTGGATTCGAGCGCATCTGCATGATCGTGCAGAACAAGAGCGACATCTTCGAGAGTGACATCTACTCGCCGATTATCGATCGGGTCTCGGCGCTCTCTGGTCATCCATACAAGAGTGATGGCAAAGATAACGAGTACACAGCGGCGTTTCGAGTCATCGCGGACCACGGTCGCGCGGCGGCGTTTATTCTCGCCGATGGCATCTCGCCCTCGAACAAGGACCAAGGGTATATCCTACGGCGATTCATCCGCAGACTCGTTCGCTTCGGTCGCAAGTTAGGTGTCGAGAACGAGTTCACGAGAGAGGTCGCCACCGCGGTTATCGACACCCTTGCGCACGCCTACCCTCACCTCGAGGAACAAAGAGGCGTTGTGCTTCAAAAGATCCACGACGAGGAAGTGGCGTTCAACCAGACCCTTTCCAAGGGACTGCGTGAGCTGGCGAAGATTCAGAACAACCTTGAGCCTGGTCAAACGATTAGTGGCGAGCAGGCGTTCTTCATTTATGAAACCTACGGCTTTCCACTTGAGCTAACGCTTGATGAGCTTAAGGTTAACGACGAGGTGGCCAAGGAAATTACTAAGCAGTTCTCTGAAGCGGAGAAGAAACACCGTGAGCTTTCACGGGCTGGAGCTGACCAGAAGTTTAAAGGAGGACTCGCGGACCAATCACGAGAGACCACTAAGCTGCACACTGCACACCACCTGCTCTTAGCGGCCCTTCAAACGCTGGTCGATCCCGCGATTCGCCAGAAGGGAAGCAATATCACAGCGGAGCGTTTGCGAATGGATTTCAATATTGATCGCAAACTCACCCCTGAGGAGGTCACGAAGGTTGAGGAGCTGGTGAACCAGCAGATTCAAGGGGATCTCACCGTTGAGCGTGTCGAGATGCCGCGTGAAGAAGCGGAGGCTCTCGGAGCTCAGATGGAGTTCGGCGCCAAGTACCCTGATCTCGTAAGCGTGTACTTCATCGGTGGTCAAAAGGATTGGATCTCAGCTGAGTTCTGCGGAGGACCTCATGTCTCAAAGACGTCTGAGATCGGCGAAGGCGCGAAGCGCTTTAAGATCCAAAAGCAAGAGAACGTTGGCGCGGGACTAAAACGAATCAAGGCCGCGTTGGTATAGGACTACCCCCAATGAAGCCACAAGCTCGAGCGAAGCTCTTAGCGATTCTCGAGACGCTGTACCCCGAACCGCGATCAGAGCTCGACTTCTCAAACGAGTATGAGCTCTTGATCGCGGTGATGCTCTCCGCCCAGTGCACGGACAAGAAGGTCAATCAAGTTACCCCTGAACTCTTCGGGAAATATCCGAGCTTGAAACGCCTCGCTGGCGCGCGGGTCGAGGACGTCGCCGCTATCATTCGCCCGATCAATTATTACAAAACCAAGTCAGCGAATATCGTGGCGACCGCCCAGCGTATCACTGAGGAGTATCGCGGCACGGTTCCCAAAACACATGAGGAGCTCACGAGCCTTCCTGGCGTGGGTCGCAAGACCGCGAATGTGGTACTGGGAGAGACCGGAGCCGTCCCGTCACTGCCCGTTGATACGCACGTATTTCGAGTTTCGAACCGCTTGGGATTGAGTTCCGGAAAGACCCCTGAAGCCGTCGAACGGGATTTATGCGCCATATTCAAACCTTCCGAGTGGCGAAACCTCCACCACCGATTCATTTTTCACGGCCGGCGTGTGTGTAAAGCGAGAAATCCGGACTGCGCCCTGTGCGAGCTACGAAGAATCTGCCCGAGCCAAGCCTCGGACACGGCATGACCGCAGATAGGCATCAAATCCCTGAATTATCGTGAAAAACCCGTCGTCAGACTTTTAGTCCTTGAAACTCTTACGTATGGTGACTACTGAAACCTTGAAGTACCCTTACATCGCGAAGCGATAGTGCTTATTCCTGGAGAAGTCTGTATGCCTAGTCTTTTTGAACCTCTTCGTCTCGGTGACCTCACTCTTCCAAATCGCGTCATCATGGCTCCCCTCACCCGGATGCGCTCCAAGCAACCAGGGAATATTCCCACTGATCTAAACGCCACCTACTACGCGCAGCGCGCCTCAGCGGGTTTAATTATCTCCGAGGCTACTCAGGTCTCTCAACAAGGTCAGGGTTACCCCGCCACTCCAGGCATATACTCCCCCGAGCAAGTTGAAGGTTGGAAGAGCGTGACGAACGCCGTTCACAACGCAGGTGGACGCATATTCTTACAGCTCTGGCATGTCGGTCGCATATCTCACAGCTCGCATCAACCAAATGGTCAGCTGCCCGTCGCTCCAAGCACGATCAAAGCCACCGGGGGCACCTTCTCAGCCACATGGAAGCAGGTGGCGTTCGAGACGCCACGAGCTTTGGAGACCTCGGAAATCGCCGACATCGTTCACGATTACGCACGGGCGGCGACAAACGCGAAAGACGCAGGCTTTGATGGCGTTGAGGTTCATGGAGCTAACGGATATTTGCTCGACCAATTCCTACAAGATGGCTCGAATCAACGAAACGACCAATACGGCGGATCGATCGAAAATCGCGCGCGCCTCCTCCTCGAGGTTATTGACGCGGCGATAGCCATCTGGGGAGCTGGGCGAGT
Organism: uncultured delta proteobacterium; assembly: GCA_903904735.1. Lineage (GTDB taxonomy): Bacteria > Bdellovibrionota_C > UBA2361 > UBA2361 > OMII01 > OMII01. The sequence goes on from CAIVDM010000062.1 coordinate 5,726, forward strand.
TGGGGTTCGGCTATCACCATACGGAACCTTTAACGATATGCGAGATTCAGATCCCGTGAAGCTCTTCACATACGTGCTCAAAGAGTTAGACGCGCGAAAAATAGCGTATGTGCACTTGATAGAGCCACGGTCCTCCTCGGCTGGATCTCAAGATGGTAACATTCAGGACGCTCCAGACACCGCGCACATATTCCGAAAAGCGTACTCAGGGGTACTCATCTCGGCGGGCGGATATGAAAGAAAGGACGCCATGAAGGTCGTGGAAGAGGGCTACGCCGACGCCGTGGCATTTGGACGCCTCTTTATCTCAAACCCAGATCTTCCTAAGCGCCTCGAAAGCGACGCGGAGCTCACGAACTATGACCGCGGTACCTTCTACGGCGGCGCGGAGAGAGGCTATACGGACTATCCATCTCTGTAGCGATCGTTACACGTCGGAGTAAGAAAGAGAATCTTAGCCGTGGCGGCACTCGCCACGGCGCCGATAAATTCGGACAGTCCAGCGCTGAGAGCTCAGCGGCATCGCGAGCTCCGCGTCGGCACAGCTCTCGTATAACGAAGCGTCTTTTTGAAGGTCCAGGATTTGCGGATACCCATGAGTGACTATGAGCGTGTCGTATCTTCCATTTCGGGCATTTCGGCTCACACGAGTCGCTAGCCCGCGAACTTTTGAGATCGCTTTATCTGAGTAATCAGGTACCGCCCATCGAATCAGCTCGGGAGCCCCTCCTCCTGTCAAAAAGAACTCACTTTGCCCCGAGTCCACGATCGGAACCTTCTTCTCCATGAGCAGGGAGGCAGATGGGGGATCCGCGAAGACAAGTGAACCCTCGCTTACGTAAGAACGCACGAGCTCCCATGCGTCTTTCTCCTCACTAGTTAAGGTGAGTGGTCGATTCCATGCGTGACTAAGAAAAACTGAGCCGCTGAGAAGGCACCCTCCAAGAGCGAGCGAGAGGCGCGACGTCTTCCCGTCCATGCGCAGACATATGCTCCATAGCGCTTTACACCAAACGACTAAGAAAAATGGTGTGAAGATGTGGCACAGGTAATGACCTAAGGCGGAGCCTGAGTGCCCACTCATCTTAAAATAAAAGAAAGCCCCAGTACATGAGGCCGCGAGCACAGCTGGATCCCGCGCGACCATCACAAGCTGGCGTCCCCTATCACGAAAGCATCGAAGGCCGAGAACGATCAAGAAAAGCGCGAATGAGCAAAAAAGCGGCCAGGTCTGACGAGCGAAAAAGACTATCTGCTCGCTTCGATACCGCGGATCAAACCGGACTACCGCCATGTGATGAAGAATCGTGTTGATCCAGAGCGCGGGAAACATGTACGCGTACGCGACCAAAACTCCGCCCAATGTCGCTCCCGTGAGTAGCGCGTAAAGAAACGTCTCTCGAAACGTGAGGCGCGTGAGACTGACGAGCCCTACAATCACGCTCACGACGATGAAGTATGGCTTGGTGATAAAGGCGAGCGCGCCGACGAGACCTCCTCCCAGTACTCGCTTCACGGTGACGCCACGAACATCTATCCAGGCTATAGGAGCCACAAGCAGCAGCGTGCCAAGCGACATCGGGAACGCTCCTGAACTAGCGTCGAGTTGCTGGTAGAGAAAAAACGCCCCGGCACCGACCGCTATCAAAGGAGACGAAACCCTGGAAATCCACCACCCAAGTACGAGGCAATTCAAGATGAGCGCTAGGCTCGACACAGCACGAGCGACTATGAAGCTACTTTGTGGATCTTTCGCCAACAACGCCGCGATCATCGGATACAACGGTCCGTAGACATTCACATACTGAGGTTGATGCTTTAAAGAGAACGGATTGAGCCCCAGTCGCAGCGCGTAGGTCGTAGCCCCCATCGCGCCCTCACGAAACTCATGCTGGAATGGCCACCAGGTGACAATCCAAAGCTGCTGGAGCCCAAGCGCGAGCGTAACCGCGAGGAGCGAAATCGCTCCGCAAAATAGAATTGAAGTCGCTCGAACTATCATCGCTCTGGACCGTATCAAAAGCCCATACGCCAGTCTATTACCGCAAGAACTCTTTGGAGAACTACGCTCTCTGGCGAACCGTCAACAGATCAAGCGCCCAGATCTCTAGGTCTCCGAGCTCATCATCGTTTTCAAACGTGAACTGCTCACCGTCGGGCCACTTTCCCACTCCTCGGTAGCCGTTCTTCGTCCTCTCAAGCGACAAGACACGGGCTTCCTCTCCGTACCCAAGGGAACCGAGCAGGATATCTTCAGCTCGTGTCTCTGGTGAGAGGTCGTCGCCGTTTTTCGTCATTCGTTGTATGCGCTAAAGACCAAGGTCGCGTTTGTGCCGCCGAATCCAAAGCTGTTCGACATAGCGACTTTTACCTTATGTTGACGCGCCCTTTGTGGCACGTAATCGAGGTCGCAACCTTCGCCCGGGTTATCGAGGTTGATTGTCGGAGGAACAACTCCATCTCGGATCGCGAGCACCGAGAACGCCGCCTCTATCGCGCCAGCGGCGCCGAGGAGATGCCCAGTCATCGATTTCGTTGAGCTAACGAGAAGACCCTTCTTCGCCCATTCACCGAAGACAGTCTTAATCGCGGCACTCTCTGAAGAGTCGTTCGCCGGAGTCGAGGTGCCGTGCGCGTTCAAGTAATCCACCTGCTCTGGCTTTAAGTTTGCCCACTCAAGCGCGTTACGCATACAGTTCACCGCACCTTCACCATCCACCGAGGGAGCTGTCATGTGATAC
>CAIVDM010000063.1 GCA_903904735.1 uncultured delta proteobacterium
ACCGAAACGCCGACCGAGACACCAACTGAAACTCCAACCGATACTCCGACCGAGACACCTACCGAAACGCCGACCGAGACACCAACTGAAACTCCAACCGATACTCCGACCGAGACACCTACCGAAACGCCAACCGAGACACCTACCGAAACTCCAACCGATACTCCGACCGAGACACCAACAGAAACGCCGACCGATACTCCGACCGAGACACCAACAACGACGCCAACGAGCACTCCAACAAGTACTCCGTCGATGAGCCCAACCAGTACGCCAACTAACACACCGACGGATACTCCAACAGAGACCCCAACCAACACGCCGACGAATACGCCAACCGATACTCCAACGGATACGCCGACACATACTCCGACGGAGACCCCGACCACGACGCCAACGCATACACCAACGCTTACACCGTCGATGACTCCGACCAGTACGCCAACTAACACTGCGACGGATACTCCAACAGAGACCCCAACCCACACACCGACGAATACGCCAACCGATACTCCAACGGATACGCCGACACATACTCCGACGGATACGCCAACTACGACGCCGACGGAGACACCAACCACATCGCCGACGACTACACCTACAGAGACGCCAACTTCTACGGCGACCGATACGCCAACCAACACACCAACAAGCACACCGACTAATACGCCGACTGACACGCCAACCGACAGCCCGACATCCACGCCGACAAGTACGCCATCAAATACCGCTACGCCGACAGATACGCCGACTGATACACCAACCGCTACCCCAACAGATACGCCAACACATACGCCGAGCCAGACACCGACGGATACGCCGACGAACACACCAACATCGACGCATACGCCGACCGATACGCCAACAGCGACACCGACAGACACGCCAACCGAAACGCCGACGATTACGCCGACAGACACACCGACGGACACACCGACGAACACGCCGACAGCGACGCCAACTGACACGCCAACTAATACTCCAACATCGACGAATACGCCGACCGAGACGCCAACGAATACGCCGACAGAGACACCGACCGAGACTCCGACATCTACGCCGACGGATACCCCAACAAATACGCCGACGAGGACGCCAACCGCCACGCCGACGGAGACGCCAACGAATACGCCGACGTCAACACACACGCCAACAAGCACGCCAACTAATACGCCGACTGAGACGCCTACACAGACGCCTACATCCACTCCGACAGACACGCCAACGAGCACGCCATCTTCTACGCCGACGCATACACCAACGAATACGCCGACGTCGACGCCAAGTCATACGCCAACGGATACACCGACGGTCACGCCGACCAGCACCAGCACAAATACACCAACGGTAACGCCGACTGCGACGAATACGAACACAGCGACAAGTACACCAACAGCCACAAACACGCCGACAGCGACAGCGACACCAACGAATACGCCGAATACGTATCAAATGAGCTTCCAACTCGTTCGTCGTCCAGACGGGGCGCTAGGCGCAGCGAATGGCTCGCCAGAGACTCAGGCAGTGCTCGCGGGCACACCAATGCCTGGAGTCAGAGTTGAAATCCACGCCGATATCGCCACCACGCCAATCGCGATCTACGAGGTCATAACAGACAAGGATGGAAATCCAGCTTCCTCAGTCGTCGTTGATAGCGCTTCGAACATTCGCATCAAGTCGAAAGACGAAACCATCGCGAAGTTTGACATCGCGGGCGCGGCGAGTGAGTTCGTCGCCGAGCGTCAACCAACTATCGTCGCCACGCCGATGGTGGAGCAGGGTGGGGCATGTCTCACCACCGTTGAAGGTACGCCGGTGGTTGAGTTCAAGTATAACAACTTCAACACTCAGGACTCTCAGGTTCCAGTGACAAGCCTCGATCCTGATCTCTACGGAACGCCCACAACGCCGGATGACGATCTGTTGCTCAACAGCATCCGAAACGCGGAGGGAACGCCGACTGTGCCAGTCGCGACGCAGTTGGCGCCACCAACATTCGACAAGGATCAGCTCTTCAAGGCCGGTAGCTCAGGCTTCTCGATACCGTTTGATCCAAACCTCGGATCGTTAACATGGTACTTGCTTGGACAGCAGACTCGCGTTGATGGCGCTACACAGCTCTGTGAGGGAGGAGGCACATCAGGGTGTACTCCGATCTCAACTGATGAGATCTACTCCGAGTTTAGAGGGTCTGTCTCGGGTACCCTCAAACTCTCAGCGAAGTTCATGAGGCGAGGAACGAGCCCGTATCTCAAGACGACACCAGCCGCTATCATTCGAACCAAGGCATTGCTCAACCGTCTGTCGGGAGCATACCGATGTCCAGAGAATATCACTCTCGCGGCGGCGTGCGCGAAGCGTCCGTTCCCCGTTGACGAGTTTGTTAAGTCGCATGACTACATCTTTAGTAAGCCAAGCCCTGTACAGAGAAAAGCTTTCGAGAAATTGAGAAAAGCGTACACGAAACGCTATAGAAACTTCTTGCTCAAGAACTATCCGAAGTTCGTGGTGGTCTGCCCTAAATAATGCGGGACGCGACGAGGTAGCCACATACACCCGCTAAGAAACGCTACGCGCGGAGTGGATGCTATGACGCGCGATCGTAAAGGAGTCTTAAAGTAATCGGATATCGAACAGTCGAAGAAGGTAGAGCTGCGCGCAGAAGATGAGCAGAAGGATAAACTGAAAATACGGCTTCCTAGTCTTGTGTTTGAAGAAGTGGATGCCAAAAAAAACGCCTGGGATTCCGCCAAGGAGCGCGATCGTAAAAAGCACAACCTCCGGTACTCGTAACGATTGAGAGCGCGCCAGAGACTTATCAAAGCCCATGCAAGCGAACCCGGTCGCGCTCAGAGAAATTACGGTGATCATGACGGGCGCCAGCGCGGTCGCTAGGTACAGCCCAAGAGTAGAGCCGATGAAAATCAAGGCGGCAAGGAGAGAAAAGTAAAGGCGTAGATTTGAGGAGGTCACCGACCTAGTATTCACGGTGGTCCATCTATCCGTCTAGCTTAAATGTGACCGGAACTACGAGCGCCAGTGATTGCTTGCGAAGATCCGGAGGGAACGCGGGGAACGGAGCGGCGCGTTCGACCATGGCTCTAAGCTCTTCGTCTAGGATCGGGGATTCAGTGGACTGAATAATGTCAAACTCAGACAAAGACCCATCGGCGGCGATCTCGATTCGAATCGTGGCGTCGCCCGTCATTCGACGACGGAGAGCGCGCTCCGGATAACGCTTTGCTCGAGCGAGGAGAGACGCCACCATATCCTGGTAGTTGATGCGCGCCTGCTCTAGTCCAGCCGCTTCACCGCTCGGAACGCCGAGAGCGTGTGTGGGGTCTGAAGGAGTAACGGCCCGCGCTGAAGGCGACTCCCGCACAGTGTTAGCAACGCGGGGCAGGGGAGACGTCACCTTGCTCTCCGTATGTCTATTGAGATCGGGGCGCGAGCTCAATTCTTGGCGCGTTGTCTCAGGAGGTCTCGGGGCGGGCGCCCCTTTCGGAAGGCTCGTCTCAAGGGCAGAGAGTGGAACCACCTCAATATCGTATAGACGGACCACCTCGCTTGTGGAGAGAGTCGCGCCAGCCCTGACGAGCTTCCACCCCACCAACGCGAGCGTTATATGTAGCAGGGCTGAGAGAAGGATTCCCTTTCTTGCCTCAGTGGCGGAATGAGTACGGACAGGCCCTCCCGGAATAGGGTGCCTCAAGGCAGTGTCCAAAGGACTGTTTTGATAGCCACTATCAGTCATTGTAAGTCTAGAAGCGCTCGTGCTTAAACCTAGAGCGGTAATACTTACAAAAATACTACGAATGACTTTCTAAGACCAATGAGGCGAGATCGCCTGCTATGTTGCAGGGCGGTCGCGGCTAATGCGTTGAAAATACTGATTATGTTGTGTGCCGCATGAATCCCTCGGCATTTTGCGAAGAACAAGGCTATTGCTGCATCTAACTGAAAGCATTCACTTACCCGTTATATTAGACCACAGTCAGGTCATGAAAAGGCGACTTATCATCGTGAAACAAGCTAGCAACGCACTACTCATTCTGACGCTTGCAGTCGTGGTTCTCTTTAGCAGGCAGTGTCCAGCGCAGGACGGGAGCGAGTCTGAAGACGGTGCCACATCCGCATATGCCTTAGGAGACCTCGGCAGAGAAGAACTGGCAGAGCAGGGCTTCACCTGGGAGATCTTCGCCATGAACGACACGTGGGGTAACACCACAGGTGGTGTGTATCGACGCGCGAGCACTCTCGGAAACCTCTACACCATGGCGGAGGTCGACACGGAGAAAGCGGGTCTGTGGGACGGCGGGCGACTTCACTTCGAGGGAGTCTATATATACGGAGGCCGCCCGGTTCGAGCTGTTGGTGATTTCCAGTACACCAGTAGTATCGACTCGTTTGAGACCTATGAAATATGGGAAGCTTACTACGAGCATAGCCTGCGCGACGATCGCCTCACGGTACTCATTGGTATCAAGGATCTCACGCGCGAGTTCGCGGTGCTTCAATTCGCGTATAGGGGAATAAATAGCTCATTTACTACCCCGTCGACCATTACACAGTACGGATACTCATTCTATCCAACTACTGGCCTCGGTATTCAGGCGAACGCTCAGACCTCTGAAAACACCTACATTCTGGCGGCTGTCTACGACGGAAAACCCTCCGAACCGATCACGTGGAGGAGTCACGATTATGGCCTCTCCTCAAAAGACGGAGCCTACTTCATCTCTGAGATCGGATACAAAGACAGCGAGATGTCTGATTCGTATGGAAAGTTGGCCGTGGGCGTGTGGCACAACACCGGGCATTTTACGGATATCAATGGATATGAGCGCACAGGAAATACCGGAGCATACATAATCGGAGAAAGAATGTTGCTCGCTGAGAGTGAAGGTTCCACGCAAGGACTGGGAGTATTCGGCCAAGCGGGACAGGCGGCCCAAGACCGAAATCCAAACTCATGGTATTTCGGCGGTGGTCTCCATTACCAAGGGCCCATTCCAGACCGCGATGATGATGAGCTCATGCTTGGCCTTAATATGGCTACTTTTTCGAGTCGCTACAGAGATGCCTATCCGGGGACTGAACACGCGGAGCGGGTTGTTGAACTTAGCTACCGCATGGCTCTGACGCCGTACCTGACCCTCACTCCCGATGTTCAGTATGTAAATAACCCGGGCGGAGACCCGACACGTAACGATGCCGTGATCGTGTATCTACGTAGCGAAGTGCTGCTGTAGCTGAACGGGCCTTGCTTGACGTTGTTCTCACCTGAACGCGCTCGCTTCCGAGAGCGCTCAGGTTAAAAGCAGGAGAGCTTACGCGTAGTGCTCTAATACCGGCGCTTGTTCGCCTGTAAGATCGTCTTTCGGCTACGAATCGACTTTGGCGTAACCTCGACAAGCTCATCGTCTCGAATGAACTCGATACCTTCTCCAGCGTCATTGCGACAACTGGCAATATCGCTCGTGTGCCATACTGTCAATCGGGCTGCCTCGTGGCGGAGAAGAGCTTTGAGTCAAACGTCACTAGGGCGTTCTTTGACGGATGCGCTGTGGACTCTTTCGACATATCTAGAGAGTTGGAGTATTTTACTCCGTACAGACTCATGCGCGTCACTGCCTGGACACGCGATAGGTGCCCGAGCCTCTGGGGCGAAAATATCGAACGAACAAGACCGACCTTGAGCGCGCGCTAAAGCGAGACTTCTCACTGTAGTAAACATTTCATCCGCCGACCCAGAGTGCGTCTGTGAGGCTATCGATGAACTACCCTCGTACGACTCATTCGCGCCCTGGCCTCATGACTGCTCAACTCCGCTTTCTTAGCGACAGGATAGAGCTCGTGTCTGTGAACAGCTCTTTTTGCTAGTTCGACCACTGACCTTGGTTCTTCCTGGACCGTTAAACCGCGAAGTGTCGCTGGAGACTACGTATTTCAAACCCTTCTAAATCGTATTTAAGGATTGCCGATTGGACCCACCACCGCGAATCAGCTGCTCGCAAAAAAGCGATCAATTTCCCTGCTCATAAGAACAAGGGGCTCTCCGAGCGTCGGACGGCGAGATTGATTGGGGTATCTCGCACGGTGCTTCGTCACAAGGGGAGGTCGCGAGCTGACAGCAAGCTTCGGCGGGCGCTACAGGACATCGCACGGGCACAGCAAGCCTATGGGTATCGAATGGTATGGCGAAAGCTACGACAACAGGGGCGCCAGGTGAATCACAAGTATGTCTATCGAATATATCGCGAGGAGAAGCTGGAATTGCAAAGAAAACACCCCTGTCCTATTGATTATTCGGCAGGGGTGTTTGTTGGTACGCGTTTTCGGGAGACACTCGCTCGACTATTTTGTTTTTACTCCGAACGGCCAGACGAGGGTTACCTCGGTAGCGTACGTGCTGCAGAGAAAGTGTCCTGAACCCTTCCCGGTAGGAGCCTGAGGAATATTTGAGTATGCGCACTCAAATCGTCCCCTGATTTCATAGGTTTCGCCGGCTTTCAGATCCGTAAGCACAATAGACTTAAAGAGAGATTGGTGAGCTTGATCGCACGATCTGCCTACGAGCTTCGAAAGAACCCTTCGCGCGTTTTTCCCCCTACCGGCAAAAAGATCCAAGTATATCGAACCGCAGGCGCTGCCCACGTCAGAGCTCCTTGCCAGAAGTCCACCACTTACGTTTGCGGTTACACTAGCCGCCAAGGCAGAAAAGCTCATCCCGACATCAAACGACTTGGTCGGACAGACAACCCCGTTTTCTCCGCAACTCCCGGAGGGGTCCATTTTAAATGGGATAACCTCGATGTCACTCTGATTGAAGGGAAGATTGTCGCGCTTCAGCACAAGCCCTTTCTTAGTTTCGCTGGGCTTCGTTAATCCTACTTCAATCTTTGGTGAGCAGGTAAGATCAGAACCTGGAACACAAACAACGGCGGCGCTATTCGGCGCGGTGCCGCTACCTGAATTGCAATCCTGCGAACAGTTGGAACCGTTTTCAGCGACAGGACAGCCTGCTGACTGGCATGTAATATTTTGGCAGATTCCGTCTCCGCAATAAGAGCCGAGAGGTTTTGGTTGAGCAGAGACCTCTTTAACTAGCAGTACTCCCGCTACACAACAGATAAGACTCAGTCCTCGAAACATTCGTGCTGCTTTCATACGAGCTTTCTCCAAATACCTAAATTAAAATTGTCGCGGAGGCGCCTCAATTTGCCTCTCGAAGCTCTCGTGACGCATCAGAGATCGAAAACAGAGTCGCCGTCGAAGCCTTCAACTGAACTCTGCGATCCTCCCAGACATGGCTCACTAGGTCCCCCTCACCACTGAGCGACGGTTAAAAAAGATTCGACTGGACGGGAGAGGTCCCGCAGCCGCTTTCTTTGGTGTAACAGCGCCCGAGCTCTTCGCGCTTCCCGAGGCTAGCCTCGTAAACGCGGAAGGGTTACGAGACGCTTTGGAATCATGGTCATAATCACCCATGGCACAACCTTCCTGTCTCAAAAGGAGACTCACTTCCAACCTCAAAGTGTTAACTGCGGCCCCTACGTCCTATCACAACAAACCTGAGCTGCCAGAAGATCAAGAGTGACGCGGTGCGCGCCCAAACCAAAAAACACTCAGGCCGTCCACGTGATTCAACCGTTCTTCCTTTGTCCACGGAAATCGACGCACTTACCATTTAGCTAAACGGAAGGCTGCTAAAAGGCAAAACCCCACTCAAGGTCAATCCTCATTCCAAACAGTGGGGTAAAACACCCCCATCGCCTTCAAAGTGAGCTAACTATCTGGCTCTACTGAACTTCTATGGTTGACGTCGCTTCGTTGGTCGAGTACGACCGACATCTCAGTGCCCACGTGTAGGACAGAGACTATCCTGAAATTGGCGCATTTCACGCAGAGCTGGAACGTCTTGTCACTCGTTTTGGTTATCTGCAGACGGCCTTTGGTCGTATTAGGAGTTTCACGAATCCGAAGCAGCAGCGAAATGAATACCTTGCCTTCCCGGGTCAAACT
>CAIVDM010000064.1 GCA_903904735.1 uncultured delta proteobacterium
CCCGTTCTTTGAGCAGCGCCGCGGCGGCGACCGCCGTTGGGGTGCCGCCTGAGACACCAAGAATCGCGAAACGCTCTATGAAAAGGTGATCAGCTACGAGGGTCACGTCCTGCGCCCAGTCCTCGAAGCGGCGCTCGCCACTCCAGTCAGACCCTCCGAAACCGGGGCGATCAAGGGCAATTATCGTAATCCCTTGGGCGAGGGCTTCACGGTGAGCTACCGCCGCTTCAATCCGAGACGCGGGGAACCCATGGCTGTAAAAGACCACCCGCTTATGGTCTCTTGCCCCAAAGATGGCGCACAGCACCCCTCGCCCATCTGGGTGGCGAACAAACAGCTCGTGCTCACGATGGTGGCGCTCGCCAGCGCCCCCTATTTCAGCCTCATTTCGTGTCATTACCCATGTATATCAACCAGACAGCTCCCCCGAAACCGATGATCAGCCGATCTAATCATGCTACCCTTGGCACATGCGACCATTCCTCGTAATCACAGCCCTGATGTGCGAAGCGACGCCCCTTATTGAGGCGTGGGGGTTACGTCCCCTACGCGCCTCGGAGGTAGAGGAGCGGTTTCAGCTCTTTTACGGGGATGGGATATACCTCGGCGTTTCTGGCATCGGCAAAATGCGGTCAGCGGTGGCGACATCGGCTCTTCTAACACACCTACTGGGACAAGACCTCACGCCAATCGCCGTTACCATAGGCATCGCGGGCGCGCCTCATGGATTAGCCGAGCTCGGAGAGCTTATTCTCGTTCACAAGGTGCGCGACATATCGACGAACTCTCGGCTCTATCCAGACATTCTTCTCAAACACTCACTCAAAGAACTTTCACTTGATACGCACGATCACCCCGTCACAACGCCTCCCACCGAACAAGCGCTTGTGGACATGGAGTGCTCGGGCTTCATGCAGGCGGCGACAACACTCGTGGCGCCTAGTGAGGTAGCGGTGCTAAAGGTTATCTCAGACAACTGTGATGGAACTCGTGTTTCACCAGAAGAGGTCTCAAAGCTTATCAGAAGCGTTTCCGACTCGATCACAAAGATTATCACGTCGCTTCGAGCTGAGTTGTCGCCACCCTCTCGTTTAAACGCCGACGACACAGAGACGCTACATCGCGTTGTCTCGCACGCGCGACTTTCGGTGACGCAACGAATTGAGCTTGAACGCGCGATGCTCGCAACACGCGCTCGAGGCGAAGATCTTCCGTGCTCGTTTCACGAGATTCTCACGCGGCCAATCCAAAACAAGGACCAGCGCAGAATCGCCTTCACAGCGCTTCTCGAAACGCTTCAGGGGAAGGAGTTGCCGTGACATTTCTGCCCCTCTTCTCGCACATATACATCGAGGATGCCGCGCGTGAATATCCGCTCACCGAGCGAATTCTGGCTCGCTTTCCAAACGCGCAAACGATCTCGATTCAAAACTACAAGGAAGTCTTCAACCGCCCGCGACAGCGGTGGGAGCACCAGCGACAGTCACTGAAGCTCATCCTCGCCGCCAGGCGCGATTCTTTTCTCTATCCCGGCAGCTCGTTCGTGCCGAATTTCGACCACACCAGGTTCTTCTACACGACACCGATCTTAAATTGCATCTACGGTTGCGAGTACTGCTACCTTCAAGGGCTTCTTTCGTCACCTACGATGGTCGCTTTCGTCAACCACAGCGCCTTCACCGAAGCTGCGGCGCGAGAACTAGCCGATCCAGCGCCGGCCTACGTCTGTATTTCATACGATACAGACCTCTTAGCGATTGAGGATATTTTTGGATACTGCGCCGAGTGGATCGAGTTCGGCAGAAACCATCCTCATGTGACGATCGAGATTCGCACTAAGAGCGCCAACATACGAGCGCTAGCGGGAATAGCGCCACCTCCCAACGTAATCCTGGCGTGGACCCTCTCGCCTGAGGACGTCGTAAAGCGATTTGAGCATAAAACACCCTCACTACAAGCGCGGCTAAAAGCGATCGCTCAAGCGCAAGCTCTCAACTGGCGGGTGCGGCTCTGCTTTGATCCGATCCTGCGAGTAAAGGAGTGGCAAAAGCACTATCAAGAGCTCGTGGAGACGACCTTTAGCGCGGTTGATCCGCAAGCGATTGCCGACGTTTCACTCGGCGTTTTCAGGATTAACAGCGGCTATCTGCGAACGATGCGGCAGCAACGCCCCGACTCCAAACTCGTCACGTATCCCTATCACATCGAGAGCGGCTCAGCGTCGTATACCGATGACGAAAGAGAAGAGATGATTGGTCACGTTTCGCGACACACCCTACGTTTTATTTCCAAGGAGAAGCTATGTCCCGTCCCGTGGCAGTGGTAACAGGCACCAGCTCTGGCATTGGAGCGGCGATTACCGCAACCTTACTCGAAAACGGCTGGGCTGTTTGTGGCATCAGTCGGCGCGCGGTGACGCGTGACTCCGCTTACTACTCGCACTTTACGGCGGACCTTACGAACACAAAACAGATCGAAGAGACGGTTGCGACGATACTCGAACGCTATCATTCCGATTCTTCTACTGAGACCAGCGACGTACACGCTCTCATCAACAACGCGGGCGTTGGGCATTTTGCCCCTCACGAGGAGCTCTCCTTAGCGCAACTTGAGGAACTAACGAAGCTAAATCTCTTAGCGCCACTCGCCCTTTCAAAGCTTCTCTTGCGGGACCTCAAACAATC
>CAIVDM010000065.1 GCA_903904735.1 uncultured delta proteobacterium
AGCAGATCCCAGTAGGTGTATCTAACGGATTCCTCCCGAGTCCAGCGGATCGTGGTCAGCCGACGAAGTTCTTCGCCGGAACGAATAAGTCTGTCTTCCAGGTTCCACTTGCCAGCACGAGCGACTCGCTCGCGTGGGTGGTAAATGGCGCATCAGTCAAGATCGACGGCAGCCTTCCTGTGTGTGAGGGTGGGTGTGTTGACACACCGACCGGTAACGTCACCGCGGAGCTTGACGCGATAGCGCAAGAGTTGTCCAACGTGATGACTCGAGCGGCGAATATACTCGCTTCAGCGAAGGCTACCTCCGGTAAGGACGTGTCGGCGCGGACGAAGCGAAACCGCACGGACGCTGAGCGAGCCAAGAAGAAGGCGCAGGATTATGAGGCTCTCGCCAAGACCCTGACGATTCGGTTCCCGCAAGTCGTAAAGACGTGCCCGGAGGCGCCGGTGTATTGCGAGACGGTAGATCGTCAGTACGAGATCGAGACGCTCAAGGGGCTGTACGCTAATCAGCGCAACAGCACGCAGCGCACGATTGCTCGGTCGTACTTCCGCAACACGGGTAAGACGAGCCGTAGCGACTCACTGGTGAAACAGGCTAAGGACTTAGAGCAACAGGGTCTAGCGGCTCTCGCGAAACTGCCTCGTTTTGAGACGCAGTGTAAGTAAGCACAATCGGGCATCGCGGGGTGGTGGGTAACCTACCACCTCGTGATTGTATCCCACTGTCCCCGGTCTGTATTTCCCGGCCACGATTTGCCCCGATGGAGCAAATTTGTCAGTCGACTAGAGTCACTCCATAAAGCGTCGGTTATAAGGTGCTCTTTTGAGAACGAAGATTCGCCGACTAAACTCCTCACCATCCGGTGAATGAGGTTTCTTCTTTTGAGGTGATCGGTTCTGGTCTTAGGACGAAGGTCTATGCGTCAGGGTAGGCAATCTTAAGGAGCTCGGCATAACAACGATACACGTCAGTATTAGTTAGAATACCAACAAGCTTGCCTCCTCGCGTAACCAGGGCCGATCCTAGTCGATTTTCGGCCATATGCATCATAACTTGATCAACTGGAGTGTTGTGCTCGACGACGTACGCCTCAAGGTTGCACACATCGCCCACATTAAGACCCTCGCCGGCGTCACCCGTGGCGGCTATAGCAAAGGCGAGTTTAAGGTCTCGCTCTGAGAGCATACCGACGAGCCGCCCTTCAGATGTTACAGGAAGGTGTCTGATCACCTCTGAGTCCATGATTGCCTTTGCCTCATGAATAGACCTTCCAGCCTCAATAGTATGGGGAAGAGGGGTCATAATTGTCACGATATGAGGAGTGGGCTTCATAGTATGTACCTACACTAAAAACCAGGTTAGATGCACTGCGCTGGCTTACGGTTCGTTTTTCTAGGGCGATAAGAGAGCGTTTTATCCTAGCTCATATCCTCTGGAAATAAGTTTTTGATCGAAAGATAACGCTCCCCCGTATCGTAGCAAAAAGTGAGGATAGTGGAACGCTCAGGAATCTCAGCCAGTTTCTTGTGTACCGCCGCTAGGGAGGCGCCTGACGAAACCCCTGCAAAGATGCCCTCCTCACGAGCGGCACGTCGAGCGAAATCAAACGCTTCATCGTTTGTTACCTGAATTACCCCATCGAGGAGGGCCGTATCAAGGTTGTGAGGAATAAAGCCAGCACCGATACCTTGAATCGGGTGAGGAGAGGGCGATCCTCCGCTGATGACAGGTGATACCGCTGGCTCCACCGCATAGACTTTGAGTTTAGGAAATTTCTCTTTGAGCACTCTCGCGCAAGCGGAGATGTGACCACCGGTGCCCACGCCCGTGATGAGATAATCGATACCATTGGGGAAATCGATGAGGATCTCTCGTGCTGTTGTGGTCGCGTGAATCGCTGGGTTGGCCGAGTTCTCAAATTGTTGAGGCATCCATGAGTTTGGCGTGGCTTGAGTTAACTCCACGGCGTGATCGATTGCTCCTCGCATCCCCTTTTCTCTGGGTGTAAGAACGAGCTCCGCGCCATACGCGAGCATAAGCCTGCGTCGTTCCACCGACATCGATTCAGGCATCACCAAGACGAGGCGATATCCCTTTACCGCGGCTACCATGGCGAGCCCGACCCCCGTATTGCCTGAGGTCGGCTCTATGATCGTCGCTCCTGGTTTAAGCGCGCCAGTCTCTTCGGCTTGGTCTATCATGGCGAGAGCGATGCGATCTTTGATACTGCCGCCAGGATTTGCTCTTTCCATCTTTATCCAGATGTCATGCCGTTGCCCAAGCATCTTGCGAGCTCGGACATGAGGCGTGTTTCCTATCGTATCAAGAATTGATTCAGCTCTCATGGCGTTCCTATTATTTCAACAAGCTCATTCGCTGACGGGTAATCTCATATAGTAATATCGACGCGGCGCAACTTACATTGATGGATGAAAGCTCCCCGCCGATCGGAATCTTAACGACCGCGTCGCAGATATCCCAGTATCCTCGTGACATACCGACGGTTTCATTTCCGAGGATCAGTACCGTTGGGCGCGTAAACCTCTGCGTGGTTATCAGTGTCTCAGTCTTCCCGCTGCTTCCGATTATTTGGTAATCGTGTCCTTGTGACCGCGCGTTTTCAACCCACTCTTTTACTTCGAGGTGAGAGGTCGAGGTTGTGACGGGAAGTCCAAATATCGCGCCCATGCTCCCTCGCACGACGAACGGATCATATATATCGACGGCGTGTCCGGTCACGATAATTCCGTTGGCGCCGAACGCGTCCGCGGACCTAATCGATGATCCTAGATTCCCGGGGCTGCTCGGGCGGTCAAAAACAACGACTAGTCCGTTGGCGGAGGGCACGATCGCTTCGGGAGCTAATTTTCGGACCTCGACGATTGCCAGAAGTTCTGAGGTCTCGTCTTTTTCACTTAGCAGAGTCATAAGGTCAGGTGAAAGCTCCCAGACCTCTTGGGCTATCGTAGAGCGCACCAGTTCAGCTGCCCATGCTGAAAGCGAGCGATCGGCCGCGTGTAGAAAAGCGTGTATTGCCCACCCGTGCTTCACCGCGATGGATATCTGCGCTACCCCTTCAATCAAGAATTGACCGTGTTGGGTTCGCTTTTCACGATTGCGCTTGATAACGTCAGCGCGTTGGAAGAAATTATCCTGTTTGGATATGGAGCGTCGCAGTGGTGGCTTAGAGCTAGTAGGGGGCTGTTTCATAATCTAGGAAGCTAACTTACTGATGAGACATGAGTAAAGGCAAAGAACCTCTCGGTTTTGGTCGGTGTTTATGGGACAAAGTTTGCAAGGGTATAACAACCCCCCTAACTCCTTAAGTTTTTTGAAGGAATTGTGCAATCCATTTTGACAGGTATTCATCCTACTGTTTATCCTCAAGTGGCAGTAAGCACTTGGAAGGAGTTGTAGTTTGCAGACGTCCGCACCTGAGGTGTGATGCGTTGGCAGCCACCGCTTCGGGCCAGGGGTGAACATGAGGATTAAGAGGGGCGCAAAGAGGGCCTGCGATGTTACTGCGAAGGTACCGTGCAGTCCGCCTAAGTCAAACAGGCTTAATGGAATAGCGCCCGTAGTCTTCTAATGGTAGGGGGTTAAACGTGAATAAATCAGAACTTATCGAAAAGCTCGCTCAACGGTCTCAGATTAACGTTATTCAAGCTGAGGAAGTTGTAAATCTTATTTACAAGAAGATGCGAGACACGTTGGTAAGCGGCGGACGAATCGAGATCCGCGGTTTCGGTAGTTTCGTCGTCAAGGAGTATGGTGCCTACGAGGGGCGAAATCCAAAGACTGGGGAGAAAATTCCAGTGCCACCAAAGAAGCTCCCTTTCTTTAAGGTCGGAAAAGAGCTCAAAGAGCGCATCGATACGGTGCCAGAGGGGAGTGTAGCGGCGGGTCAACGCTAGTCGAATATCGCGATTATCCCAAATAGAAAGGGGTAAACGATTGATTGAGGCTCCTTAAGTGTCCCTTTATCGGGCGCTTGACGAGCCTCTTTCATTTGGTGTGCTAATGACTAACCGCATCCTTTTTCCTGGCGATTTTCGTATCTCTGTGTGATATCCAGATGCTGGCCTTGTGACCGTGTAATTCATCGATAGAGGATAGGAGTGGTATGCGTCCAGCTCGAATTGAGGTAACAGAGTTGCTTTCTTCAAGGTACGACAGTGCAGAGAGCCACAAGCGCACTCGACCAATGGAGTGGGGTGAGCGTCTAGCCGGAGTTGATGTCGTTCGAGTGAGCGGCGGCCATACCGTTAGGTTGAAAAGCTCCCCGATGCAGTCTCCACCCAAACCTGGGTGGGTGCTGATGCTGACCGATGGAAATGATTCCGAAGGCTACGCCTGGACCTTGTACGGTTTGTCAAGGACGCACTGAAGCTCACTCAGAGCGTGTAACGCGTCAATTTTCCCGATTTTCCTTTGCAAGTGGCGCGGTTTCACGAGGTTGGGGCGTACCGAGTAAAGCCGCGTCAAAAACTTGAACACTTAGGCGCCCTTCGGAGCATCTCATTAAAAGATGTCGGAGAGCCCGCAAGAATTCCTTTCGGGGCGGGAATCTGACTGGAGTATACTGAGACGAAGAGGGCGGTCGTCGGTTTTTTTTGAGGTCATGCATGGAAACACGTCAAGAGCAACAAAGTGAGCAGAAGGTAACGATCGAGACCACAATTGGCGATCTGATAGAGGCAATTACAGATGTTGCCCTCCAGGCTGGACGAACCGAGGCAGAGGGCTATCGACTCGCTTCTTTTACCATCGAGAAGCTTCTGCGTGAGAAACGTCACAAAGATATCCTAGAAGCATAGTATTTCTCAGTCGAGAAATCTGTGGACCAGGGCGGGCGAAAGCACCGCCCTTTTTTTATTGGTGCCTTAGTGTCGGTCGATGGGCCGGCTTACAGCCGTCATAAAACTCCATGTGTTGACTCCCTTTGCCGATCTAAAGCTCAAATGGATGGGCTAAGAGTGGTTTTAGAGCCTGAGCAGACGATTTCAGAGCGGATTTCTTGCCTCCGCTTCCGCGGTCTGGCAGGGTACTACGAACGATTTATATATTGAGGCGTGTCTATGAGCACAAAGTCAGGATCTCCTGTAATCGCTATCGTAGGAGCGACCGGGCTGGTCGGAAGCGAGATGTTGGTCGTATTAGAAGAGCGAAAAGTTCCATGCGCTGAGCTACGCCTCCTCGCCTCTCAGGATTCCGCTGGAGAGGTCTACAAGTTTCATGATCAGGAGATCGCCGTTCAGGAGCTTACCGACGATTCCTTCAAGGGGGTCGATATCGCCCTTTTTGGCACATCAGCGGAGTTGTCGGCGAAGTATGTACCGATCGCCGTGAAGGCTGGAGCTACAGTGATCGACAATTCGAGTCACTTTCGCATGGATCCATCGGTGCCGTTAGTGGTTCCTGAGGTAAATCTTGAGGCGATAACGGAGTCCACCAAGATAATCGCGAATCCGAATTGCTCAACGATTCAGCTCGTACCAGTCCTGAAGGCTCTCCACGAAATCGGAGGGCTCGCTCATGTCGTCGTGTCGACGTATCAATCAGTGTCTGGCGCTGGAAAGCACGCTCTCGATGAGTTGTGGTCTCAGACACTTGCTATATTCAACCAGCAAGATCTGCCTCAGGAGGCCTTTCAGCATCAGATCGCTTTCAATTGTATCCCGCAGATCGACGTATTGCTCGATAACGGCTTCACGAAAGAGGAGTACAAGATTATCAATGAGACCCGAAAGATTCTCGGCTTGAAGGACCTGCGTATCACCGCGACCGCTGTGCGAGTCCCTGTGTTTTATAGCCACGCGGAGAGTGTATTTGTGGAGACGGAGAGGGAGGTCACGCCGGAGGCTCTGACGAAGTATCTTTCGTCGTCGACGGGCGTAGTGCCTCGCTTGGCGTCAGACGATTATCCGATGCAAATCGATATAGCTGGGCAGGATGAGATTCACGTCGGACGAATTCGGCGGGATGAGAGTGTGCCGTTTGGATTATCGATGTGGATAGTCGCGGACAATGTTAGAAAAGGAGCCGCCTTAAACGCGGTTCAGATCGTGGAAAGCCTCGTAGCGTGCCGAACGTAAAGCTTGTAGTGGAATACAACGGGCGCGGGTTCCACGGCTGGCAGAAGCAGCCGAACCTGAAGACCGTGCAAAGTGAGCTCGAACGAGTTCTTAAGATTATCGTGCGAAGTCCGATCGGGCCCTTGCACGCGGCTGGACGAACTGACGCCGGTGTTCATGCGCGTGGTCAGGTGGTGACGTTTCGAATTGAAGAGCAGCCAGAGTTGTGGCGGATCGCGCAAGGAGTTAGTCATCTTATGAAAGGTGAGCTCGCGGTCATCTCGGCGGAGATGGTGCCCGATGACTTCCACCCAGGAATTTCCTCGACTCATAAACAGTATTCCTACCGGATCCTTAACAGACCAACTCCGGCTGTGCTTGAGGCGCACTTGATGTGGCACATCGCGCATCGGCTTGACCTCGAGTTAATGAGGGAACAATTAACCTGTCTTATCGGAGAGCAGGATTTCTCGAGTTTTCGAGACTCAAGCTGCACCGCGAAGACGCCTGTAAAGACTATCTACAGCACGGACCTACAGATGGTTGATGATGTCATCACGTTTAGGGTGATCGGCTCGGGCTTTCTCAAGCAAATGGTCAGAAACATTGTAGGAACCCTTACCGATATAGGACGCGGGCGGCTTCACGGTCGAACGATGCGAGAGGTTCTCGACGCGCGCGATCGAAGGCTCGCCGGTGTTACCGCGCCAGCGCATGGATTGACGATGGATTGGATATCGTATGACGAGCTGTCGAGAATTGAACCCAAAGGCGCAGAGGCATCGGAGAATTGACTGACAAGCCGTGCCGTCGAAGACGAGCGGTTTTATCCCTAAAGCGGAGCGAACTCGCGATGTGTACTTGGTCGATAGGCTTTCGTGGAGAAGCCTCTGGCTACCTCTCTTATGGTAGTGGTGTCGGTTCTGATTGCTCCTTCTGCGTAAGGTGCTAGCTCCTGTCCGAACTATGCGACGACGGCTACAGATCTTCAGATTGAAATCCAAAGTTCAGCTCTCAACACCGCCAGCGATTGAGAAGTAAACGGCGATAAAGAATCGTGATACCGCCTCCACCAGGGTAAGGAGTCCGGGAATTCCTTGAAACGCCCATGCGAAAAGAATCGCGGCGATTATGAAGTTCCATGCGGCGATATATAGTAGCCCAACTGAGTATCCCCCACGGATGAGCGTGATATCAGTTTGGACAGGTGAGATGTCTCGCATATTGAGGAGCAGATCCGCCCCATAGGTCAACCCGACCACAACGAGTGTCGCGACCTCGTTCTCGCGAAAACACGCTATCGCGATGAGTGTTCCGATGAAGGTGAACACAGGAACGATGTACGGAGCCAGGGCGATAAACGCGTTGTAGTGTGCGGTTCGCTTCGTGTAGGAATACTGAACATGTCCCGAGTGCTCATTAATTCGCATCTCTTTAAATTTATTTCCAACGAGATTCGAGATGAGCGAGTGCTTAAACTCGTGAATCAGTACGGAGAGGTGACCGCGAATGCAGCCTTGAGCGAGCATGGCGCCAAAGAGGCATGAGACGAGAAAGATTCCCGCCAACTTGAGGTCGGCGCCTCGCAGCTGTGCGATCGAGAGTGTAAAGAATAGAAGCCCAGTTGGAAGAAGGGCGGCTAACGAGAGAAAGAAGGCGAATCCTCCGACAACGTCGCCGGTGGTGTCCTTCACTTTTCCTGACTTTTTCTTCTCCCTCGCGCTCACTCAGTACCTTTAGAACCCTAAGACTTTACCTAGGCCTTTTCCAAGACCCTTGGCCGCGCCAGAGCCTCCTCGTAATGCGCCTCCGAGGGTCTCCCGAATTGTTCCGACCGCTGCGCGTTGAGCGAGGTCTGTGACATCGGGGACGACCGCCACAGCGGGTGGCCTGCCTTTTACGAGCAGCGGGATCGACAGTCGCCCATCCTTGTTAAGAAGCGGCTTCATCTCAAGTACCCGATTGGTGATAGCATTGGAGAGCTCCGGATCGAAGGAGATCGCCGCGCGAAGATTGAGTTGTCCATCAAGACCGACAGAGCCCTGGCTAGTGAGCGAGAATACGTCCGCGAGAACGCGTAGCTCGCTCAGTTGAACCACGCCCGCCGAGATGGTGAATGTGGCGTTAAGGTCACGGATGACTGTGTCTGGCGAGGCGAAATACTTCTCAAACTCTGGTGGTACTCGTTTGCGAAGATTTCCTGAGATGAAGGGTAAGCCCTCCACATTCGACATCACCTGATTCGCTAGATTGAAGCCTTTGAGAACTCCATCTTTGATGACGACAGCACCGTTGCCCGCGACTGTCTGCGCCGGATTAGCGAGCGCCATATCGGTGAATCGCCCGTCAAAGGAGCGCAGTGTGCCTTGAATGGTCTCAGCGATTGACGGTGCCGCTACCCGCAAAATCTGCGAAATCGAAAGATTGCGTCCAACGGGGGTAGTCTTAAGTATCGGTTGGGGCTCCCGTAAGATCGTGGAGGGAAGGGTAAGCTCTCCGCCAAATCCAACCACCTTGCACGAAGTAAGTGATATCTCTTGAGGAGTGAGGCGACTGGAAAAGGAGAGCTGAAGTGGCGAATTATCGATCGATAGCCCTAGCGCGGTTGTCGAAAGAGTCAAGTCGGACGGCGACCCGTTTATGGCTACCGTGCCGTTTACGCCGCTGATCTTTGGAGCGCTTGGCGCCGTATATGCTACGGCTTTGAGGCCGATGGTGCCGGTCAGTTTCTGAACATTCGGACCCTGGAACCCTATCTCCATCTTCACGGAAAGTGTACCCGCTGCCTCCTGTGGCGGTATGGTTGGAACGAGATTGGTCAGGAGCGGGAGAAGTTGCGCGATGCTTAGCGACGTTGAGTTAAGCTGCATTGAGCCAGGGCCCTGTGTGGTCTTCAGAGCGCCGGATACGGCGATATCACCACCAGCGGTCCTGAGTGTGCTGGTGTTTATGCTCACGCTGCCATCGGACTGATTAAAGGAGATCTCGTTGTAGATAAGTTCTAGCTTGTGTTTTTTTAGCGCTCTCAGATCGAGCGATCCCTCTGAAAGCAGCACTCTGTCCTGTTGTAGGGAGATCGAGCTGCGGAGATTAATTGAGTCGAGCGTGTAGGACTTTTTGGATATCTGGTCCTCGAAACGCAGGGCTCCGCCATAAACCTCGATGGCTCGTACATCCACGCTAAAGCCTTCGCTCTTGGTAGAGCTCTGCGAAGACTCGGAGCTCGGTCCGGCTCGCTTTTGAGGGGATTGTTTCGGGGTGACTCCCCGGACTGACACTCCGTTGGCGTCCTTTACCAGGGTCAAGCGGGGTGAGTGAATCTCTATCGAAGATATCTCAACACGCCTTGAGAGAAGAGGAAGAAGCGCCGCCTTCGCCCTGATTGAACCAACTGAAAGTTCGGATGCACCACCGGTAATGGTTTCAACCGTAACCGAATCCACGGAGAGTCTTGTCGTTGGCAAAAACGAGATAGAGATGTCGCCGAGAGTCACCTGAGCGCCTACCGCGTCAGAGATCGAGCGCTGAATCTGAGGCTTGTATGTCGCCACTATGGCACCAATCTTCCAGACGGAGATGCCTATCGCCACGGCGGCCAAAACCAAGAGACATAGGAATCCAATAAGTAGCTTCTTCATACGATACACTGAGTGAGTTACGAACCAGAACAATACGGGGGAAGCTCTAGCCTCGCAAGGAATTGAAACAGTCGGCGACATTAGCCGCCTATGCCTTGGATTGACTCCGTAGAGTCTCTGAGCGGGCGAGCGGCCAGCCTCGGGCTAGACATTCCACCTATTTGTCACGTCATACAGCTATGCTAAGTAGTGAGCAGCAAGTTTGTCTGCCTCGGAGTAACCATGAAGACTGTTATATTAGCGTCATTATTAGTTTCGTTCATGGCACTAGGTGGCTGTACGGGGTCCAAAGAGGCGCCGCCGGCGCCACTCCCTTCAATTAGGGTCTCAAGCGTGGAGCAACGTGATGTGCCGTTGTCGCGCGAGTTCGTAGGTCGCACGGTCGGTTCAATAGATGCCACGGTGCGCACTCGTGTTCAGGGCGTCTTAACTGAGATCTTGTTTCAGGAAGGACGCGAGGTAACCGAGGGGCAATTGCTCTACAAGATAGACTCGGCTCCGTTTGAGGCTAAGGTCGCGGCCGCGAAGGGGCAGTTGGCAGAGGCCCAGACGAGACTCGTGCAAACCGACGCCGATCTGGCGCGCATTAAACCCCTAGCCGCTATTGACGCAGTTAGTAAGCGGGAATTGGACAAGTCAATCGCCGCGAAGGGCGTCGCTGAAGGCGCCGTTGCCGTCGCTCAGGCGCAACTTGAAGCCGCGAGGATAGAGCTCGGGTACACGCAGATATCATCGCCGGTGTCGGGGACTATCGGAATCTCTCAGGCGAAGGTTGGGGAAGTGGTAGGTGGAGCCGGTCGGACAATCGTGCTTAATACGGTCTCTAAGCTCGATCCGATACACGTTCAGTTCTCAGTTACCGAGAGGGAGTACCTCTATTTCGCTCGACTCGCGCAGGATTCAGGGCAGGGACAAAGGCGCTATAGCCTTGAAATGTTCCTTGCTGATGGCTCAACGCACCCTCAACGTGGAGAGGTAGTAAAGGTCGATCGAGGTCTCGACTCAAACTCTGGCGCTATAGCGGTGGAGGCGTCGTTCCCAAATCCCACAAAATTACTTCGACCGGGTCTCTTCGCGAAGATTCGCACCGTGGCGGAGGTAAAGGTAGGGGCGATAGTGGTGCCAAAGGAAGCATTAAAGGAGCTACAGGGGACATTTCAAGTCTTCGTCGTTGACGGGGCCGGCAAGGTTGAACAGCGCGATATTCAGATAGGCGCGTCTTCGGGGGATCTTCAGGTTGTGGATTCGGGGCTTCAGGCGGGCGAGACGATTGCGGTGGAGGGCCTTCAGCGCCTTCGCTCTGGGATGATGATTGAGCCAAAGAGGAGCTAGTCGCATATGACACATCCCACCGCGCATTCCTCGAAAGAGTTCTTCTTTGTTCGCCGACCAACGGTAGCGATTGTTTTGTCGATCGTATTGATAATCTTCGGTCTCGTTACCCTCCGTTCGCTTCCGATCTCGCAGTACCCAAACGTAATTCCACCTGAGGTTCAAATCAACGCCACGTATCCGGGGGCGAACGCGCTCTCTGTGGAGCAGTCGGTAACCACGCCACTTGAGCAACAAGTGAATGGCGTGGAGAACATGATCTATATGCGCAGCATCAACGCCAATGACGGAACAGCGAGTCTGCGTGTTGATTTTGAGGTGGGCACCGACCTCGACATAGCGAACGTGCTAGTGCAGAACAGAGTGGCGCAGGCGCAGTCAAGTTTGCCCGATTCGGTGAAACTGCTTGGAGTGACGGTAAAAAAATCTCTCTCGTTTCCCTTGGTGCTGGTCACGGTCCGCTCAAAAGATGGGCGCTACGACAGCGCCTTCCTTAATAACTATGCCACCATCAATATAACTGACGCGTTATCGCGAATTAGTGGCGTCGGGCAAGTTAATCAGTTCGGTGGCAGCGATTATGCTATGCGCGTCTGGGTAAAACCGGATCAGCTGGCGAAACTCGGAGTTACAGTCAGCGAGATAACACAGGCGATTCAGCAACAGAACGTCATCGCGCCGGCTGGTCAGATCGGAGGCGCGCCGGCTCCCGCTGGTACGCAGTTCTCGTACGTTGTACGAACTCAGGATCGTCTCCAGAAGCCAGAGGAGTTCAACGAAATCATCGTGCGTTCTGATCCGACGACGGGCAGTCTGGTACGTCTAAGGGACGTTGCGCGGATCGAGCTAGGAACACAGCTGTACAACTCGTCGGCGCGCTATAACGGGGGATCCGCGGCGGTTCTTGCCATATATCAGGTCCCTGGCTCTAACGCGCTCGATGTCGCCACGAATATTCGCGCCACCATGGATGAGCTATCGAAGCGTTTTCCTGAGGGAGTCGAGTACCTCGTCTCGCTTGATACGACCAAGGCTGTTACGGCTGGGCTCGATGAGATCGTACACACGCTCCGAGACGCGATCATCTTAGTGGTGCTCGTCGTGTTCCTGTTCTTGCAGAGTTGGCGCGCCACATTGATTCCCATCCTGGTTGTTCCAGTGGCGCTCATCGCCACGTTCACTGTATTCCCGCTACTTGGATTCTCGGTGAATGTTCTCTCGCTCCTCGGATTGGTATTGGCGATAGGAATCGTCGTGGACGACGCTATCGTCGTGGTCGAGGCGGTTATGCACCACATCGAGCACGGTCTTTCGCCCCGAGAAGCCACCAACCAGGCGATGAAAGAGGTGGCGGGGCCAGTGGTCGCGATAGCTCTTATTTTATGCGCTGTGTTCGTCCCTGTTGTTTTTATGGGGGGTATCTCTGGATTGTTTTACCAGCAGTTCGCCGTGACCATCGCTGTCTCGGTGCTTTTCTCCGCGTTAGGGGCGCTTACCTTGACACCAGCGCTCTGCGCGACGCTCCTGACGAAGGCGACTCCATCGCGTGGTGTGCTTGGAAAGTTCTTCGGAGGATTTAACTCGGTTTTCGACAGGGTGACTGGCGTTTACGTAGGTGTGGCTGGTCACCTCGCCCGCAAGATGGCGCGCGGAATTGTCGTGTTCATCGTGATTGTGGTCGGTACGGCATTCTTCGGCAGCAGATTGCCGAGTGGTTTTATCCCAGAGGAGGACCAGGGGTATATTCTAGCGAATCTTCAGCTTCCTGACGCGGCATCGTTGCAGCGAACCTCAGATGCCGCCAAAGAAGTGGAGCGAATCATTCAGGAGACCCCTGGGGTCGAGAGCGTCACCGCCGTCGATGGGTTTAGTATGCTCAGCTCATCGTACGCGACAAACACCGCGTTCTTTTTTATCTGGCTCAAGCCGTGGGAGGAGCGACCGGGTTTACGAAACTCCGCGGCGGGCATTATTCGCCAGATTAATATGAGACTTTCTCGGGATTTCCAGCGCGGCGTGGCGATGGCGTTCGGACCTCCGGCGATTCCGGGTCTCGGTAACGGTGGTGGCTTTAGCATGATGCTCCAGGACCGCGGAGGAAACTCAGCGGAGTATCTAGAAAAGCAGGCGAGGGCGTTCGTGGAAGCGGCGTCAAAACGTCCAGAGATAGCCCGACCGGTGACGCTCTATCGAGCATCGGTGCCCCAGCTCTTCGCCGGGGTTAATCAAGATAAGGCCTTGGCGGCTGGCGTGTCATTGACAGAGATTAACAACACACTCGGTACGTATTTGGGCGGTGCCTACATAAACGATTTCAATCGATTTGGGCGGCTCTATAAGGTGTACGTGCAGGCGGAGGGGGAATATCGCGACAGCGCGGAGGATATTCGCCAGTACTACGTGAGGAACAAACAGGGCGACATGGTCTCGCTCGGAACGCTCGTTGACGTCAGTCCGACGGCGGGAGTTGAGTATACGAATCGGTTCAATCTTTATCGCTCCGCTGAGATCATCGGCGGTACGAGCCCAGGATACAGCTCCGCTCAGACCCTTGATGCTCTCAAGGAGGTCGCGAGCGAGGTGCTTGCCCCTGACATAGGGTACGCGTGGAACGCGATGTCCTACCAAGAGGAGAAGGCCGCTGGAAGTGGCGGGATGGTATTCCTGTTAGGAATGGTTTTCGTATTCCTGATTCTCGCGGCACAATATGAGAGTTGGGCGCTGCCGTTCAGCGTTCTGTTGGGAACGCCGTTTGCGGTGTTTGGGGCGTTTTTTGGGCTCTGGCTGTGTCGTCTGGTAAGTCCTTCGTATCTGAATAACATATTCGCGCAGATCGGTATTCTGACGTTGGTTGGATTGGCGGCAAAGAACGCGATTCTCATCGTAGAGTTCGCCCGCGCCAAGACCCAAGAGGGGGTGCCAGCGCTAGAAGCGGCGCTTGAGGCGGCGAGGCTGCGATTTCGACCGATTCTTATGACGGCCTTCGCGTTCATTCTCGGCGTTGTGCCCCTGGTGATCGCTAAAGGCGCGGGCGCGGAGGGGCGCAAGGTTATGGGCTTGTCGGTGTTTAGCGGAATGTTATTCGCCACGTTAGCGGGGGTGTGTCTTGTACCGACACTGTTCGTTCTCGTTGAGAGAATAACCGGTAATCGAGCCACAAAGTCGACATCCGAGGTAAGCGAAGAGGTGAGTCATGGGTAAGGTTCGGTTTTGGAGCCTCCTGGTTAGTGTCGTGATGACGCATCTTTCGGGATGCCTGCTCAAACCGGAGTATACGCGTCCTGAGGTTTTATCGACTGATTCATATAGGGATGAAGTGCGCGATGAGATAAGTGGGGCGGATCTCACGTGGTGGGAGTTGTTCAAAGACCCAAACCTGAACAGTCTGATCACAACTGCTCTTCGTGAAAATCGAGACCTCGCGGTCGCGATGGCTCGCATTGACGAGGCCCGCGCGATTCTTGGTGTCGTGCGACCCGACCAGTTCCCTCGGTTGGACGTTTCCGCGGGCGCGGTGCGCTCAGATCCCAGTGACGCGTCTTTACTCGGTGTCGCCCCATACAACGATTTTAGTCTGCTGGGGCGACTTGGCTATGAGGTTGACCTGTGGGGACGCTACGCGAGCGCGACAGACGCCGCTAGAGCGGAGTTGTTGGCGTCGGAGGAGTCTTTCAAGGCGGTGACGCTTAGTCTTGTCGCTCAGGTGGCGATCGCGTATCTGCAGCTCCTAGACTTTGATCGTCAGGTGGAAATCTCGCAGAGGACACTTCACAATCGACACAGGAATACGGTTCTGATCGGAGAGCGCTTCAAAGGTGGATACACGGCTAAGATTGATCTCAATCAAGCCCAGATTCAAGAACAAGACGCGGCGGCAGCGCTTGTCGCGATCAAGCGAATACGACGCCAGACGGAAAACGCGCTTAGTGTTCTCTTGGGGCACGCTCCCCACGCTATTACCCGTTCGCCAGCCAATACGAACCCCATTACCATCGCGTCGATTCCGAAAGGCGCGCCGGCGATGCTCCTTGAACGGCGTCCAGATGTACGAGTCGCCGAGGAACTCGCGCGCGCGGCGGTTATGCGAGTGGGAGTGGCGAGGTCGACGCAGTTTCCCTCGATTAGTCTCCTTGGAGTTTTGGGTTTAAACTCAGCGGATAGTACAAAGCTTTTTACGTCGGATGGAAGGACCTGGAGTATCGGAGGAAACCTCTTAGGACCCGTGATAGATCTCGGGAAAAGCAGGTCAAGAACAGACGCGGCCGACGCGCAGGCGCGGCAAGCGCTTACGATCTATGAAGGTGTAGTGCTACAGGCGGTGCGTGAGGTCGAGGACGCGATGGTATCGGTGAAGACGTTCGCTGAGGAGCATGAGATTCGAAACAAACAGGTGGAGGCGGCCCGCAGCGCTAATATGCTCTCTCGAAGGCGATATGATGACGGAGTAACTTCATACCTTGAAGTTCTCAGCACGGAAACGTCGCTGTTTCAAGCTGACCTCGCTCGGTCTAGCACGCTGCAACGATACCTCTCCGCCTTGGTTCAATTGTACAGGGCGTTGGGAGGGGGCTGGCAGCTTCCTATTCAGCAGCCAACACCAGTTGGTTCGCAGCTCTAAAGCTTGGAGATCCCCGTCGAACGAAGTTACTAAGCAGAGGGTAAGGCGCTGCCTGGTTCATCGAGCGCGTATTTGATCCCGATAAGGGTCCCTCCGGTTCAGAAATCTATTCCATTCGCCTAAAAGCCATGATATCGAAGCTGCCACAGTTGAGCTCGGTAGCTATTATCGAGGTTGGGAGTGAGGGATAATATGAAGTTATTGAAATTCGTCGCGCTGGCATGTCTGCTTGTCGTGACTGGCGCAGTTGATGCTAACGCGGAGTCGAAGCAAGGAAAGAAGTCCGCGGAGGCGCATAAGAATGTCTCTAAGGGGCTTGATGGGGCTCCGCCAGCACCGACTCCATCGTGTGAAATTCTGCCTAAGGATCCATCTGTATGGGATAAGAGTATTACAGCTGGATTGAATTACACAGAAGGAAACAGTAAGACCTCCTCACTTAATCTCAATACTAAAGTGATGAGAGACTACCTCGGGGAGTCGTGGCGTTTTGAGGGCGACTACAACTACGGCAACGCGGCGGACGATCCAAACTCCCAGCGAGAAGTGACAAAGAACAACTTCCGCGCCAGCGGTGAGTACAAGCACACCTTGGATACGGTATGGTTCGCGGGCGCGAACACCTCGTTCGCGTACGATGAGATAGCTGATTTGAACTATCGAGTTATTCTCTCCCCAGCCCTGGGCGCGTATCTAGTCAAGGATGAGAAGCAAAAGCTTAGCCTAGAGGCCGGGCCTTCGTACGTATTTGAGGATCTGGGAGGTGAGCAGAATGATTTCGCGGCTGCTCGCGTCGCTGATCGGTGGACATGGAAGTTCAGTGAGACCGCTAGCATGTATCAGTCAGCTGAGTATCTAGTGAGCTTTGAGGATTCCGGAAATTATATCTTCAACGGTGAAGTAGGTCTTGAGGCTGCGTTAACGTCGCAGGTGAACCTCGTACTCGCTGTTCGCGACTACTACATCAATCAGCCAGCGCAAGATCGTCGTCCTAACGACGTTTACACGTTGACAGGCTTGAAGGTTAATCTCTAACGAATTTTAAGGGTGATTTATGGTAGTTTCGAAAAAAGCCGCCTCGCTCGTGGAGGAGTTTAAGACCTTCGCGTTTAAGGGCAATGTGGTTGACCTCGCGGTGGGCGTGATTATCGGAGGAGCGTTCGGCAAGATAGTCGATTCGCTCGTCAAGAACGTCATTATGCCGTTCGTGGGTAGTTTGCTCCCGGGGGATCAGGGATACATTGGCTGGAAAGTCGTAATCAACGGGAAAGACATCCCTTACGGTCTCTTTCTTGGAGAGGTGGTCAACTTCCTGATCGTCGCCGCCGCCCTGTTCGTATTTATAGTCAAGTTCCTAGGCTGGATTATGCGATCCAAGAAGGCGGAAGAGGCAGCTCCAGCTCCCGCTCCGGCAATAACGAAGGATCAGGAGCTACTCATGGAGATTCGAGACCTCCTGCGTAAATAGAGGTACCCTTGTGAAGAGGTCGTGTGTGGAGCGTGGCTCAGACACGGCCTCTATCACTTGGCCCGAGGTGTGTCTGTTTTAGAAGGTCAGCAATACTTTTCGCTGGGTTAACAGGCTTGATACACACGAAATATCCCTCGGCGCGCCATAGTGGGGTTGTTTACCCGACGCCTGATACGGGGTACAACCTTGAGGTATGTCATTAAAGGTTCTAGTCAGCGCGGGTGAGGTTTCGGGTGACCAACATCTCGCCCGGGTGGCGCGAGCGCTGCGGACGCGAGTTCCAGGTGTACAGATCCGTGGTATGGCTGGAGCTGATTCCGCCGCGGCGGGTGTAGCTCTCGATGTAGATTGCTACAAGACCGGGGCGGCGATGGGCTTTGCGGAGCTAGTGCGCTCCGCCTCGGGAATCCTCAAATCCTTTCGTAAGATGACGGCGCTGCTCAAGACTTGGCGACCAGACGTCCTGATTCTGGTCGATTATCCAGACTTCAATCTGCGGCTCGCCAAACGGGCGAGTCGACTCGGTGTTAAGGTAGTTTATTTCATTCCCCCAAAGGTGTGGGCGTGGCGTCGTGGGCGAGTTCGAACGATCGCCGCCTGCGTTGACCGAGTCGCCGCTATATTCCCCTTTGAACCTGATTTTTATCGCCAGCATGGTTATGACAGGGTCGACTTCGTGGGGCATCCGCTGGAGGAAGTTATTCCCACTACCGACTCTGACGTCCCCCGAGATAATTCTCTGTTGTTACTCCCGGGCAGTCGTCGCCACGAGGTTGAGAAGATCCTTCCGCCGATGGTAAAGGCGTTCGCGCGGCTACGACAGGATTTCCCGCAATTAGTGGCAGGGGTTCTTCTGGCGCCTAACCTCGATAGTAATTGGGTCCAGTCGCTTGTGAAGTCCGCGGTCGCGCCGGAGGTCTATAACAATATACAGTGGATACAGGGCGATCCATTGCCCGCTATGCGGAGAGCGCGGATCGGCGTCTTAAAGTCGGGGACGTGTAATCTGGAAGGAGCGATCGCGGGCCTGCCATTTGTCTGTGTGTACTCTGGCTCCCTGATCGCCAAGATGATAATTTCCAGGCTTGTTCCACTCACAGAGTACTCCCCGGTCAATATTATCCGTTCTGGTACGGTGAGAGAGTTGATGCAAGTCAATTTGTCCGACTCAGATCTCGCGCGCGAGTTGGGAGATATCCTAGCTTCTGAGGTGACGTGGAAAAAGGCTCAGAACGATCTCTTCGCGGTAAGAGACGCGCTGCGCTCAGGTGATGATAATGATAGGGGCTCCGTATCGGAGCGAGTCGCCTCAATTGTGACGGCCGTGGTTTCGGCGTAGGTATGGATAGGTAAGCGAGACACTATGTATAAGCGCATCATTCGGTACCTCAGACCACACAGGCGTCAGTTTTGGGCGGCTCTCCTCTTGATGGTCGTGTTCGGAGCGACTGATGGCGTTGTGCCGTTTTTGGTTAAATATATCCTCGATGGCATATTTACTGAGAGAAATGAGACGTTGTTGTGGGTTCTGCCCGGTCTGCTGATAGGATTCGCGATAGTTCGCGCCGTCGCGGATTTCGGGCAGCAATTTCTTATGGCCTCTGTCGGGCATAAAGTAACTGAGGATATTCGGAATGATGTCAACCGACATGTGCTTTCACTCTCGCCGGACTTTTTTGTGCGTAACTCAACCGCCGAGATTCTCTCCCGAGTGACTTCGGATGTTTTGCTGATTAGAAGCTTACTTACGGACTCTTCCGCGGCGATTATTCGCGACTCAATCAGAGTGCTCGTTCTCTTGTGCTCGTGCGTGTATCTCGATCCAAAGTTGTCCGTTTTAGCCGTCGTTTTCTTCCCGTTGGCAGGCTTGCCAATAGCGCGGATCGGCAAGCGAATGCGAAAGCTC
The DNA here is from genome assembly GCA_903904735.1 of uncultured delta proteobacterium. Taxonomy (GTDB): domain Bacteria; phylum Bdellovibrionota_C; class UBA2361; order UBA2361; family OMII01; genus OMII01. The sequence continues at coordinate 19,046 of CAIVDM010000065.1, forward strand.
TCGAAAAGGGGGCAAGACGCCATAGGGCAGCTCGCCGCGCTCTTTCAAGAAAGCATGCAGGGACATCGAGTCGTTAAAATATTCTCGCGTGAGCAGTTTGAGCAGTCAAAGTTTGAGCAGGGTAATCACGAGCTGACCAAGACGTTTATCCGCTCGGAGCGAGTCCGAGCTCTCGCTGGTCCGATAAATGAGGTGCTAGCGAGTCTCGCGATTTCAGGCGTGCTTCTGTACGGCGGATATACGGTAATTTCCGGGCAACGGACGGCGGGAGGCTTTATGGCGTTTCTCGTTTCTGTCTTTCTCATGTACGAGCCGTTCAAGAAACTGACTCGGATAAACGCCACTGTTCAGCAAGGGTTGGCGGGTGCGCAGCGCATTTTTGAGATTCTTGATATTCCCCCGACGATTCAGGAGCCAGAAGTGGTTCACCCGTTGCCGCTTAGCCATGAAGTTGTCCTGGAAAATGTTACCTATGAGTATCCTCGTCGTTCAGAGGATGACGGATTGGTGGAAGCTCTCAAGAATATCACACTCAAGATTCCAGAGTCGAAGAAGGTCGCCTTAGTTGGTTTCTCAGGGGCCGGTAAGAGCACTCTGGTCGATCTTATTCCGCGCTTTATCGATCCGACGGCAGGAGTGGTGAGGCTTGGTGGAGTAGATATCAGAGAGTTGAGCCTGATCGATTTACGCTCAAGAATAGCGATGGTCGGGCAACACACATTTTTATTTAACGAGAGCGTTTACAACAACATTTCGTATGGAAATCCGTCGGCGACTCGCGATCAGGTGATAGCGGCCGCGCGAGCGGCGTATGCTCTCGATTTTATAGAGAAGCTGCCCAGCGGTTTCGATACCTTAGTCGGAGAGGGCGGAATGAGTCTCTCTGGCGGTGAGCGTCAGCGCTTGGCGATAGCCCGGGCAATTCTTAAGAACGCGCCGATTTTGATTCTCGATGAGGCCACCGCATCCCTTGATAACCGATCGGAACGCGAGGTTCAGATGGCGATCGAGGCCCTGGTGGAGGGGCGCACTACAGTCGTTATAGCGCATCGTCTCTCAACAATTCGTGACGTCGATATTATAGTCGTCATGAGTGGCGGGCGAATCGTGGAGCAGGGAACACACGACTCGCTTCTCGCTCAAGGGGGCGAGTACTCGCGCCTTCATGCGCTTCAGTTCCGCGAGACCGAGTGACGCAACTTTTCGGTGTAACAGCCGATTAGTGTCACATGACATCAGCTCGGGTTAGGACCTTTCTCACTGTCACGTTGAGCGTAATTGCTTTTTTCATACTGTGTCTAAGTGGCGGCGCGCGAGCGCTTCCCCGTGGTAAATCCACTTCACGCCCTCAAAGCGTGACCGCGCCTCAGTCGACGCGTCTGAAGGCAAGCGCCCCAGTAGTGCTTTATTCAAGAAAGCGCGGACATCAGACGATCGAGCATCTGAACGTAACAGTGTCTAACGTCGGTCTTGGCTTGGCGACTCATGTCTATGTGTTCGCGGAGTTCCTCGACGGCGTTAGTTATCCCCTTAAAGGTCCAAGTCGAATCGTCTCTGGGCAGCGCTGTCTGTTCTCCCTGGGAGGAAAGAAGACCGTGTTGAGAGGCGGAATCCCCAAGATTGTCGTGAGTTGCGGTTCGTGTTCTCGTTAGTAGCCCCAGGACGATTGATCCTAACATCGTTCAGGATACCTCGGGGTTAGGCGAGGCGAGTTGCCCGAAAGGTGTCCTACCGCTACACTGCTGGCTATGTCATTTCAGCGGGTTGTGTCATTTCTCAAGGTGTATGCGGGCGGAGCCGTCGCGGCTCTTATAATCGCCACTATTTCACGCTCAATTCGGTGGAGATATATCAACAGCCATGGGGAGCAGGTTCGGAATATAGGTGGAGACGCGGGACTTATACTGTTCTGGCACGGGCGAATCTTAATGTCTCCACACACTTATTGGGTGTTTCGCGGCAAACGTTCCGCTCCCCCGTACATGTTGATCAGTCAGCACGGAGATGGAAGGTTGATCGCGTTCGCGGTTCGTCTACTGGGTATCCGTTCAGTAGCGGGCTCCTCGTCGCGCGGAGGCACCAGGGCAGTACTAGAGATATTGAAAATAGTTGAGAAGGGGAGTGATGTTGGCTTTACGCCTGACGGCCCTCGAGGCCCCCTTCATGAGTGCAAAGATGGCGTGGCGTTAGTCGCTCAGAGGACGGGTGTGCCAGTATATCCGATGGCGTATTCGACCGAACGCCATTGGCAATTGAGGTCATGGGATAGAATGATTATCCCGAAGCCGTTTTCGCGAGGCGTGGCGGTTGTTGGTAATCCGATTCGAATCTCCGCTGACGAGGATAGGGAGATAGCTCGCAAGCGTATTCAGGATGCATTACATGAAGTCACCCAGCAAGCAGACCAGTATTGGACTGCTCAGTAAAATCTATAGCGCCGTCACGTCCGTGCTCGTGCCAGTGATAGGATGCGTTCTCGCGCTATTCCCGCGTGGTCGTAGGCGATTCGATGAGCGTTTCGGGGTATGGGGAGAGGTGCCGCCGCTAGCATGGTGGTTTCACGGAGCGTCAGTTGGTGAAGTGCAGGGTCTACTTCCTTTGATTGATTTGGTTCGCGCGGACGCTCCCGGAGACAGGCTTTTATTAACAGCGACGAGCCCCACCGGTCTGGAGCGAGGTAGCAGTTCTGTTGATCTGACGAGATTGCTACCTCTCGACGCGCCCTTTCTCGTGCGACGTGCTCTTCATGGTATCACCTTTGATCGATTCGTGCTGAGTGAGACGGAAATTTGGCCCGTTTTATTGCGAGAGATTCTATCACGAGGAGCGCCGTGTCACATCGTCAATGGCCGTATCTCAGATTACACTCTCTCATGGTATCGCGCCGCGCGCAGTGTGATAGCCCCGCTCTTGTCTGGTTTCACGAGTGTAAGTGTCTCGGATGAGACGCAGCGAAATCGGTTCATAGAGCTAGGTGTTCCATCAGAGCGAATATATGTCACGGGACACACGAAGTACGATCGTAATCCGCGCTTTCAGGGCGTCGAAGGTCGTATCGCGGCGAGACGACGGTTCTTCGGAGCAGTGGATGATAAGACACCGATAGTTGTCCTGGGGAGCCTTCGGCCAGGCGAGGAGAAGTTCTGGTTCGAGCCGTTGAAGCGGGTGTGGGAAAGCGGAAGGTCATGCAAAGTGATCGTCGCGCCGAGACACGCCGAGAGGTTTGATTACTTTTGGGAGGCGATCAAGTCCTTGCGCGTCCCTAGCGCGAGAGTGTCGAAGGGGAGTCTGCCCGAGTTTAGGTCCTGGGACGCTCTGCTGCTCGATACGATGGGAGATCTGGAGGAGGCGTATGCGGCCAGTGACCTCGCGTTTGTCGGGGCGACTCTGGTGAATATCGGGGGACACAATCCATTCGAGCCAGCGATGTATGGTGTTCCGATAATAGTAGGACCCCATGTGTCGGTCATTCGGGAGTTAGTTATGGAGCTCTTCGCCAGTGACGGAATAATCACAGTGCGAACCGAAGCTGAGATCGAGACGATTCTTAATCAATTATGCGGTGGGAGCGCCGCGCTACGGAGTGTCGGTCTTCGCGGGAGAGATGTTTGGCGGGTTCACCAAGGAGCGTCGCGGCGCGTCATTGACGTTATCATGACCAGTGAGGAGTACCCATGTCAGTAATTCTGAGGCTCTTGGCGCGGCTCTATGGATCGTTAGTTTGGCTGCGAGGATGGCTCTACGATCGAGGAGTGTTGTCGACCTATAGGAGTCCTATTCCTGTGATCAGCGTTGGAAACGTCACAGCGGGTGGGAATGGAAAGACTCCCCTATGTCTCTTTGTCGCTGATGCCCTTAAACGACATGGACTGCGGCCGGCAATCGTGTCCCGTGGATACGGAGGGAGTCTCAGAGGTCCCCATCGAGTCGCGGAGAGTGATAGTCCTGACGCCGTGGGAGACGAGCCGGTACTTATGGCCCGATACGGTCATCCGGTATACATAGCTCGACGACGGGTCGCCGCGGTAAAGCGCATTGAGCAGGAGGCGACCGCGAGCGTCGTCGTTCTTGACGATGGGTTACAGCATAGAGCGCTGTGTCGTGATGTAGACATTGTGTCCATTTTCGCGGGCACAAATGACGCGGTTGAGGATTTTGTGAAAGGGGAACTTTTACCCCTTGGACTTTTTAGGGAGGCGCGCTCAAGAGCGCTCAAGAGAGCTTCGATTGTCGTGGTGTCTCAGAGAAAAGTCATGAAAGAAGAGGACCTTCCCGAAGTCGACCCGAGGATCCTTCGTGTGCTTCCAAAAGAAATATCTGTTTTCCGCGCATATCTTTCACCAAGAGAGGTGCGAGCTCTAGTAGGCGGTGATGAAATAACTTCGCAACCAGTAGCCGCGTTCGCCGCGATCGCCAATCCCGATGGGTTTTTTCAATCACTGAATGGGTTGGGGTTCCCCGTAGGGGAAAGGTTTTGCTACGATGATCACTACCAGTACGACGAAGCGGATATTCGGAAAATGTTAGAATCAGTTCCGCACGGCTGGCTTGTTTGCACTGAGAAGGACGCCGTGAAGCTTGAAGGGCTCCCTCCAGCGTTGCTGGAACGCGTCGGGGTGCTTGAGGTGGTCGCGCGCGTGGTTCCGGAGAAACTTTTTATAGAGCAAGTGATCCGCAAGCTCCAACGGTAGTTCGATGAGTCAAGAGCGGCAGGACCAGAAGATCGATTCACTGAGGCGACAGGCGCTAAACGTCTGCGAACAGCCCGGCGTCTACTTAATGAGGGATGAGAACGCCGCGGTTATCTATGTAGGGAAGGCGAAGAGTCTACGAAATCGATTAAAGACCTATTTCACAGGCGGCGACGGGCGGTATCAGATTGAGTACCTGCTTCAGAGAGTCGTCGCGTTTGAGACGATCGTGACTCAAACGGAAGAGCAGGCTTTTTTGCTCGAACGCGACCTGATCGGGAAGTATAAGCCTCGCTACAATATCATGCTTAAGGATGATAAGTCCTACTATTCGATTAGAGTAGATGAGCGCGCGGAGTGGCCTCGACTCGAGCTTGTGAGACGGGTTCAAAACGATGGAGCGACGTACTTTGGTCCGTATGCCTTTGGAACAGAGCTGCGCAATCTGCTTGAGATCATCCGCAAGGTGCTTCCGCTACGAACTTGTTCAGATTCCGTCCTGCATAATCGCCAACGTCCTTGTCTCGAATATCAAATTAAAAGGTGCTGCGCGCCGTGCTGTTTGCCAGTTGATCGCGCGGAGTACGGCGAGCTCCTCAAACAGGCGATCGGAATCCTTGAGGGGCGGACAAATGGGACCATTCGTCAGTTGACTCAGCGCATGGAAGTGGCGGCGGATGAGCTTCGATTTGAGGAGGCCGCGGCGTGGCGTGACCGGATTGAGGCTCTCACTAACTTTAACTCCACGCATTCACTCGTCACATTCCGTGGGGAAAATAGAGATATATTCGGACTCGCTCGTTCGGGGGAGAGCGCGGCAATCTGCGTTCTCCTGGTTCGCAACGGTCGAATCGCGGAGAGTAAGCCGTTTGTGATGAACGATGTCCGGGTGTCTGATGACGCGCTCCTGGAAGCGGTAATCGAGCAGTTTTACGATGGTGGCAGAGAGCTTCCAGCTGAGATTATAGTTCCGAGAGAACTCGAGAACTCATCATTACTTGAGGCGGGATTCCGAGCGCGATACGGGCTCTCTGTTTCCGTAGTTTGTCCACAGAGAGGATCTCGGGCGAGGTTGCTGGCGATGGCGGAATTGAACGCTAAGCACGCGTTTGAGGGGTCATTGACTCGAGAATCTCAGTGGGATCGGGTGGCGAGCGCCCTCGTGCGAACATTGGGACTGAGACAGGCGCCCCGACGCGTGGAATGCGTTGATATCTCCAACTTTCAAGGAAGTGATACTGTTGGAGCGATCGTTACATTTTTTGATGGTGTCGCTGAAAGAAGCTCGTATCGAAAATACAACGTTGAGCAGCAGGGCTCGCCAAATGATTTCGCTTCGATGTACGAAGTGGTGGGGAGAAGGCTCAAGCGGGGTTCGGAGGAGGGAACTCTCCCCGATCTTTTGGTTATCGATGGGGGACCCGGGCAGCTATCCATGGCGCTGCAAGCCCGAGACGAGCTTTGTGTTGGGGTGGAGATCGTGGCGCTCGCGAAGATGCGAACTGAGAGCGAGGTTCAGTCAGCTGAGGTCTACAGGAAGCCTGAGCGCTTGTATATTCCTGGCAGAGAAGAGCCCTTGTTGTTGGAGGAGGGCGATCCGATGACGCGATTTCTGGCCAGGATTCGCGACGAAGTACATCGGTTCGTTATCACCTTTCACCGCGCCAAGCGCGCAAAGCGAGTCTTCGGCTCGAAGCTCGACGCCGTTTCGGGGGTTACGCCAGAGATGCGAGGACGCCTACTTCGTCATTTCAAGACGATAGAAGCTATCGCGGAGGCGCCGAATGAGGATATCGCTCGTGTAGGCAGGATGCCAGCTGCGCTCGCGAGGAGAATCGTGGTACGCTTGCGAAAAGAGTAGTGACAGCCTCAAAGGGGACTCGTATGCGATGGTCGATTCGTAATTTGGCGTTTGTAGGTCTTATCACGACCTCAGTATGTGTGGTCGGGTTCAGTAAAGTCGATATCTCTCACGGACAGTCCTTACGGTACATGGACAGCTCTGGGAATTTACGTTTCGCTGACAGTATTAAGGACGTTCCGAAGGAGTACCGCGAGCAGATATATCCACCAACACCGACGCCGGTGCTTACCAAACAGCAGCAGTTTCAGAAGCGCATGGAAGAGGAACGTATTCAGCGACAGAAGTTGCAACGAGAGCGCATGAGGCAGATGGAGCGCGATAGACGTTCGATCGACGCTGAGAGAGCCGCTCGTAAGAAGAAAAACGAGTTGCGGCAGGACGAGCTCTCTTCGGGATTCCAGCCGGGAGCATTTTAGCCTACCTGGCAAAGCGCCGCTGGTAGTACGTGTCACGACTCGAGTGGTAAAGCTCTCCTACGTGGCACCGCCCTCAAAGCGGCCTCAATCTCAGATCGCGTGAAGGGCTTATCGAGAAACGACACATTCGTTGATACGGTTCGCATCCGTTGGCGAAGAGACGGATCGCCGCTTGCGACGATAATCGACAGTCCTGGTCGTTGAAAGTTAAGCTGCGCGGCGAGGTCTGTCGCTCTACTAGAAGGCATTTGATCATCGAGTATCACAAGGTCCACATTAGGCGCGCTCTCCAGGGTTTTTAGGAGGGAGCGACCATCGGCCGCCGTTGTTATCGAATGTCCCATTTCAGAGAGTATATTGGTGAACATATCGCGAATTAGTGGCTCATCGTCGGCTATAACAATTGATAAAGCTGAGTTAGTTCTCGTTGGTGCCACGAGGTCTCTCGCCTCTGGGGATTTGTCGAGTGGAAGATAAACACGAAAAATAGTTCCGCCCGAGTCCGAGTTCACTTCAACAGTGCCCCTCAATCTATCCACGATCGTCTTAACCGATAGGAGGCCGAGTCCGTGCCCAGCCGAGTCGAGTTTTGACGATACGGGCTGTTGGAATAACCGTGGGAGGAGGAGAGGGTCGATTCCGGGTCCATTATCCGAAACGGTTAGAGCGGCAACGCTGGTTTCGGTTGTCGGACCACGGATCAAGTCGATCTCGACCTTAATTGTTCCCGCGCTTTTGAGTGCCTCTTGAGCGTTCAGTATTAGATTCGAAAGTATCTGGGCGACATCGGCGTAGGTGGCCGCTACGTACAGCGGTGTGTTCGTCGTCTGGCTTGCTGTCAAAGTGATTCCAGGGCCCAGGAGCGAACGAATAAGCGCGGTACTCTGCTCGAGGGCGCGATTGAGTGAGATGGTGGCGACTTGTTCCTGCCCCTCTCCCTCCATATTGGCGACTCTCTTCGAAAGGGTAGCGCACAGCTCTAACGTACGTTGAATAGCGGAGAACTCTGGCGAGTCAACTTCACGAGAGGCTCGCATGGTTTGCGCTAGCGCAGCCGTTAACAGATTGTTCAGATCGTGAATAACGCAAGCGGTCGCTTGAGTGAGTTGAGCGCTATGATTCGATACGCTATCGGCATCGTTTACACGCTGCCCCACAAGATCATGGGCGATAACTGATGTCTCAGCTTGGGGGGCTTTGAACGCCCTGGCATTAAATTCAATGAATGTTCCGTCACGCCCCCTGCATCGCACCGAGATTTGTTCAGAACCTCCAGGAGTTGCTTGCTGTGAGAATGGTGCTAGCAGAAGTGGTACATCCGTGGGGTGCACGAAATCCTGAAGATAGATCGGACGTTGAAACCTCTCGCTCTCTAAGAGCCCTAGCATGCATACAGTGGAGGGGCTCACATACTCGCATAAACCGCACAGCAGATATCGAATTGAGAGGGTATTCGGGGTGTTAAGAAGCGAACGATAGTGGCGCTCGGTGTCGGTGAGAGTTCTTAAGGTCGCGGCATATTTGGAAATGTCGCGGACGACTAGCCAGATTCTGCGCAGATAGTGGCCGCTCAGCATGCCGTATACGGCGCATGAGGCGCTCCAGCTGCTTCCGTCTTGTTGTCGAAGGACTAGCTCGAGGGGCATTGGAGAAAGAGATGCTTGGTGCCACACGGAGAAGAGCTTTGGCCAGTCTCGGCTCTCCGGCAATAGCTCGGCAATCGAGGCGCCCAGAATGCTTTCCACTTCTCGTTCTTGAAGCATTTCCAGTAAGACTTCATTCGCTTCCATACATACCGATTCGTGTCCATAGACTGCGGAGACGAAGTCGGTCGTGCCGATTCGGGTATCAACCGGATGGAGAAGCTCGAAACAACCTATGGCTGCGGAACTAGAGTGGACTAACAGTCGGAAGTCGTCGATTGAAAGGGGACTAACCGTGATCTTTTGGTCGCAGCTGGCGATTGAGCTCGACAGGTCACGAGACCTCCGCGTTGTATCGAAAGTAGAAGGTATTGATTCGCCCCTGCCTTTCCTCGGCATACTATCTCGTTCTGTCCAGACCTCGTAAGTGGATTAATCACTGACCAACGCCATCAGCTATATCACGGTTCCCTCGAAGTGGAAGGAAAAAATGAGCCTTGATTCAGAGATGGAACTGCGCAGCGGCTCCCCGAGATTGGGGTCAGGGGGTCTGAGGGCGGGGAAAACCATCACAATTCAAGGATGTGCGTGGGTCTCTTGAAAGCCGAACCCGAGCCTGGACAGGACGGCACCTGTATGACCCTTGGACAAATGACGTTAGTCCAAGGGCTTAACCTACCCGTGCCGTCCCTCCACCTGTCCGCCGCTATTCTAATGCTCGAATACCAGGGAGCGAGTTGCCCTCCAATAACGCCAGGAAGGCGCCGCCAGCGGTGGAGATGAAACTAAACTTATGAGCCAACTGCATATGGTGTATCGCCGCGTCAGTGTCCCCGCCGCCAACAACTGTTAGCCCATGGGCGTTGGCGATTGATTCACACATATCGTGCGTACCTTTCGCGAAGTCCTCGTTTTCATAGGCGCCCATCGGTCCGTTCCAAACGATTGTCTCGGCGGTATGGAGAGCCTCTCTGTAGAGCAGGCTCGTAGCGGGTCCGATATCAAGCGCCATGGTGTCCGCGGGTATTTCTTGTACGGGAACGGGGCGACCAAGTCCTTGGCTAGACAGCGAGGGAGCGACCACAACATCTACCGGCAGATAAACCTTACAATCTCGACGAGCTAAAGTTCCTAATAGCTCAAGAGCTTTGCCGGCGAGATCCGGCTCGTATAGAGAGCGACCCATTTGGAGCCCCTGCGCGGCAAGGAACGTGTTCGCCATGGCGCCGCCGATGATTAGCTTGTCTGCTTTCGTGGAAAGATTAACAAGGGCGCTCAGCTTGCTTGAAACTTTAGAGCCACCAATTACCACGCAGAGCGGTTTTTTTGGATTCTCCAGAGCTTGCTTGTAATAATTGATCTCCTTCTGCATGAGGAGTCCCGCCGCCTTCGCCTTGAAGAGTCGTGGAACGCCGACCACTGAAGCGTGGCTTCTGTGCGCGGTCGCGAAGGCGTCACTGATGAATACATCTCCCAGTTTAGCGAGTTGCGCTGAGAACTCAGGATCGTTCTTCTTCTCACCTGGATGGAATCGGAGGTTCTCAAGGAGAAGCACTTGTCCATCGCGAAGCTCTGACACCATTTTAGTGACCTCCGGGCCAACGCACTCGGGCGCCAGGGCTACATCCGTATTCAAAAGCTCCGCTAGACGGCGAGCGACTGGTCGTAGTGAAAACTTCGGGTCGACGCCGGATGGCTCCCCCAGATGAGACATCAATACTGCCCGACCACCTTGCGAGAGCACCGCTTGAAGAGTGGGTAAAAACTGCTTGATGCGGTTGTCGTCAGTGATCTCCTGCTGTTCGTTTAACGGCACGTTAAGGTCGGCGCGAATCAACACTCGTTTGCCCGTAAAACTGAGATCTCGTAAGTCCTGCATAATTTCCACTTCCTCTTGTTTAAACTGAACATGAATTGAGCGCGCACGCGTATCGTCTGCGACCAAGACCACGGCCGTGACCTGGGGTAGGGCTTATATTCCCGTTGGCTCACTAATCCACTCTGTTTTTACCCCAAATTTCTCTCCAAGTACACGCTCCAGGGCTCGTACTCCGAAGGTCTCGCTTGCGTAATGACCCATGCAGACAACTGAGCAGTTCAGATCTCGCGCGGAATGATAGGCTTCCTGTTTTGGCTCGCCAGTGATTAGCAGGTCTAGTCCTCTCTCTACAGTCTCTGGGATGAGGCTAGAGGCTGAGCCCGTGGCGATTCCGATATGCTGTACGGTCGTCCGACCGAATGGCAGTGTAAGAGATGGCTTTAGGGCTCCCTCACATTGGGACAGACGCATTGTTATTTCGCTTAACGACAGTGGGGCGGGGAGGGTGGCGACCGCCCCGATTGGGCTGCCTTTGTAGTGAAAGAATGGTTGGATATCACTTGCCCCTAACAGTCGAGCCAGCTGGGCGGCGTTGCCGAGCGTGGCGTGTCCATCAAGTGGGAGGTGTGCCGCGTAAAGCGAGAGTCCTCGTTCGAAGCAGAGTGTTAATTTTCGGGCCAACGGGCCGACGAAAGGCTCCAACTTTCCCCACATTATGCCGTGATGGACGACTAGGAGCTGGCAGTTTCGGCGGCAGGCCTCGGTCAATACTGACATTCCGGCATCAACCGCGAAGCCAACCGTGGTCAGGTCTCGGCGAGGGCTTTCGACCTGTAATCCATTATGCGCGATGTCAGAATAAGATGACACGTTAAGCTCTTGATCGAGGAAGTTTACCAAATCTGGCAAGGCAACGGTCGCGCTCATAGTCTTTGACTCCATTTGTAACGCCAATCACAGGAGCCTAAGGGCTCAGCTCGGAGGGGTCAATGCGGATTGTTGGGCTAAGGTGTTGGATGAACCAGACTTATTCGCATGAGAGCGATGGTTGCCTCACCTTGTGGCGATCTGCTACTTTTAGCGGCTAGTCACAGCGGGCGCATAACAGCCCCGCGATGGGTTTGATGTTTAAGAGGTCGTAATCTAATGGGATGGTTCACTCGAAGTAAGGCTCCAAAGCAGACGGCGGATGTGGCAGAGCCGCTGCAGTTACCGGATGACATTTGGACCAAGTGTCCGAAGTGCGAGGCGATTCTTTATACGAAGGACCTTCGTCGAGCCTTCGGCGTATGTCCTAAGTGCACCCACCATTTCCGCTTGACCGCGCGTCAGCGCATACCAATTCTTGTCGATCGACATTCGTTTATTGAGTTGGACAGTAACCTTAGGTCCGTAGACCCGCTTAATTTTAAGGACAAGAAGAAGTACAAGGATCGTCTCAAGGATACTGAGAAGAAGACGGGTTCTATCGAGGCGGTGATTACGGGGCGAGCTCGAATCTTAAACATCCCCGTGATGTTAGGTGTTTTTGACTCATCCTTTATGGGTGGGAGTATGGGCTCGGTCGTTGGTGAAAAGCTCGCCCGGCTCATAGAGCTTGGAGTCAGTGAAAAACGGCCTGTTCTTATTATCTCCGCTTCCGGAGGCGCGCGTATGCAGGAGGGGTTGTTTTCCCTGATGCAGATGGCGAAGGTAAGCGCGGCGCTCGCGAAACTCGGACAGAGTCATATCCCATACATCTCAATCTTGACTGACCCAACAACAGGCGGAGTCGCTGCCTCGTTGGCCATGTTAGGAGATCTCATTATCGCCGAGCCGGATGCGCTAATTGGCTTCGCGGGACCTCGGGTGATTGAGGGAACTATCAAGCAAAAGCTCCCCGAAGGGTTTCAGCGCTCCGAGTTTCTCCTTGAGCATGGAATGGTTGACCGAATCGTTTCACGCACCGCGATGAGGGATGAATTAGGAACGCTACTTCGAAATTTCGGATTCGGTATCTAAACCTCTTTCGCCACGCCGCATGGCTCGTTAAGGTTACGGGGTGAAGACTCGTACCTTTAGTTTTTCTAGTTTCGTTACTCGCGCCTCGATCGGTTCGTTCGTGTTGTGTTGCTTGGTCGCGGTGGCGAGTCTACCTGTGTGGTCTAGCGCCGTTCACGCCCAATCGTCATCGGGATCGAAGATCGTCTTTGGTGGCGACACGCCCGCCGAAAAACAGGCACAGCAGGCATTGGTGAAGGAGGCTGTTAAACCCAAAATGGTGCCATCCGCGCCCGAGGGGTTGGACTTTCAGGCCCCAGTTATCGAGTTCAAGAACGAGGCGCATCAAATCGTCGGTAAGGGCGGAGTTTTAATCTCCGAGGGCGGCGTGCAGGTTCAAGCGGACCAGGGAACCTTCAACACAGAAACGAAGCAGGGAGACGTTTCCGGAAACGTGCTCATGAGTAGCTCGGCTGGGGTGCTGTCCGCGGAATCGGCGACCGTTCGAGTTGAGGGAGAAACAGGTGATTTCTCGAATCTCGAGTTCGACGTCGAGGAAGAGGGGTATCACATCACCTCGACAAAGGCGCGCAAGATATCTGAGTTTGAGTTTGAGTTGGAAGATTCCGCCATGACTACCTGTCGTTGCCAGGATGGCGCGAAGCCGTGGGAGATTCAGTCGAGTTCGTGCAGTATCACCCAGAAGGGATACGCCCACTCCTATGGTTCAAAGGTTTATTTTGAGGGAGTTCCGATTTTCTACAGTCCATACTTGGTTTTCCCCGTGAAGAACGAGCGAGCGTCGGGTTTATTGCCGGCGCAGGTTGGAGTTAATAGTCGAGATGGGTTTCAGTACATACAGCCCATATTTTTGAACGTCGATGAGACGACTGGATTCACTGTCACTCCGTTCATCGCCGCGCGGTCTCGAGTGGGAAGCGAGCTAACCTTTGAGCGAATTTTCTCAGAGACGCACGCTCTTAACGGAGGTGTGTTGTATTCAAATGAATCTCTGAGGGGTGACAGCCTGCGAGGTCTTAACATAAGCGGAGTTTCAGATCCGACAATAGATACGAACCGATTCGGAGGTTTTTACAAGCAGCGTTGGACATCTCCGAAAGAGTCTCCTTCGCCGATCGAGTTTATAGCCGACGGTCATTATACCAGCGACAATCTTTTCTTGCGTGAAATTCCCGAACCAAACATTGGAAGCCGACAGGATCAGTTTTTAGTTTCAACAGCGCTTGTTCGAGGCACCGCGTTTGAAGCGCTCAATCTTGAGGCTCGGACAGAGTACAACCAGGCCTTGCTGCAGGATCAGGACCTCCAGTTTCAGAGAGTGCCGGAGTTCGCGGCGTCGACAACTCGGACATTCCGTCCTTTTGGAATGAACCCTCTTGGCTTGAAGGTCGTTACGAGTGGTGATGCCATCGCGACGGATTTCGTTCGTAATGAGGGCTATGACGGATGGCGACTCGACCTCCATCCGAAAGTCGCTGTCCCGTTTCACGTGGAAAACTACGTGCGGTCGCAAGCGGCCGTGGAGTTGCATCAGACCAATTACAGCTTGCGTGATACGACTCTTCCGGCGAGCGCGACCCCTTTACCCGATGGCTCGACGCAGCTTGAGGATCAGACGAGCAGAACGTTGCCGATTTTTAGTTACGGTATGTCGACAGGGGTAGAGAGGGTCTACGCGCTGGAGCGGGGAAATCTGTTTTCGAAGTTTGTTGGTTTGGGGGCTCGTAATGAGGGCAGTGAGCTGACCAAGCTAAAGCATACGCTAGAGCCAATGGTTTCCTACGCGTATGTCCCTAATGTGGACCAGTCCGAGAACCCGCTTTTTGACCAACTCGATAGGTTTCGTGAGCGCAGCTTGGTTACCTATGGTTTAACCAGTCGGTTGTATGGACGATTCAATGAGCCCTACGAACGCACGAGAGAGATCGAGGATCTTACGCAAACAGGCGACACGGTTCCTATGTTTGATATGTCGCAAGCCCTGATCGATTTTGGCCGGGGAATGGTGCTGGCGCCTGAACGACAGGTGGACCTGCGAGAAGGAGAGATCCGAGAGCTTGGTAATGTCTATGTTCGTCAAGGTTATGACTACATCGAAGCGAATAAGGATCTCGATCCAAGCAGAGACGGATTCACGGATCTAAACGCTGGATTCGTGCTCTCTCCGTCTTATTATTTTTCCGCTGGATTTGACTCAAACATTCGCGTTGGCAAGCCCGATGACTCTGAGCTCGATTACGACACTTTTTCGAGTAATAGCGTCTCACTTGGCTTTCGAGATGATCGAGATGACGCACTACGATTTCGATATACCTTCGTTGATAAAAACCAGGGATCATCGACGAGTAGCGGCGTTAACCAGGTTGAGGGTAACTTTGAGCTGAAGTTGCATGAGCAGTTACGCGCCGGCGCTTACGCGAGATTTGACGCTGAAGAGAACGAGTTTATAGAGAGTCAGGGTCTGGTCCGGTTCATGAACTCGTGCAAATGCTGGAGCTTGGACCTCGGAATTGGTGAGCGCATTAATCCCGATCGTAAGCAGGTACTTTTGAGTTTTACGTTCGGCGGACTCGGTTCAATTCGACAGGGATACGGCGTATCTCAGTAAGTTATTGATAACTTTATTCTTACTCCGTTGGAGTCGCGGATCGCACAGCACTCTGCAGGGTCGTATCATTAGAGATAATGCCGTGATGTTACTGGTCTTTTAGCCTTTTTTGCGATAGTGTCCCCCATCTGTCCGCATAGAGGACCAATAGGTAGTGTTTTGTAAGAGGGAGCGTTGTGAAAGTACTAGTCACAGGAGCCGCTGGATTTATCGGAAGTAACTTGGTGCATCTTTTGGCGCGCGAGCGGCCAGAATGGAAGATCACCGCGCTTGACCTCCTTACATACGCTGGAAATGTTAAGAACCTAACGGCACTGTTGGACGAGAATCGCATCACGTTCGCGCGAGTCGATATTACTGATGAAGTCGCGATTGGCGCGCTCTTCGAGCGAGAACGATTCGATCTGGTCTTTCACCTCGCCGCCGAAAGTCACGTCGATCGTTCGATTATGTCCTCACTTGAGTTCGTCAGAACTAATGTTCTTGGCACTCAGGTTCTGCTGGACGCCGCGTTGAAGGCGGGCGTTGGAAGATTCGTTCATATCTCAACTGATGAGGTGTATGGATCGCTTGGACCAACGGGATATTTTTTGGAAACCACTCCGCTAGATCCGACAAGTCCCTATGCGGCGTCCAAGGCCGCCTCTGACTTGATTGTACTAGCGTTCTGTAAGACGCATAATTTTAACGCCTCTGTGACTCGCTGTACCAACAACTATGGTCCCTTTCATTTCCCGGAGAAGTTGATTCCGTTGTTCATCACTAACGCTATGGAGGGCAAGAAGTTGCCGCTCTACGGGGATGGTATGAACGTGCGTAGTTGGCTGTACGTTACCGATCACTGTGACGCGCTTTTACGGGTGGCGGAGAAAGGGAAAGCAGGTGAGGTATACAATATCGGGGGAGGCGCTGACGCTGAGTTGCCCAACAGAGAAGTGACGTTCGCGATTCTGGATATGCTTGGCAAGTCTAGAGATTTAATACAGCCCGTGGGGGATAGGCCCGCGCATGACCGCCGCTACGCGATTGATCACTCAAAGATATCCAATGAATTGGGCTGGAAGCCATCGACTCCCTTCATGAAGGGTCTCGAGATGACGGTTGCTTGGTATCAGGCGAATCGTCCGTGGTGGGAGGAGATCAAAAGCGGCGCGTATTTGTCATACTACGAGCGAAACTACGCGAATCGAGGTTAGTGCGGTGAAGATCCTTCTTTTCGGTGGAAGTGGACAACTCGGGTACGAGCTCAAAAAACGAGCCAATGATCTGGCGTTTGAGGTCGTCTCGCCCGTCACGAAGGAGCTCGATATCACCGACAAGGCGCAGGTGTTTACGCTCATACGGTCGCTTCAACCGACAACAGTCATCAACAGCGCGGCGTATACCGCTGTGGATAAAGCTGAGGAAGAGCCTGATCGAGCCTTCGCGATTAACGCCCAGGGTGTGCGGAACATAAGTGAGGCGTGCGCCAAGTGTGGAGTAAGGCTCCTTCATATCTCCACTGACTATGTATTTGACGGATTGTTAGGCAGGAAGCTTAAGGAGGACGACGCGGTCAACCCGCTCAGTGTATATGGGCGCTCTAAGCTCGAAGGGGAGGAGTTCGTTCGGTCAATCTGTGGTGATGGCGGACTGGTGGTAAGGACGCAAGCTCTGTATGGACAGAAAGGAGTCAACTTTGTTCACACTATGCTCAAGCTCTTCGGCGAGCGCGATGTACTTAAAGTCGTGGATGACCAGTTCGTGTCGCCAACGTGGGCAGGTTGGCTTGCGGAGGTGTTGCTTGATCTGGTGAGGCTTCCAATCTCGGGCACCCTTCATGCGTCGTGCGGGGGTGTCGTCTCATGGTATGACTTCGCCCGCGAGATTCAGCGACTGTCCCTTGAGAGTTACGCTGGTAAGTCGGTTGCTCGAATTGAGCCAACGATAGCGGCTGAGTTAAATCGACCAGCGAAGCGTCCTATCTATTCGGCTTTTGACACATCGCGACTGGAGAGTGTGCTTGGAAGACCAGTGCTGTCGTGGCAGGCCGCTCTTAACTTATTTCTACGCGAAATTGGGGTCGCGAAAGGAGAGTAATGTTTGAATCAACTGATACAATCGCGGTGGTCTTGGCAGGCGGACAGGGCAGCCGATTTTGGCCCTTAAGTCGCGTTCGACTTCCAAAACAGTTTCTATCGATAAGCGACGATGGGGAAAGCTTAATTCAAGCGACGGTACGCCGCGTTGAGCCTATCGTGGGGCGGAGCAATATCTGCGTGGTAGCTAACGATACGCTCAGACCAACTATTCTAGAGCATGTGCCGCACGCGAAGGTAATTGTCGAGCCAGAAGCGCGTAATACCGCCGCCTGTATTGGATTGGCGGCGGTCGCCTCTCTGGCGACGGCAAAGGGCCAAGATCCAGTGCTGGTTGTGCTTCCAGCGGATCACGCGGTCAAGGACGAGGAGCGATTGCGTGGAGCTCTCTCAGAGGCAGTGAGCCAAGCCAGAGATAATGAAGTTCTGGTCACGATCGGCATACCGCCAACGCACCCAAACACAGGATATGGTTACATTAAGCGCGGAGAGCTCCTGGGAGGGCGAACCTACCGAGTGGACCGTTTTTATGAGAAGCCAAGCCTACAGCGGGCGCAGCGCTATCTGGAGGAGGGTGGTTATAGTTGGAATTCTGGAATGTTCGTGTGGCGGGCAAGCGTCATTTTAGAGGCGTTCAAGGAGCATCTGCCGGCGATGTACGAGGGACTGTTGGCGATTCAGCAAGAAATTGAGATCGGCGCTCCCACATCTCTCCGTGTTTCAGAGTTGTTTTCTCAGTTCGAGTCGATATCGATCGATTTTGGAGTGTTGGAGCACGCGCGTAATTGCCTTGTGATCGACGCCGAGGAATTCGGGTGGAATGATGTCGGTTCATGGGATCAGTGGGCGGAGAATTTCGCCCCGGATAGTGAAGGAAACTTACTCAAGGGCGACGCGCTCGCGATTGATAGCACGGGCTGTGTTCTCCGGTCTCACGATCGGCTGATAGCGGCGGTTGGCCTCAAGGATGTTGTTGTAATTGACTCTGGCGACGCGCTGCTCGTAGTCTCACGGGAGCATGTTCAAGATGTCAGGAAAGTTGTGACCGAGCTCAAGCAGCGTGGACGGTCCGAATTGGTCTAATACTTTGGATAAGGAGAAAGAACATATGGCACAGAAATCTGCTTTAATCACTGGAATCACGGGCCAAGACGGTTCATATCTTGCCGAGCTTTTACTGAGCAAAGGGTACAAGGTGTACGGTATGGTGCGCCGATCGTCGGTCGAGAAGTTCGATCGAATTGAGCACATCCGTGGTCAGGTCGAGCTTATTCAGGGGGACCTTCTCGACCAGTATTCGTTGATATCCGTGTTGAAGCAGGCGAAGCCACGGGAGGTGTACAACCTCGCCGCGCAGAGCTTCGTTCCTACGAGCTGGGCGCAGCCGGTTTTAACAGCGGAGTTCACTGCGATTGGAGTCACGCGGATGTTGGAATCTATCCGTCTGGTCGATCCAACGATCAGGTTCTACCAGGCTTCCAGTTCGGAGATGTATGGACAGGTCCGCGAGACCCCACAAACTGAGCTCACCCCGTTCTATCCACGATCTCCTTATGGAGTCGCGAAGGCTTATGGGCACTACATAACTGTCAATTACCGAGAGAGCTACGATCTTTTCGCGGTCTCCGGAATCCTCTTCAATCATGAGTCTCCGCGCCGAGGTCTGGAGTTCGTGACTCGGAAAGTTACCGATGGAGTGGCCCGGATCAAGCTCGGCTTGGCTAACGAACTTCGCATGGGAAATCTTGACGCGCGCCGAGATTGGGGATTCGCGGGGGACTATGTTGAGGCGATGTGGCTAATGCTCCAGCAGGATGCCGCGGATGATTACGTTATCGCGACGGGCGAGACTCACACAGTGAAAAAGCTTGTCGAGATAGCCTTCGAGCATGCTGGTCTAGAGTGGGAGAAATACGTGAAGTTGGATTCGGCGTTTCTTCGCCCAGCGGAGGTGGATCTCCTTGTAGGCGATCCTTCAAAGGCGATGAAGCAGCTTGGCTGGAAGCCCAAGGTGTCTTTTGAGCAGATGACTCGTATGATGGTGGATGCCGACATTGAACGGCTTTCCTCCCGGAAATAAGGGACAGGACTTACATGGCACGGGCACTCGTTATCGGGGCCAACGGTTTCGTTGGGCAACATCTCGTTACGCACCTTAAGGAACTTGGGGATCAGGTTGTTTGCGCCGGTCTTCAGGGGCAGAGTTCGCGCGTGTCTGAGGAGGATTTTCGCTCGGTTGATATCACCGATGCTCAATCTGTACGAGGGGTAGTGCAGGCGGTCAAGCCTGATGTCACTTATCACTTAGCCGGAATAGCTTTTGTTCCTGAGGCGGAGGAGGATTTCGACAAAGCGTTGCGAATAAACGTGGCAGGAACAGCGAACGTCGCTCGGCAGTGCCATTTGTTGGAGAAGAAGACCTCGTTGGTGTTTATTAGCTCAGCGGAGGTTTACGGTTCCGTCAAGTCAGAGGATCTGCCACTGAAGGAGACTACTCCGATTAATCCGAACAACAACTATAGCCTTACGAAGCGTATGGCGGAGATGGTTGTTGAGCGGTACGCCCGAGCGGAGCGCTTGAGCTGCTGTATTGTTCGACCGTTTAATCACATTGGGCCAGGGCAAGACCGTCGTTTTGTCACCGCGAATTTCGCGCTCCAGCTAGCGAGGATCGCGCAAGGTAAGGCAGAGCCTGTCCTAAGAGTTGGAAACCTCGAGGCTAAGAGAGATTTCTCCGATGTGCGAGATATCGTACGCGGCTATCGTCTCCTAAGTCAGACGAGAGGGGGTCTCTTTAATCTGGGCTCAGGAAGGGCTAGCTCGATTCAAACTATACTCGATACGCTCATTGAGGTATCGGGTGTGGGCGTTGAGATCGTCCAGGACCCCGAGAGAATGAGGGGGCCAGAAGTACCTGAACTTTATGGCGCCTGTAGCAGGATTGAGCAGGAGTGTGGCTGGACTCCGCAGATTCCTTTGAGACAATCTCTCAAGGATGTGTACCAGTACTGGTCAGAGCTAGTGGCGTGCGGGGCCGCATAACGTCGCTAAATCCCTTTCGACTCGCGAGGTTAGCCTCGCATGGGGTGGCGCATTCGCCCAGGACCCGACCAGTTTTGAGTTAAAAGCTTATGTTGCCGTAGTTTCGCTCCGAGACCCTAGCACAGGGCATCCTACTTCTACGCATGATGGCTGAGTGAATAGCGAAAGAGTGGAATCTCCACCCCTTTCCTTTGATTGCCCCCACTAGTGGTTTCGAGACGCATGGAACAATCACGAAAAAGAGCGCTTTTCATAGAAATGGATGACGGTGTGGGGCAGGCAACGGCTCACCTGCTAGCGCAACACTTTGAGGTGAAAACCGCTCTCGCGAACGAGGAGACGTTGCAAATCGCGCGCGATCAGAGCCCTGATGTGATAGTTCTCAACGGCACCTTGCCGAGTGTCAGCGCGTTGGAGTGGTTGGTTCGACTGCGTGAGTGCGCCGGAATCATGCCCATAGTCGTGATATCTCCAGCGGGAGAGGTGCGCCCCGCGGTGGAAGCTATTAAATGTGGAGCGACCGAGGTAATCGAGGGATTGCCGACGGCTCAGATCCTTTCAGAGACGATAAGCGAGCTTGTTCAAAAACCCGCTTCGCGAGGAATCGCGAATTCGAGTGTGCGTCGAGTCTCCCGCAGAGACGCCAAGCTTGTTCAAGCTGATTTTGGTCCCATGGCGGGACGGTCGTCGGCTATGCAGGCGCTGTTTAAGCAAGTTGAGCAGGTGGCCGCTCGAGATACAACGGTTCTCATCACGGGAGAGTCGGGTACCGGAAAGGAGCTCATCGCTCGGGAAATTCATAATCGCGGTGCTCGAAAGCATAAGCCGTTTGTGGCGATTAACTGTGCCGCTATTCCCGAGAGTCTTATCGAGTCAGAACTGTTTGGACACGAGAGGGGGGCGTTTACACACGCCGTGGATAGACGACTCGGGCATTTTGAATTGGCGGATGGAGGTACGCTATTCCTGGACGAAATTGGAGAGCTTTCACTCGCTGTTCAGGTTAAATTGTTGCGCTTTCTCCAGGAGCAGGAGTTCTTCCGCGTGGGTCGTTCGAGACCAATATCGGTTGACGTACGAGTGATCACCGCCACAAATCGAAATCTCGAGGACCTCGTAAGAATAAAGCAGTTTAGACAGGACCTTCTATATCGAATTAACGTCATTAATCTGCATATTCCAGCGCTTCGAGATCGCGCGAGCGATATTCCCGTGCTGGCGCAGCACTGCGCTGGCCGCCTGGGGCCACTCTACGGAGGACGAGTTCTTAAGCTTGCCCCCGAAGTGATGGAGAGTTTTCAGGCGTATCCGTGGCCCGGAAACGTCCGTGAGCTCGAGAATGTCGTTGAGGGCCTTCTTGCTTTGGCGCCACACGATGAGGTCTCATGCGGCGATTTGCCAAGGAAGATTAGGGAATGGAACCGAGCGCCACTTGAGATGCCAGGTCCAGGATCGGTTAACTCGTCTGGCTTAGCTTTCGGTGAGGCAGAGCGAATGTTTGAGACTGACATGATCGTCAAGGCGCTCAAGAAGGCGAACTTTGTACAGACTCGCGCGGCTGAGTTATTAGGGATCAGCCGGCGCATCCTGAAATATAAGATGGACAAGCTCAACATTAACGAGCTTGGAGAGGTGAAGAGCCAGACGAGAGACACCGAGAACTGATGGTCGGATATCAGCTTGAGGTTGAGGTCGGCAGTCTCGTTGGACGGAAATCACTTCTTGAATAGGTCATCAAGAGCGGCGATCGTCGATTGCTTTTTATCGCCTCGATTCACCTCGCTACTCTGTCGCCCGCGGAAGTACTCGCAGGTATTGCGGCGCTCCTTGTCCCGCACCCACTCAGCGGACGACTCCCTGCATTCATGATGTGAGCCCTCGTCGTAGTGGGAGCAGTTAAGGCAGACGTGGGCGTCACTTCCACAGTGGTGACAGGTATCGCGGAAATGAATTAACGTGGAACCCGCGCTCTCGCAAACGGGACGATGACAATTATGGCAGGCGCAGGACGAGTTCACTCGCGCATATTATAACGATGAGGTGCCACTCGAAAGAGGGAGGGAGTGTAAGTGCTCTACTATTTGAGTGAGCGGCTCTGCTAGAACGAAGTTTGCCTCCGCTTCCTCGATGAATGTTGCACAGCCTGGCGCACGAGAGCATCTTAGCTATTAAAGATCTTGAGCTTTCGAGGGGTTAGGGTCAATATGGGAGCTCATGAGTGATTTAGTGATGAACAGTGCACTGCCAGAAAACAAGGGACATCAGCTCCTGTCCGATGCTCAAAAGAAGCTTAAGTTCTCTTGGTCTGAGCTGCGCTGGCTTGGCCGAGTGATTGTGTCCTCGGCGGATCGGTTCTATTGGGATAATGGATTCTCGAAAGCGGCATCGCTCGCGTACTCGTCACTGCTTTCCCTAGTGCCTCTGACAGCGCTTTGTTTCGGCATACTCGCTACGTTCGTTCATACAGCTGACCATATGAGTCAGGTTAAGGAGTTCTTCTTCAAGCAATTCGTGCCTGGAAGTACGGCGTTGGACGCGCTGCTTCCGCTCATTGAGGATATGAGCGACAAACTGGTTCGGCTCAATTATGTGGTGATTGCGACGTTGATCGCCACGTCTTTGCTGCTCCTGAACTCAATCGAGTATACCCTTAATCAAGTCTGGCAGGTGTTTGAGTCCCGACGGATTACGGACCGACTGGCTATTTTTTGCGCGATCATTGTGCTCATCCCGGTGTTCGCGATTTCGGGATACTATACGAGCACCAAGGTAGAGCCATTTTTCGCGGATTTTGGGTTGCTTAGTGCCCTCTATCGCGATTCGCTGCCGTTTTTCATTGATTTTCTGGCTTTCGTTGCTGTGTATTACCTTGTTCCAAAAGCGCCGGTTAAATTAATGCCGGCGATCTTTGGAGCCGTGTCCGCTTCTCTACTTTTCGGGCTGGCCAAGCATTGGTTCGCCTTTTATCTCGTGCGGTTCACGACATACGAACGAGTCTACGAGTCGTTGGCTCTTATTCCGATCTTTCTTATTTGGCTTTATGTGTCGTGGTCGATTGTGCTGTTTGGAGCCGAGATGAGCTATCAAGCTCAGCATCTGCCTCGTAGTGGAAAATTGTGGAAGCGCACGTTCATGACCGTAGGTGATGGCGCGAT
The DNA here is from genome assembly GCA_903904735.1 of uncultured delta proteobacterium. Lineage (GTDB taxonomy): Bacteria > Bdellovibrionota_C > UBA2361 > UBA2361 > OMII01 > OMII01. The sequence continues at coordinate 42,363 of CAIVDM010000065.1, forward strand.
GTTGCTGGCGATTCAGAGTTTGGTCTTGGTCACGCGAGCGTTTCGCACGGGACAGAAAGTCCCCAACGAACTAGAGATCGCTGAGTCTTTGGGCTGCAGCTCTATTGTGCTCAAGGCCGCGCTTGATGGCCTCGAGCAGTCAGGTTTGATAATGCGAGGAGATGGGCGAGATATGCCGCTGTTGCTCATGCGCGCTCCAGAGGCGATCTCAATAGCGGATATTCGGGACGCGGTCTTCAAGAAGCGGGAGGCGATGTTTCTCGGTCGAGAGGTTTCGTCCATGTATGAATGTTTCTGCGGCAAGCGAGATCCGAAGACCGTCTCGCTTCATGATGTCGTAGTGGAAGCGTAGGGGGATTTTCGTGACTATCGAACAAACGCAACTCGCCAATGGCCTCTCGGTAATCGTGGAGGAGATGGAGCATGTGGAGTCGGTCTCGTATGACCTAGTTTTACCGGGTGGATTTATTTCCGACGTGCCGGGACAGGTCGGGGCGAGCCTGGTTTTATCAGAGCTAATCGGAAAGGGCGCCGGAGCTTTAGACTCTCGGGCGTTATCGGAGGCGTTTGACGGAGCGGGTATTCGCCACGGCGAGGGCACTGGCATGGACCGCTACACGCTCAGTGGATCGCTGGTCAGTTCCAAACTTGAGCGAGCTCTTGAGTTGGTGAGTTCCATGGTGCTCGCGCCACGGTTGCCAGAAGAGGACATCGCGCCCATTCAGAGTATTCTCCTACAGGATATTGAGGCGCTCAAGGATAGCCCAGCGCGGCGTTCAATGGTGGAGTTAACGAAGCGTTTTTACCCGGCCCCCTACAATCGATCTTCGTTGGGTGAAGTAGAGGGAATTCGCGCGGTTGATAGAGCGCTCATGGCGCAGATGCACAAGAAGTTCTTTAATCCCAAGGGAGCGATTCTTTCGATCGCGGGCAAGGTAAGCGCGACCCAGGTTATTAAGGTCGTAGAGGAGCTGCTCGGTGATTGGAAAGGTGGGGGTGTGGAGCTCCCTGAGTTCGGTATTCGACCAGGTCACGACTACTATCATATTCCCGATGAGTCCGCGCAGATGCAAATCGTTATGGCGATGCCTTCTGTTCGGTTCTCTGAGGACCTCTACTACGAGGGGAAGATCGCGGCGAGTATCTTGGGCGCGTCGATGTTCGGGCGCCTCTTCGTCGAGGTTCGGGAAAAGCGAGGCTTGTGCTACTCGGTCTACGCTCGGCATGGTGCTACTAACCGATATGGCACCATGACGGCATATGTCGGAACTACTCCCGAGCGAGCTCAGGAGAGTCTCGATGTTTTAGTCGGTGAGTTTCAAAGGCTTCATGGGACGATTACTCAGGATGAGTTGAGCCGTTGCCGAACTAACCTGAAGGCAAGTCTTATTATGGGAGAGGAGTCTCCTGGTGCTCGAGCTGGTTCGAACGCTACCGATTGGTGGCTTCTCCGCAGGATACGAACATTAGCTGAGATTAATGAGGCGATAGATCGCGTTTCGGTTAGTGGATTGAATGAGTTCTTGGAGTGTTATCCGTTCCAGCCGTGCTCGATCTTGACATTAGGAAGGGCACCGCTTTCGGTAGCGCCAAGTATTGTAGGAAAATAGGGAAGCATGGCGAGCACGTACCACAAGAAGATTCTTTCGAATGGCTTGACCATACTTGGAGAAACTAATAGCTCCAACGTTAGTTGCGGCATCGGGTATTTCGTGAGAACCGGAGCGAGGGATGAGACCCCGGCTGAGTCTGGGCTGTCACATTTTCTAGAGCACATGATGTTCAAAGGGACGCCGACCCGCTCCGCTCTTGATATAAATCTCGAGCTGGGGAACTTGGGGGCGCAGGCAAACGCGTTTACATCGGAAGAGAATACAGTTTATTACGGTTTAGTGATCCCCGAGCGCTTTCGAGCGATGCAGGAGCTGCTCTCGGATATGCTCCGCCCCTCCCTGGATCCATCGGAATTCGCGATGGAGAAAAAGGTGATACTTGAGGAGATAGCGCTGTACCAAGATCGACCCCACTTCTTCCTTTTTGAGAGCGCTCTGAAGGATTATTTTGGTAGTCACAGTGGCGGCAATTCAGTGCTTGGATCTCAGGACTCGGTGTCCGCGATCACGCCACCTCAAATGGTGGATTATTTCACGCGCCGATATACCCCATCTAATATGGTGCTTTGCGCCACGGGCAATTTCAATTGGGAGTCATTCGCGCAAGACGCGGAACGGCTGACCGCCGAGTGGGTCGACGCGCCCGTTAGTAGGACTCTTTCTCGGCAGCCCGGAAAGCAGCAGGCGTCAATATATCGCAAGAAGAACTTAAATCAGACCCACGCTTTTTTGGTCACTGAAGGACCGAGCGCCCAGGATCCTGAGCGGTACCCGCTGGCCATCTTGGCGACCATGATGGGTGATTCGAGCGGCTCGAGGATGTATTGGGATTTAATCGATCGCGGTCTCGCTGAGTCAGCTAGCGTGGATAGTGATGAGAGGGATGGATGTGGATGTTTCACGGCGTATGTGAGCACGACCGCGGACAAGCTCGATGAGGTCGTAAGTATCGCCCGTGAGATACTCGTGTCACCGCGGAGTTTCTCGGATGGGGATTTGGATCGAGCGAAAGCAAAGGTTGTTTCGCGCATCGTCCTCGATGGCGAACTTCCCATGGGGCGTCTCATGGCTTTGGGGATGGAATGGCAGTATCGCAGGGAGAGTACTCCGCTGAGGACTATTATTGAGCGTGTGCAGGCTATATCTCGATCGGATATTGATAAAGCACTCGAGCGTTTTCCGCTTGATCGTTGGGCTGAGTATCGGCTGCTTCCTGAATAGGTATTTCGATAAATTTGTTCCTTAGGGGCGCAAAAAGCATCAAGGGCAGTTATCCGATTCGGATAACTGCCCTTGATTGTTGAGCGATTTAAATCGAGGGATGAGGGTTAATCCTCCTCCTCCTCGTCCTCTTCATCCTCGTCTTCGTCTTCGTCCTCTTCGTCTTCATCCTCGTCGTAGTCTTCGTCTTCATCGTCGAGGTCGATATCCTCATCCTCCTCTTCGTCCTCCTCATCCTCCTCAGATTCCTGAGTGAAGACTTCTGGGGCTATTTCCTCAAGCGCGTCTGTTAAGGCAGACACGATCGAAGCAAGATCTTCTGGCGCGCAATCCTCATTCTCAATTACCGCTTCGACCGCTGCCCGAATCTCGGTAACGAGAGCGTCTTCCAGACTGCTGCCCTCCACCTCAGGCTTAGCCTCGCTTTCCTCGGTTTCGTCCTCAGTACGCTCCGGATCGTAATCCTCTTCGAGCTTCTCCTGAAGCTCTGCGAAACCTTCCACCAGCTGGGTCAGGGCATCTATAATCTTCTCTGCGGCCTTAGTGCTCATACGTTATTCCAAGAAAATCCACCTCGTAAGATTCTGCCGAGGGGCGTTGATATTCATATTTAATGTGGGGGAATCCTAAAACCCTTTTGTAGAGGAGATCAAGAGGGAAGTCATACAC
>CAIVDM010000066.1 GCA_903904735.1 uncultured delta proteobacterium
AAAGGCAGGGCTGCGTACCTGTCCGTAACGCGGCGTGTGCGGAGACACGCCCTCCCGATTGTGATGCGTGGTGTTTGTTGGGAGGGCGGAGCTCTGTACCCACCCGTAACGAGGCGCGTACGGAGCCGCGCCCTCCCCTTATTTTGTATCGAGAGGAAGGGTCGTAGACCATGTCTTATACGCGCCGCTTAGGTTACGACACACATATCCGTTCTGCATAAGAATCCTACAGGCGTTATACGAGCGCTGTCCCGACTGACAAAACACGAGGAGCTCTTTGTCTGTTGGTAGCTCAGAGAGCCTGGCGCGCAGGTCGTTGAGCGGTATGTGAATGGCGTTGGGGATGCTCCCTCTGGCGACCTCGGCGGAATCTCGAACATCCACAAGCTGAACGGAGCCTGAGAGCTTCTCCACCTCACTCCACTGCGCTACGGCAACACGTTCATTAATGACGTTATCGCCTATCATTCCAGCGAGGTTCACTGGATCTTTCGCAGAACCAAATGGTGGCGCGTAGCAGAGCTCGAGATCGACGAGATCGTCCACAGTGAGTCCGGCTTGAATGGCGACGGCTAGGACATCGATGCGCTTATCGACCCCATCTTTGCCCACCGCCTGCGCTCCGAGCAGGGTTCCGGTTTTCGAGTTGAAGATGACTTTGAGCGCTAATGGATGCGCTCCTGGATAGTATGAGGCGTGCGAGTTGGGATGCAGGTGAAGCGCCTGATAGGGAATGCCAGCTTTTGCGAGGAGCTTTTCATTCGCGCCGGTGCAGGCAGCTGTAAGCGAGAAGACCCGAACGACGGCGGTTCCGTAGGTCGCTTTGTAGGTTGAGGGAATGCCGCAAATGTTGTCGGCGGCGATTCTTCCTTGTCTGTTGGCTGGGCCCGCAAGGGGGATAAACGCTGGCGCTTTCGTGACTCCGTGGGTCACTTCGATGCAGTCACCCACCGCGTAAATCGCGCGATCACTTGTTTGCAGATGTTCGTTCACCTTCACAGCGCCCGTGGTGCCTAGCTCAAGTCCGGCATCAACCGCGAGCTTCGTCTCTGGCCTCACTCCAATTGACCAAATCACGAGATCCGCTTGGTGGGACTTGCCACTCTTCGTCGTAATCTTCAGCGACGCGCCTTTATCAGTCACGACTCCGTTGGTTATCGCTTGCACTGGGTCGCTTAAGTGAAGTGATATCCCCTTCTCTCGCATCTCGGCTTCGATCGGTCGCACCATCTCGGCATCAAGCGGCGTAAGAATCTGCGGATTAGATTCAAAGAGAACGCACATCACGCCTTTGTGATGGAGCTGCTCCATCATCTCAAGCCCTATGAAACCTCCACCCGCGATAGCTGCCTTGGTGCACTTATGCTCGGCTATCCAGGCTATGATCTTATCCATGTCAGGGATATCACGGAGCGCAAAGACCCCGGGGAGATCGAGCCCCGGAACTGGTGGCTTAAAAGGGGCAGCCCCTGGGGAGAGAATGAGGTTGTCGTAGCGCTCGCGGTAAATTCGTCCCGTGCAGACCTCACGCACCTCTACCTCTTTGGCGGTGCGATCTATCTTCTCTACTGAGTGCTGGATTCGCACATCGATGGCGAAACGAGCCTTAAGGGTCTCTGGCGTGTGCTGTAGGAGTTTCTTTCGCTCCTGGATCTCACCACCTACATGATATGGGAGTCCGCAGTTCGCGAAGGAGACGTAGGGTCCACGCTCGAAAACGATGATCTCGGCTTTTTCATCGAGACGACGTAGACGAGTAGCGGCGTTAGCGCCACCTGCGACTCCACCAACAATGAGAACACGCTTAGCCATAGTAATCCTTTGAGTGTACTGTCTCTATCGGCAGTATTGTAAATGATCGGGGTTGGATCGCAATCATAAGAGCACCCTCGTGTGGAGGTACTATTCGTTGTAGGCTTGCATCGTGGACACCCCGTATTTACTGCTCACTATCGCCGCTTTTATCGCTGGTTTGGTCGACTCGGTGGTTGGTGGCGGCGGATTGATTCAGCTCCCTGCCCTGCTGGTTGCTTTTCCCACAGCTCCCATACCGCTTCTTTTTGGCACGAATAAGTTCGCCAG
>CAIVDM010000067.1 GCA_903904735.1 uncultured delta proteobacterium
CGGAGTATTCGCCGCCGCGGACGCCGCGCTTATGAGGGCGGCGTCCACTAAGATAGGAACAGCTTTGGGTGGTAGGGCCGCCGCGACCATCGGCGGTCGAGCGCTCGGAGTTGTGGGGGTCGCGTATCACGGCTATTCGACATTTTCGGACGGTAGCTTCGTCAATCAAAACGATGTGCAACTAACCGGTAGCACAGCTAGCCCGATCGTAATGGGAGCTATCGTGGGAGGGGCGATCGGATCAGCTCCTGGGGCGGCTGTGGGAGCGGTGGTTGGCGCCGGCTCTGAGGCGGTAGGCGTGGCGGTTGGATACGCGCGTTTACAAGGGCAGATCGACACCGATTGGAAGAAACGAGAAGTGCGCGAGGCTCTCACCCTCGCGGAACAGGGCTTTGTCTTGCCGAGTGATGATGTACGAGTGATGAACAGAAAGCCCTTTGAAAGCCTCCCCACTGAGCACCAGGAGGTTCTAACGGACGTGACGAGACTAGCCACGCTTGGTCGTCTCACAAGAGAGCTGCCCGCCGCTGACCTTACAGCGCTTGGGTTTAAGGAGGAACCTAAGCAAGGCGCTAGCGCCGAGGAGCGCGATGTCATCGGAACCCACAACTGGGACCGCATGGTTCAACTCACAGAGGGGCGCTCCGGGTTGAATCCGTACCGTCTCTGGGCTGGCGACTACCTTGATGAAGTTCGACGCGAGCACCCAGGCTTGGCAAAGACCTTCAGCGCGGTCTTCAACGACGCCAAGGAGCACTATGTGAACGTGTATAATCACGCTCCTCACGTCACCTATACGGTAACCGCGAACAAGGCTACCGAGCAATCTGAGCTTCTTCTCTATATTCACCAGGTGGCGAAATCGATCCCCGCGGATAGCAGCCCTCTGAAGACCCTTGAAGAGCTGCACAAAGCGTTCCCTGGGATTGAGGCGATCATGCAGCGGCGTGAGACGAGCGAGAAGTTGATCAACAACCTTGAAGCTGTCTCTAACAACACGGGTAGATTCCGTCGTCTGCTCGATTTGGAGCAGCTAGGGCAGTAAGAGGCTTGGTAGCGAGGAGTTCTTACTCCTCGCGCTTCGCCGTCCAGGAATATGTGATATCCGAGAGTTCGCCGCCGCTGGCGACGACTGCTCGCGAGCTGCCTTTCATGCTCTTTCCGTCCGCGGACATTATAGCCTCGTTGAACACAACGCTTCCTCGCACTTGGTTAGTGAAAGCGAGCGCCACGCTACCATCGTCCCGTTCAGTCATATGTCCGCTGAGGCCGGAAAAGCTTACCATCAGCTTTTGATCTACTCCCGATGGCTGCGGGATCTCAAAGGGGATCTGCATGAGCGAGGTTCCCTTCACGAGCTCTCCTCGCTGCCCTAAGATAAACAGCCCCTCGTCGATCGGATTCGTATCGGTGTTCTTATCCAATTTCCATTTCCAGAGCCCTGCCACCCGAGTTCCCTCAGGAAGAGCCGATTCCCGGCCTTTGTTCTGGGGGAGCTTAGGCTTCAGAGGCGGCGCATCTTTTATCTCCGCGCTTCCCACCGCAGCGAGTCGTCGAGAAAGGAGGGTGTAATGATTCTCCGCTCCCTCAGACGACCAATCAACGATCGCGCCGAATGTCTCCTGCCCATTCGCCTTGGTTCTAAATCCTCGCTTAGCGACAAGCGTGTGATTCATATCGTCCTTGGAGTCGATTGCGTAGCGAAGCCCAACAATACCCACGCTTGCAAGGGATCGAACCTCTCCTGGTGACGCGACGCCATCGCTCTTGGCGTCAAACCAAAGCGCCAACGGCTCAAGCTCTTCACCCGAGATCTCGCCATCTCTGTCGGCGTCAAGAGATCCGAGTGCCTCGAATCCGTTTGCCCATGCGGTATCACTCAGGTCCGCCGAGATATCATTCGACGCGAGGCGCTTGCCTCCAAACGTGTAGTTTCCAAAGAGCTGCGCGGCAGTGCGAATCTTTCCTGTATGCTCTGGATCGTACACCAAGAGGGGGCTCTGCTCTGATCCCTTCCATATCCAGTAGCTCTTTCCAGCCCTCGGATTGACGGGAAAACTTACGATCGAAACGTGCGCGTTTATATCATACGAGTCGTCAAGAACCAGGGAGAGCGGCGTGCTCTTGCCCCATGACGTATAATTTTTGCTGGTGATTCCCTTACTTCCACACGTCGCTTGAATCTTGGACTGCTCGACCATGTTACAATCCTGATCAACGACGATGGTCCCATCAGCGCACGCTGGAGTAGTTGAGTTATACTCACTCGTATCATTACCACCTCCCCAGCCGGTGGATTTGTCGTGCGCATAGTAATTCACATAGTTGCCGTTCTTATCGACGCTACTGCAACTCAGGAACTTCTTGTTAGATTGATAATTGTCGGATTTTGCCTTCGCCAGACAGTTCCACGTTTCAGCAGAGACCTCGTTAAGCTTTGGCTTCGGTTTGTCTTTGGGAAAGCAGTTGCTCGTCGACCCGGAAATATATGTCCACACGAGGTGAACGGCATTATCATCAGCCCATTTAAAGACATCGACAGTTAGATCGCCTGCTTTGTCGGTCTTAATGGAGAAGGAGTTCTTGCCCGTATTTTCTCCGGAGGCATTCCTTCTATAAAAAGCGCTTCTCAACAAATCCTCTACGCACGTTTGCGTGGCGCCATTTGTTGTCTTATACACGAATCTACTCGAGTAGGCGTTCTGATCGGCGTGAAACGCGGTCTCTGAGCACGTGCTTTTACACAGCGAGTCCTTATCTATGTATTGTCCCACTCCACAAGGGGCGGTGGTAGGAGTCGGCGGGAACTGCTCACTACACTTTTTCGTTAGGGCGCCCAGATCCTCACAGTAGAAGGTGTTCTTTTTGCAGTCCTCGGGTTTTAGACAGTTGGTGGCGTCTGTATCAGGGCAGGAGCATTCAAGCCGCTCGGACACCTGCTGCGCATGAGCGTTGGGAAGGAAAGAAAGCGCGGCCACCACGAGAAATACATGCTTCGATAACTGATCCATAGGCTCATCCTCCTCCAGTCTCACTAGCGCGACTGTCAAACGCTAATGGAGTATCGGACGAGATTCGGGTGAACTTAACTACTCTTTAACGCGCGGCGCACGAGTGCTTTGGAGGAAACCATGGTTAAGAGAGCGACAACGCTACGGGCTGTTTAAGATTCATGACGAGAAGTTCAACGTTATCGACAACTTCCGAAAAGCTCGGAGGATGCGTGTTCGCGCGTTTGAGAGTGGACAAACGCTATCAGTGGCCGTCTTTATACGGGTTGCATTCGAAGCGACTTACCACGACAAGCTCCAATTAATGAGGGATGTCGTGTGTGTAGTTTGAAGTTAGTCTCATAGGCCCCGTTCGCCCCTTATCCTATCGCCGAGTACTATGGATGAAGCTTGCCTCTCGTATCACCCAGGGGTTTCCCTTCATCCGCGCACGGCTTTTCGTATATCGCTCAACCATCCAGCCCCCCCACGGAGCCTCCTATCCCAAACAGGTGTCTTACATTACCCCCTAAACACCTGTCCAAAAGCTGGGTTCTACTTCATTGTTCATCTTCATCTCCTACGAACTCTGTCCGACAGCTGTGTAGGCAGAGTTCATATTGGCTGTTCAAGTCAGCGACATACTGGGCGCACATCAGTCCCCAACCAAGATTATCACCCAAATAATCCCCAGGATTTACGGAAGTAGGAATGCGCTGGGCGCAAATCTCGTAGCCGATGGCGGTACGAGTGTCCAACATCCGCTCGCAGCAAGCATCACACATCGACCGACTCTCGGCGGGAGACTTTTGCTCAGCATGGATCCGATTAGCGCAAGACTTTGGTGAGGAGTTGGGTACCCTTGGTGTGTCCGACGTAGAGATTATGTCACAACGGCTTTCGCCCTCCTCAAGCACGAAGGTGTCTCCACTCCCGGGGAACGTGTATCTCCGCATACGCTCCTGAAATTGTTATCGGGAGACCCTTCGGCTTTAGTCCCTATTCACAAATTTACAGAAACTACTCTCCTTTCCGGCTGTCGTGCTCTCTTGGTAAAGGAAGGCGAGATTCCTGGTATCAAATATCTTGAAGAACTCCTGCCAATCGATCTCCTCTAGGCCCTCATCTGGTTCCAGCTCTGGGAAATCAATTCTCAGGAGTCCACTTCCTTCCGCTTGGTGTGTCGCCCTTACCACTGAGGGAACGCCTTTGCGTTCTTCTACCCAGCGCTGAATCTTATTATGGTCAGTTGTCGTGTTTGCTGCGTGTCTCATAGTGATGTCCTTTTTGGTTGTGTCACGTATCCATGATTCGACCACAAGCGAGTAAGTACCATGCCGATCTATTCGCCTCTGCTCCTCCTGCCTAGTTCATCTCTAAGCCGAGCGACATCCGCGTTTCGCGTAAACTCCTCCAAAGCCTCCCCGACCCGAATCGACAGGTCGTTCTCGATCGTCTCTACACCGCGCACACGTTTAACGATCTCCTCAACTCTGTACTTAGTGTTTATCGTATCCAC
>CAIVDM010000068.1 GCA_903904735.1 uncultured delta proteobacterium
AGACACGCTGGTCGCTTCGGTGCCGATAACGCAAGGCGCGGCTCTTCAAACATCGGCGACGTTCGGCTCCTCGGAAGGGAACCCAGTATCAGAGCCAGTCTCGTTCCCGGCGGATCTCTTACCAGGGGTGGGCTCGCTGGGTGCTGTGCTCTCGTCGTCAGTAATCGGCGCCCTCGATGGAGCGTTTGAGTACATGCGCGATTATCCATACGCGTGTTGGGAGCAGAAGCTCTCGAAAGGCGTCATGGCGGCGCATTATGTGGCGCTACAAGAGTATCTTCCAAAAACCTTTGTTTGGAAGGGCGCCAAGGAATTGGCAGCCGAGACCCTCTCTCAGCTCTCGTACCACCAGGCCCCTAACGGTGGACTGTGTTTCTATGAGGCAACTGATGAGCACGTCAGCCCATACTTAAGCGCGTATACCGCTCTGGCGCTGACCTGGCTCGCGGACTATGGCTATGCGGTGCCAACCGCTGAGGAAGAGAAATTACAGGGATACCTAAGCGAGCTTCTGCGGAAAGATTCATTCCCGGATTTCTTCTCGCCTGGCATGCGCTCAAGCGTGCGCGCCGTGTCCCTGGCGGCGCTCAGTCGGCGCGGAAAGGCGACCACACAAGATCTGCTCCGTTACAACCGATTCGTGAAGGAGATGAATCTCTTCGGCAAGGCGAGCTACCTCCAAGCGGCGATCGTCCTGAAGGTGGACCCAAAACTCACTACTGAAGTCGTTCGTCAGATCCTTGCTCAGGGTTCGGAAACAGCCGCGACTTACTCCCTCACGGAACGAGTTGAGGCACTGTCGCAAAGAATTCTCGATACTAATATGCGTGCACAGTGCGCGGTGCTCGACTCCCTCTTGTCGTTTGAAGGGGAGAAGTCAGACTTGACACCACGGGTGAAAGAGATAGTCCCGAAGCTCGTTCGCTCAATCACGATCGATCGCAAGAGAAAGGAGCGCTGGGAGAATACGCAGGAGAACCTCTTCTGCATGAACGCGCTTGCCCGTTACGCGGCGCGCTACGAACGAGTGACGCCTAACCTCGTGCTTGCGGTAAGTGTTGGCCCTGAGAAACTCGCCACGCTCACCCTTAAGGGCAAGCAAGCCGAGCCACAGGAGGTAAGTCGACCGCTCAGGCAGACGGACGCGGGAACAGAAGAAAGGGTGTCGATATCACCGGCTGGCGACGGACGCTTTTACTATAAGGCGCAGATGTCGTATTCGCCCAAGGAGCTGTCAAAGACCGCCACTAACGCAGGGATAGAGCTCAGACGAGAATACAGTGTTCAACGCGCGGGCGCATGGACACTTTTATCCACTCCAGTGTCGATACGGCAAGGAGAGCTTGTGAAGGTTGATCTCTTCGTGCGCCTTACCGCGCCACGACACTTTGTGGTTGTGGACGATCCAATCCCCGGTGGATTAGAGGGTGTTAATCGCGACCTCGCCACATCCTCCGAGGTTGACGCCTCAAAGGCGCAGTTTGAGGGAGCGTCAAACTCGTTTTGGTTTGACCTACGTGAGTGGATAGACTTCGGTAGGACGTTCTGGAGCTTCTATCACAAGGAGATCCGCCACACCTCCGCTCGGTTCTACTCAGAGTATCTTCCAGCCGGCAACTACCATCTTTCACACGTCGCGCAAGCGATCGGAGCGGGAGAGTTCGTCATTCCACCAACGCGCGCCGAGGAGATGTATGACCCGGATGTTTTTGGACTCTCGGCGGCGGACCGACTTGTTGTGGCTCGCGAGTAAGAGATGAGGGTGAGGAACGCATGAAGCTACGCCTCCTCTCCGTGACGCTTGGCGCGGCAGCTTTGCTGACCGGCGGTGTTTACGCCAGCGTGCTTCCGGTCCCTGAGCGCTTGGCGTCTCTTTATGTCGGAGCGCCTGATCAAGTTATCCGCGCTCAGGTGTATGACCGTGACGGCCGACCCCTCTCGTACACACTGACTTCAGCTTGGAACGTGCACAACCAAGTGCCCCTCCATGAGATTCCGCCACTTCTCAGACAGGCTGTGATCGAGGCGGAAGATAAGCGCTTCTATCAGCACAACGGTGTCGATTGGTTCGCGAGGCTTCACGCCGCCTGGCAGAACGCGAGGAGTCTCCGAATCGTGCGCGGGGCGAGCACGATTACGGAGCAGGTTGTTCGAATACTGCATCCCCGCGAACGCTCCGTGTGGGCTCGGCTCGTTGAGGGTATCGAAGCAGGAAGGCTTGAACGGCGCTTCTCAAAAGGCGAAATTCTCGACTTCTATCTCAATCAGTTGCCGTTCTCCGCTAGGCGACGAGGTGTCGCGCAGGCGGCGCGATATTTTTGGGATCGGGACCTTGAGACGCTCAGTGAAAGAGAGCTACTTGAACTAGCTATCATTATTCGCGCGCCTGAGCGGTTTGATCTTCACCGTAACCCGAGGGGAATCGAAGGTAGAGTGACCACGTTAGCGGCTCGTATGCGAGGTATGGGCGCTCTTAGCTCAGAGCAGCATGATCTTATCCGTTCTCAGAGCTCTATCCTTCGACACTCCAGGCTTCCCCTTCAAGCTGATCACTTTGTGCGGTTCGTTCAGGGAGATATTAAACGACAAGCTGACACAGCCTCACCGTCGGTGACGAAGAGTCGACTCAACACCACTCTTATTGGGACTATTCAGGAACGGGCACGGGAGATTCTGGACGAGCGGGTGCGTGACCTCCGTGCGGCACACGTCACTGATGGGGCTCTTCTCATCGTGGATAACAGCGACGCCTCAGTTCTCGCGTGGGTGAACGCCGGTGAGTTTAGCATGGAGAGAGGCAGTCAAATTGACGCGGTTCTTACGCCTCGTCAGCCAGGATCAAGCCTAAAGCCGTTTTTGTATGCCCTTGCGGTCAGTAAGGGATGGACCGCGGCTACCCGGATCGATGACTCCCCACTCGCTCAGGCGGTTGGTTCGGGGCTTCACTCCTACCGTAACTACAGTCGAGTGTATTATGGGGAGATCCCGCTTCGCGTGGCGCTCGGAAACTCGTTAAACGTGCCAGCGATCAAGGCGGTTCAGTGGACGGGAGTACGCGACTTCTTGGACTTCTTGCGAGGGGCGGGGTTTGAGTCTCTTTCCGCGTCGCCTGAGCACTATGGAGAGGGGCTCGCGCTCGGGAACGGAGAGGTCACGTTATATGAGCTGGTGCGGGGATACGCGGCGCTGGCTAATAGGGGAGTTTGGCGCCCACTTCGGCACCTTCGCGGGGATTCGTTCGATAACGAAAGGGTAAAGCCCCACTCCATCGTGTCTCCTGAGGTCGCGAGCGTGATCGGTGATATACTCTCCGATCCGCAAGCGCGAAGATTAGAGTTTGGCTCCGATGGATTGCTGCGCTTTCCTCTAGAGACCGCGGTGAAAACCGGCACGTCCACTGATTACAGGGACGCGTGGGCGGTTGGATATTCGGCGAACTTCACGGTTGGCGTATGGATGGGAAACCTCAATCGGGTGTCGATGCGCGAGATCTCGGGAGCGCGTGGTCCAGCGCTCGTATTGCGTAGTGTCTTCGCGGAGCTCGAGCGGACACGAGAGTCGCGTGACCTGTTTCGTAGCCCGCGACTCTGGCACCAGAATACCTGCGCCATGAGCGGCGCGATCGCGGGAATAAATTGCCCCCACGCGCACGAGATCTTCGTGGTAGGTACCGAGCCTAAAGCTGAGTGTCAGCAGAACCACAGCGCAGGCGATATGAACGAGAGTGGCGACAGCGACACAGCGGCACAACATCAGAGCGTCAGCAGCGCTATTTCAGCGACCAGTTCCCTTACCATCACCATGCCAACATCGGGCCTCCATATCGCGCGAGATCCGCGTATCCCTGATAACGCGGAGCGGCTTGTATTTGAGGTTGAGCGCGTTGGACAGGCCGAGACAATCGAGTGGATCGTCGATGGCGTGTCCGTTGGGCGCTCGGAACGAGGTGAGCGAAGATTTCCGTGGCCCTTGACACCGGGACATCATGTGGTGCGGGCCGTATCAGTTGAGAGGTCGTCTCAGAGAGCGAGTCTCGAAGTCAATTTTCACGTTAAATAGCGCAGCTAGAATCAAAAGCAGGGATTCGGTGCTTCTTCGAAACTTTGGTGTCATCTGATTACACGATCGAGTCTACTTTTTCCTGCATGACTTGCGGTGTATGACAACGCACCCTGCGTATCAAGGATGATAGCCCTGGTATTACTGCCGATCGCTCAAGCTAAGTATGGTGTGGAAAGGTCGAGTCACTTGGCGATAGAGGAGAACTTAAACACCTCCATGGGTAGTGGTGTCACTTTAATTCGCCACGAGCGGTCATACGCCCAGAGCTTCGGTGCGCTCAGCTTAT
>CAIVDM010000069.1 GCA_903904735.1 uncultured delta proteobacterium
ACGCGCGTACGCATCACGCAAGACATCGAGCTTTTGCTCTATCTTTTTCTTAAACTCACTTTCCTCCCCGTGCTTACCGACAAGCTTTGAGGACATCATTGGAGAGAGGGTCAGTGCCACGATCCCCGATATGAGAACCGCTCCAGAAAGCGTGAACGCGAACTCCTTAAACAAAGCGCCCGTGAGCCCACCCTGGATTCCGATCGGCGCGTATACCGCGGCCAACGTAATCGTCATCGCTATCGTGGGGCCGATAAGCTCTCGAGCCGCCTTAATCGCGGCTGGCACGGGCTCCATGCCGTCTCGCACGTGACGCTCCACGTTCTCGAGCATCACGATCGCGTCATCCACCACCAATCCTACCGCGAGAACGATAGCGAGGAGTGTCAGGAGGTTAACCGTGAACCCGAACGCGACCATAATGGTCGTGGCGCCAACCAGTGAAAGAGGAATGGCGACAACTGGCACCAACACCGAGCGAAGCGATCCGATAAAGAGAAAGATTACCAAGATAACGATCGCCACAGTTTCGGTGAGCGTTGTGAGCACCTCGTGTATGGCGCCCTCGATGTACTTCGTCGCGTCATACGGCACCGTTAACTTTACGCCGCTCGGTAGATTCGCCGCTATCGCTGGTAGCGCCTTACGCACTCGCTCCACGACATCAAGTGAGTTCGCGTTTGGCAGAACCCACACCCCCATGAACATCGCTGAATCACCGCTGAATCGCACGTCCTGATCGTAGCTCTCAGCGCCAAGAACGACGTCAGCGATATCCTCAAGACGCACTATCGTGCCCCCGCTCTGGCGCACCACGAGTTCTTTGAACTCCTCGGCGCTCTTGAGATCGGTATTAGCCACAAGGCTCACTGAGATAAGCGAGCCTTTTGTGTTACCGACAGCGGAGAGAAAGTTGTTCTTTGAAAGCGCGTTTCTCACCTCTGCCGCGCTAATTCCGAGCGCCGCCATCCGATCAGGCTTAAGCCACACGCGCATCGCGAATGTTCTCGCTCCGAGAATATCAGCTTTTTGCACACCAGCGACCGCCGAGAGCTGCGGTTGTACCACCCGGGTGAGATACTCCGTCAGCTGGTTTGGCTCGAGTTGCGACGAGGAGAATCCGATGTAAACCGACGCGAATCGATTATCACTACTCTCTACGTTAATTATCGGAGCTTCTGCCTCAGGAGGAAGCTCGCTTCGCACCTGCGCTACCTTGGCTTGAATCTGGGTAAGCGCTGCGTTCACGTCAAAATTGAGTCGTAGGTGAGCGATGATTGAGCTCATCCCCTGCTTGCTGTTTGACTCTATGTAATCAATACCATCGGCGCTCGCGATCACGCGCTCAAGTGGTGTGGAGATGTATCCGCGCACGAGATCGGCGGGCGCGCCGATATAGGCCGTGCTGACCGTGACAACCGCGCTGTCACTTCGTGGATACTGCCGAACGTTCAAGCTCTTAATCGATTGATAACCAGCGATCAGGATAAGGGCATTAAGGCAGATTGAGAGGACCGGGCGCTTAATGAAGATATCGGTGAACTTCATATGTATCTCTTACGTGTCCTGAACAGCGGGGTTCTCGGCAGTGGGCATTACGGGCTTAGACTGAATCGCAATCGCGGCGCCGGGGCGTAGCTTAAAACCACCAGAGGTGACGACCTCATCGCCCTCTTTAAGCCCTTGTGTCACGGCGACTAGATCTCCCCGTTTAGCGCCGAGCTGCACGATCTGTTGACGAACGGTCATCGGTGCCCCACCCGCTGTATCGCTGGCGTTATCCACAACGTAAACCGAGTTGCCGTAGGGAGCGTATTGAATCGCCGATACGGGAACCGTAACCACTCGCTTAGCATCTCCGACCTCAAGTCGAACTGAGCCAAACATACCGGGCAATAACTCCTCATTGAGATTCGGAATCGTCGCCTGAACATCCGCCGAGCGCGTTACCTCATTGATATTGGGATTGACCGCGGTAACGACTCCCTCAAACGTCCGGCTAGGGAACGCGTCAACTGTTATGATGAGACGCGCTTGCGCCGCGCGCACAAACGGCGTCACCTGTTGCGGCACTGAAAAATTAAAGTGGATAGGATCGACGGAATACAACGGGACGAGCGGCGTCCCAGCAGTGACGTATTGCCCGATGTTAACTACTCGAATACCCGCCTTACCCGCGAACGGAGCGAGGATCGTTTTCCGCTCTATGACACCACGAAGCGAACGCGCCTCGGCGTCAGCTTGCGTCACTCGCGCTTGATACTCTTCAAGGGTGGCGACAGACATGGCGCTCTGCGTCTTTAAAGCCTGCGCGCGCGCAAGGTTCTGCTTAGCGAGTGAAAGACGAGCGAGAGCGCCAGCGAGGTTCGCCTCTTCAACCGACCGATCGAGCTCAATAAGCATCTGCCCAGCCGACACCTTAGAACCCGACTCAAAGCCGACTTGCGCCACATTGCCCGACTCCTGCGTACTGAGCGTGGCGCCTTTCACAGCGGCAAATGAACCAACGGTGTGAATTGTGTCTCTCCACTCAGTTACCGTGACCGCGGCTGTCGTAACTGACTCGGGGGGGCGAGCGAAGCTCTCATGCGCGGAGATCGCTCGCCTAATCTGGACGAACTTAATCACTCCCAGAAGAAGCGTAACTCCTGCCATAGCCAAAAGCGTGTATCGGACCTGCTGACGAACAGAGAGTGTTTTCATACTTTCAAACGGAAGGGGGTTGCCTGTGGGGTAGAATAGAATCACGTCACCCCGGGGCATCTTACGCCGCAGGTAATGGAAAGTACACGCCACTTGGTCGTATATACTTGAAATCAATGGATCTCCATGCGTCTCCGCATGGTTTTCTATGGCGACTATATATATCGCAATAATAGTGCGTAATTTCGATTGGATGTCGCATCATATTCTAGTATAGAAATATGCTAGAATATTAGATCACTATGCGCTCCTCTACCCCCCTTGCTCTCGATTCCCGCCCCATCTCCACTACATCGCGAATCGCGATCGGCGATCTCGTTGATAATGGTCTCGTATGGGCGGCGTCTGGACGCCCAAAGACAGAGATACACTTTAAAAACGATCATCTCGCCGCGCACTCGTCTCTACCCTTTAGCATCCCTGAGGTTGACGATTCCTTACCTACAAAAGGACTCCGACGAGGGGCGCTGCACGAGTTCTTTTACCACGATCCACTCCAACCCGAGCGACGTTCGAGTCTCATCCCTACTCTACTAGCCCAAAACGCGTATACCACCCCTAACTCTGAGAGTTCATGGAACCGAAGCACCCCCTCGCGCGCTATTGTGTGGATAGGTAAGCAATCGTGGCCAACTCCGTACTCTCTCATCTCTCCTGAACATTCACACGCGGCGCAGGAAGCGTTCTTAAACTCAATCATCTTTATCGATCCACCGAATCCTAAGCTTACGTTGTGGACATTAGAGACAGCGCTGCGCTCAAAAGCGGTCGGTCTGGTAATCGCGGAGTGCCCAAGGATATCACTTACCACGACCAAGCGTTTTGAGCTCGCCGCGCGAGAGAACGGCTCGACCGCCTTGCTTCTTCGGGATCCCAGCGATCTCCATCTACCGAGTCGTGCCCACACCAAATGGGTAATGACCCCCACGCCATCTCAGCATGACACGCCAACGTGGGAGCTTTCTCTCGCGAATATGCGGGGCGGACTACAGAAACCTCTATCTTGGCTTATAGGTATTCATGAACAGAACTCGTGTATATCTGTGCGCGTACTTCCCCGAGTGGTCGATCAATGTCACGCAGAGGAAGCTTCGCGCGCGAGATTCGGAACATAAAGCGCGCCCGATCGCGCTCACAAGTCGAAACGCGTCTCAGATCGTGATTAAGCGCTGCTGCGCGCGTTCCGCGTTGGCGGGAGCGCGCCCCACGATGTCGTTGGCTCTCGCTGAAGCCCTCTGCCCAGACATGTATAGTGAGCCGTTCGACCCAGTACGAGATTACGACGCGCTCTACAAACTCGCTGTATGGTGCTTGCGATATTCACCACTGGTTGGATTAGACGTGGAGCTTCACGCCGCGCGAGATAAAAACGAACTCGAGACACTCTCAAGCCTTCACTATGGAATTATCATCGATCTGAGCGGAACAGAGCGACTACACGGCTCGCCATGGAACATCGCCACCGCGCTCTGGAAGCTCTTTCGTCAGCAGGCGCGTATCGGCGTCGCTCCCACCATAGGTGGGGCGTGGGCGCTCTCACGCTACGCTGAATCTCCCGGCGCTGTGGTTTTATCACCCAGCGAACTTCCAGACGCGCTGGCTCCACTTTCAACACTCGCCCTTCGGATCTCACCGCAATCGGCGGCGAACCTTTCTGCTGTTGGAATTGAAACGATTGGAGAGCTCTTAACGCTCCCGAAACACGCGTTGAGCGAGCGTTTCGGCAAAGCTCTCCTGTCGCGATTGTATCAAGCGTTAGGCGAGCACGAGGAGCGGCTACGCGTAGTGGAGCCCCCCACTTCTTACGAACGAAAAAGGATCTTTGAGCCTCCACTTATTCATAGACGCGCAATCGTCATCGCCATTGAACATATATTCAAGGATTTGATAGCGGAGCTTTCCGCGCGGCAAATAGGGGCTGGATACTTTAGCCTCTCCATTTCGGATACGAGCGCGGCGACAACTCATAAAGAGTTTCCCTTGGCGTCCGCGACGAACAACGTGAAGCATCTTCTTGAGATACTTGAGCCAATCATCGACTCGATGCGTTTCTGCGGCGAGATTCGAGAGATTCACCTACGCGCGCATTCACTCGCTCGAACCACCACCCAGCAACGAAGCTTTACCGAACAAAAACACGACTCCACGGACATAGCTCGATCTCGCGCCGAGCTTCTTAATAACGTTACTCTGCGAATTGGAAAGGATCGCGTCGTACGCGCCGTGATTCACGACTCCTTTATCCCTGAGCGCAGTTTCTCCTACACCTCTGTCGTACAGGCGCGACATGACGACAACTCACAGCGGGCTGTTATGGAGCCTCACTCACCGTATAACCTCAGAGAACGTCCCCCCACCCTCTTCTCCACGCCTGAGCCTATTTATACCCTCGCGATGCTGCCCGACAAGCCTCCCTCACGCATTCAGTGGCGCGGCAAACACCTCTCTATCATCTCTGGCACGGGGCCAGAACGTATCGCCCCTGAATGGTGGCGAACCCACCTTCAAAATGATTCATTCGCGGGACGAGATTACTTTACTATTCAGGATGACGCGGGGCGTTGGCTGTGGGTGTTTCGAGAGACGAGCAGTCAGCGTTGGTTTGTTCACGGTGTTTGGAACTAATTGGGGCTTTCCATGCGCAAACACCCCCGCTACGCCGAGCTTCAAACCACAACTAACTTCTCCTTTCTTCAAGGAGCGAGTCATCCACACGAATACGTTTGGCGCGCGGCAGAACTCGGCTATACGGGCATAGCCATAACGGACTCAAACTCCCTTGCCGGGATCGTTCGTGCGCACACCGCCGCTCGCGACGCTGGCGTGCGTCTTATCGTGGGCTGTAGGCTAGAGATCGACTTCCAAGGTTACATCAAGCACTCCTTGGACGATCGCTCCTCTCCGTACCATCGAACCTCACTACTTGTGTATCCAACTAACCGCGAATCGTATGGGACGTTGTGCGCGCTGCTCAGCAAGGGACGCGCGCTTGTCTCTAAGAACGATTTCTTTATTGATCTAGCTGAATTCCTCCCCGTGCAGAACCGTTTCGTGACGGTTATCGTGCCACCTTTTTTTCAAACAAGGCTACATACGACGCACTCCTCAGTGGCGCTCAATTCCCGTAGCGCGATATTCTTTGACCTCTGCAAGATACTACGAGAGAACGCCACAGATCTTTCGAAGCTCTCGATCTCGCTCACCCATAACTACGGGCCGTCCAATAAACACTATATTCAATCATCGATTGGGATCGCGCGTGCCCTTGATATCCCCCTTGTCGCCACAAACGACGCCTATTACCACGTCCCCGAGCGCTCTCCTCTACAGGATGTCATCAGCTGTGTTCGGGCTGGGTGTAGCATTCAGCAGCTCGGATTCAAGCGCTTTCAAAATACCGAGCGCTATTTAAAAGCCCCCGCTGAGATACATCGACTCTTCCGTGAGACCCCTACGGCGCTTACACGAGTCACCGAGATCGTTGAGATGACATCAGGATTCTCTCTTTCCTCTCTGACGTACACGTACCCTGACGGGATCTGCCCACCATCAACCTCTCCCGCTGAGTATCTTCGCGCTGAGGTCCTTCGCGGCGCGTCCGAGCGCTACCCTCAGGGCATACCTCTTAACATCCATAAAGGCATCGAAGATGAGCTTCGTTTAATAGGAGAACTCTCGTACGAGAAATACTTCCTTACCTGTTACGATATCGTGGCATTCGCCAGAGGCCGCGGAATTCTCTGTCAGGGGCGAGGAGCCGCCGCTAACTCCATTGTGTGCTTCTGCCTTGGAATCACCGCCGTCGACCCTCAACAGATCGATCTACTCTTCGCTCGCTTCATCAGCAAAGAGCGGCAAGAACCTCCAGACATCGACATCGACTTTGAGCACGAGCGAAGAGAGGAGGTAATTCAATACATCTATAAAAAATACGGGCGTGACAAAGCCGCGCTCACCGCTGAGGTCGTCACGTACCAAGCTCGTAGCGCCATACGAGACGTGTGTAAGGTGTTTGGTATCTCACTCGATGTGATCGACAAGCTTGTCACGTCGGTACACCGCTGGACTGGGAGCGCGATCACCGCTGATTCATTGAGGGATCTTGGGCTTAATCACTATGATCACACTATCCAGAACGCACTGACTATCACCAATGAGCTGATAGGATTTCCACGGCATCTCTCGCAGCACGTAGGTGGCTTTATTATCTCCCAAACGCCCCTTAACGAGATCGTGCCGATTATAAACGCCGGCATGGCATCGCGCACGATTATCGAGTGGGACAAAAACGATATCGAAGAGCTAGGTATGCTTAAGATCGATATCCTCGCGCTTGGGATGTTGACCTGCATTCGCAAAGCGCTCGAACTTATTAACGCAAAACGCACGGAAAGTGGTGAGAGCGCCCTCGAGCTCTACTCAATCCCCAGAAACGACCCGACAGTGTATGACATGCTGTGCGCCTCTGACACCGTGGGAGTGTTTCAAGTTGAGTCACGAGCGCAGATGTCGATGCTTCCGCGACTGCGCCCCAGAGTCTTCTACGATCTTGTGATTGAGGTGGCGATCGTTCGACCCGGGCCTATTCAAGGCAACATGGTGCACCCATACCTCCGGCGACGAAATGGCCTAGAGAAGCCCTTTTACCCAGATGAACGGGTAAAGCGAATACTCGGGAAAACACTCGGTGTGCCGATCTTCCAAGAGCAGGCGATGCGTCTCGCTATCGTATTAGCGAACTTCACCCCCGGAGAGGCGGAGAAGCTCCGCCGGGCGATGGCCGCGTGGAAAACCCACAAGGGAGTCATCGAGACTTTTAAAGCTAAGATAACGGAGGGCATGCTCGCTAACGGCTACTCGCGCGAGTTCGCTGAGACCTGCCTCAATCAAATAAAGGGTTTTAGTGAGTACGGATTCCCAGAGTCCCACGCCGCCTCGTTCGCGCTCCTTGTGTACGCCTCAGCCTGGATTAAGCGACACTATCCTGCTGAGTTCGCGTGCGCGCTCTTAAACAGCCAGCCGACGGGATTCTACGCTCCCCCGCAAATTGTCAGAGACGCTCAAAAGCATGGGGTCGAGGTACTCTCGATTGACGCCAACAAGAGTGAGTGGAATTGCTGTGTATCATACAGTCGCCCTGGAATACCCACGTTAAGACTCGGACTACGACTCGTGCGAGGGTTACGACACGACCACGCAAGCGCCCTACGACAGTCAGTTCACGATAATGGAGAGTTCTTAAATGTTGAAGAGATATGGAATCGCTCCTCTGGTATCTCTCATGCGTCTTTAAAAACACTCGCCAACGCCGACACCTTTCAGTCTCTTCATATGGAGCGACGAGATACCGTGTGGGAACTCCAAGCGCTCACCTCAAAGCCAGCGCCACTCGACGCGTTTTTTGAAGCACGCTCACGCCCCTCACTCTCCCACTTACCGCAAGCTTCGCTACAACAAGAGATGTTTCAGGATTACAGAACCACAGGATTATCTTTAAAAGCGCACCCTCTCGATTTTCTGCGCCCTACCCTCTCACAACGTGGCGCCCGTTCAGCACATGACTTAGGAGCCAACTTCGGAATCCGCGTCGGTACTAAAGTATCGGCCGCTGGGCTCGTTATCACACGACAACGCCCGGGAACGGCGAAAGGTGTTGTGTTCTTAACACTTGAAGATGAGACAGGCTCACTCAACGTCGTGATTCGTCCCAATCTCTTTGACTCGAACCGCGCTTCTATCATGAACAGCAGCGTTCTGCTTGCCACCGGCAAATTAGAGCGTGTTGGAGAAGTGATCTACATCGACGCTGAAAGAGTTAGCTCATTGGACCGAGAGCTTATGGCAATGGTGAGGCGGCGGGACGGCGCGTTTTCTTGAAATGTTGAATTTACTGTAGAGCAAGTATCTCAGCGGCAGTCGCATACTCGAGCCCAATCACCCGAAAAAT
>CAIVDM010000070.1 GCA_903904735.1 uncultured delta proteobacterium
AAGCTCTTAGCGAGAGCCTCGTACTCAGCGGCCTTCTTCTTGGCGCGCTCAGCGTCCGTTCGGTTGCGAGCTGTCTTCGCCGAGACGTCCTGCTTCGAGGATGCCTTCGCCGACGCGAGCACGTTGGCCGCTCTCGTCATGAGATCCGAGAGCTTCTGCGCGACGTCGTCAAGCTGTCCACTCACGTTTCCTGTCGGTGTATCCGCGCATTCGCCATCGCACACCGGTAGCGAGCCGTCAATCTTCACGGACGCTCCGTTAACTACCCAGGTAAGCACGTCTGTATTGCTCGCCAATGGTACCTTGAAGACCGACTTGTTCGTTCCAGCGAAGAACTTGTTCGGCTGTCCACGATCCGCGGCTCCGGGGGTGAACTGATTCAGCGCGCCTACTGGAGCTTGCAGTTCGAAGGCGTTACCGTTCACGTATCCTAGTCTCGCCGCTAAGACTCCATTCTGATAGCTGCGGCACTCCGCTTTGAGGGTCAGAGGCGCGCACACTGGGGTTGCCGCGGAGGCAGTAGCCTTTGACAAGGCGCTCTTTTCGGCTCGAACGGCCCATGTGAGAGAATCTCCCGTGAAGGTCGCTACGACGGATCCCTTCGAGCTGCCAGCCTTAAACATGGTTGGAGGAGGTACCGATACACCGGTTGTCACGAACTGATTGACCGTGCCAAGAGTCGCGTCGGTTTTCACCGTCGCGTCCTTACCCGTGGTGTTGTTGTAGCTGAAGTAAGCCGTCTTCGAGCCGTCTGTGTTGTTTGTCACGCACTCAACTCCGACAGAGAGCGATGTTGACTCATCAGCCTCATTGCTGTCCTGTGGCGTGGAGCAACCAGGGTCCTTCATGTCGATAAGGCCATCCTCGTCATCGTCCTTGGTGTTCTGACACTGAGACGTTCCATCAGCTTCGTTATTATCTTGCGGCGTGGAGCATCCCGGATCTTTCATATCAACCAAACCATCCTGGTCATCATCTTTATTGTTCTGACATTGAGCTGTGCCATCAGCTTCATTGTTATCCTCTGGGCTGCTGCAGCCTGGGTCAAGCATATCGATCGCGCCGTCCTTGTCGTCATCGATTCGATTTTTGCACTGCTCTGACTCGGATGGGGTCGTTGGCGTAGTGCATGCTGGATCATGGGTCTTCTCGCTATTGTCCATATCTGAGGCACATCCCGGATCCGCGCGATCAACGAGACCGTCTCCGTCGTTGTCCCATCCGTCGCTGCACGCTGGAAGCTGGTTAACGCATGTGATAGACGCTATCCATGTCTTTCCATACTTTGGATTAGCGCTTTCCGCGGCGAACGTGTTGTTCCGAAACCGCCACATGATGTTATTTCCAGGGGAATGGAAGTTGCATTTTCCGCGGGGGTAGCGACCACTGCGCTCACCGTCACGGCACGTTGACGACACGTAGTCGCGATATCCAAGGATTCGACACACTCGAGACAGCGTGGCTATATCCGCAGCGCCACTGTCAGTTGTCCCTGAGTTCGACCACGAAGCTGAATCAGATCTAACAAGGGCATCCCGAGTAGGCCGCGCGAACGGGAATCTCTTGGCGACAATAGCGGCGTCAACCGCCGCGCGAACCGCGCCAGGGTCGCCCGTACCACCAACTGAAAATCGGGCGCCATTTGCTGGATTGAGCTCTACGAGCGCGTCGATCTTTCCGTCACCGTCGTTGTCGATGTAATCGCTGCACTGCTGAGCGTTCGCTTGACTGCTGAGAACTACTGTCGCTACCGCGATGAAACGAACCAAACCTCTTTTCATACTGCCGTCTCTCTGTCTCTTAAGTGGCGGGCTTTGTTTCACCCGCTCAGTTTCTCGTCTTCCGGGTGTGTCATGCGAGAAACTCGCACCGCACCCAGGGTGTCTCTTACCTGTAGTCAGCGATGGCGTTGAGATTGCTTCTGATCGGATCGGATATTGTTCGTACGAATCGAGCAGAGGGCGTGTAGGAGTATGCTACGAATAACTCGTAGTTGGGCGCCGTTGGCGAGACTTTACGAGTCGTGAGTCAGTGAATCCGAATGATTATCGCGACTCGGCAGCGGCTTTGATGTGCTCAAGCACCCGAGTGTGAATGAGGTGAAGGATAGGATCGCTAATTAGCGACCAATACCAAACTGGGGCGACTTTATGAGTATACCAGGTGGTCGCCCTGATTTCCGTAACGCCTGGGACGACCTCCGTAAGGAGAAACTGTCCACCCAAAGACTGAAAATAGCCCTTTAGATGTGGCGCGATGACCGTTCCCAGTGGATTCCACTCGGTAAGCGCGGGAGGTGTCTCTGTTACTGTGAATCGGAGTTCGTGTGGTTCGTTCCAGACCGTGATCGGCTCAACGAAGGGACCTGTGGAGAACTCGCAGTAGCGTATCGCCCCAACGCCGGTGCCCTCGATGCGAGCGCGCATCGGATATGCTACGCCTTGGAGAAAGAGCCACTCTTTGGGAGGATCGATCTCAGAGAACGCGACCACATGACGCCATACATCGGCTGGTTGTCGGTTTATTCGAATAGTCGTCTGGCTCGATAGAGTTCGTGAGTCATCAACGGGAAGAGTGGCTCCAACGACAAGCGCCAACCCACATAGAAGAGATGATTGAAGGCCGTTTCTCCTTCCGGGAGGCAGTTTTTGAACGCCGAACCCAACGCAGGCCCCGATGACACAACATACGCAGGCGATCGGGAATAGAGCCGCAATGCAGAGAAGTCCCTCGATCAGAAAACAAACTAAGGCCAGGGCGGTGACACATATGGCTAGGAGCGCGATGCCTGTGCACTCGCGAATCGTGCGTGGCTCTCGCGCCCCGTACAGCAAGGAAGAGAGAAACCCCATAAAGAAAGGAAGGCCCAGAAATAGGGGCGCTCCGTAATTGCCGAAGCCGTAGGCACCGAAGAGGACGCCGAGGACACCGATCAATGAGCAGACAAGAACTGAAAAACCGGCGATCCCGAGTTTCGAATCTGGAACGAGCCGAGCGACTATTCCTTTTGTTGTCGATTCCAATCGGTTGTCCTGCTGAGTACGAGCTGATGGGAGAATGAGGCAGGCGATGAAAAAGAGGATGTTAATCGCGGGCACGAAGAAAAGAGGGGCGAAAATCCGAGGTAGCCCCGCGTCACGCAGGCGCATGACGCATAATCCAAGTCCTAGCCAGATAAAAGGTATCGCCCAAAGCACATAGGGGAGGAGTCTCCTCAGGTCGTCGAGTGACTCTGGGGCGCCGGTAAGCCAAAATGATATCACACGCGAAAAGACCCCTCGCGAGTCTCCGTACACGTCGATGCTGGTCTTTACGATTACAAGAATTGACGCCGCGTAAAAAAACCATTCGCGTCCAAGAGCGCCTCGAGCCGTCAGAGCGGAGGCATAGCTCCGAAGAATAGTCATCACGATTAGAAACGGCCGCCGCTTCGTGAATAGCCCGATAGCAACCAGTGAAAATACCAAGGACGCGCCGATGCGCAGCAATTGGGAAGGGAGATGGTTCATGCGGAAAGCTTACTATTCGCGAGTTTTGCTGAGCAAGTCGGGAGTTTGAGCTACTTCAGGCTCTTCTCGCTCTTGATGTAAACATCCACCAACTGTCCAACGTAAAGAGGTAGGGAGCCTCTATCGAACGAGAAGAGAACTTGGAGCACTCTCGTGTCCACGCGCTCAAAGCTCTCTCCTGTTAGTGAGCGTTTAGGCACGACGTACGGTTCGAATCTCTTGAACGTCAACGAAAATGAAATTGAGGTGTTGCCGCGGACGATAGCGGTTGCTGGCGCTCCTTGTTGCACGCGCCACGCGTCATTCTCGTCGATGTCTACTCGCACGGCGAGGGGATTGACGGTGCCGATGATCATGAGCGGAGTGGCTAGTGCTTGCGCGGACGCAAACTCACCGATTCGAGCCTTGGACTGAAGGATCTCGCCGTTAATCGTCGAGCGAACTGTCATCCGTTCTAGCGTTGTGTTAGCAGCCGAGAGAAGCGCCTGCGCCTCGGTGAGGCCGGCCGCCGCTACGGATACGGCGCTCTCTCGTTTGAGCAACTCTCCTTTCATGATAGCTCGAGCGTCGTTAACACCCTTGTAGATTGAGAGTTGTGTTTTGGTGTCCTCAAGGGCGGCCTTGGCTTTCTCGACTTGGGCGGCGCGAACCTCAATCTCAGCCTTGATGTCGCGGTCGTCGAGCTGAAAGAGCGCCTGTCCAGTCACAACAGGATCGCCCGCCTTGACGAATACCTCTTTAATGACGCCGCCTAATGGAGAAGCTATCGATATGTTCTCCGAGCTCGCCTCAATAATGCCGGAGCCAGCCACGAATATCGGATACGGAGGCTGTGGCGGCTCAACAACAGGCGCGGCCACTGGGGCTGGGACGCTTCCCGCGATGACAGTTCGTATGACAAATATGATGCCGACAATCGCGAGGAAGGGGAGGATGAGGAATCTGTTCATAACGTGTCCGTGTGTCTAGTTCGATATCAGGTGTGAGTGGGTTCCATCTGGAGATCGGCGCTATCTTGAGCGACTTGCATAATTCTTCCGTCGTCCATGCGCGCTATCCGATCCGCGTAATGAAAGATTCGAGCGTCATGTGTCACGATGACGAGCGTTCGATTGCCGTTAAGAGCCTCGTGTCTAAATAGCTCCATAATCTCACCACCAGTGGTGTGATCGAGAGCGCTCGTGGGTTCGTCACACACGATTAATTTTGGGTTGTGCACAAGAGCGCGGGCGATGGCGACGCGTTGTTGCTGGCCACCGGATAGTTGAGTGGGGTTAGCCTCTGACTTGGCCCCCAAACCCACCCGCTCTAACATCGCGCGGGCCTTGCTAACCGCGTCGGCTCGCGTCGCGCCAAGCAGGAGAAGGGGAATCGCCACGTTCTCCGCTGAAGTGAGGGATGGAATCAGGTTGTATGATTGAAACACGAAGCCTACGTTTCGTCCCCTATAGAGCGTACGCTCATTATCATCCATCCCCTGTAAGTTAGTGCCAAAGAGACGACACTCTCCGCCGTCACTATCGAGGATTCCCGCGATGACTGATATCAGCGTCGTCTTTCCGCAGCCGGAAGGGCCAACAAGCATGAACAGCTCGCCGGCGTTGATGGAGATGTCAATTCCCCTGAGTGCTGGTGTGATGGTGCCGCCCGTATGGTAGCTCTTCGTGAGGGCGCGACAAACGATAGCTGGTTCCATTTTACCCCT
This sequence comes from uncultured delta proteobacterium, assembly GCA_903904735.1. Taxonomy (GTDB): domain Bacteria; phylum Bdellovibrionota_C; class UBA2361; order UBA2361; family OMII01; genus OMII01. The sequence continues at coordinate 5,215 of CAIVDM010000070.1, forward strand.
TAAAAACTATCGCGGGCTCTAAGCGCAGCACTTTGCGTAAGCTAAAGACTGTTGTTATGAGCGTAATAAGAGATGTCGCTAACACCGTAATTACCGGTACCTGCCAAGGAAGGTAGAAGGCCAGCTCTGAGTTCTTTGAGAGGATGCTCGTAAGCGATGCGATACCCATCCCGAGGCCAGACCCGATAGCACCCACGAGCACGGTTTGTAAGAGGATCATATGAAATAGTAGTCGGTTGCTCGCTCCCATCGCCTTGAGGATCCCGAGATAGCGCATATTATCGACGATAAAGCTAAAAAATGTTTGCCCTACGATTGCCACACCGACCAGGAAGCCAAGGCCTACGGCCATGCCGAAGTTAATGGGTATACCGGTGTTTTTCATAAAATAACGAATCGTGATTCCCTTGAACTCGTCGCTCTTGTAGGCCGCTAGCCCAGTTTGCTCCCGAAGTCGCTTGGTGACCTCTTTGAAATCGTAGCCCGGTTTTACTTTGGCGAGCACGAATGAGAGGAGCTTGCGCTCGCGAGGAGCGAATCTCATCGCGCGAGAGTACGTCGTGTAAATGACCGGTTGGGATTGAAACGTGCGAGTGGCTCGAGCGATCCCAACTACGACAGCGCGGTTATCATTGAGCTCGAGCACGTCACCGACGCGAAGAGGGATTTTGGGAGACTGCGGCGTAGGACCTGGCTTCGCGAGCTTTCCGTTGGCGCCCGCTTCATCAACGATGACAGCGTCGGCGCGTCGCAGGTCGGCGAGGGCGCCTTGTAGCATCGTTGGTGGACCCGCCACGAGCGTCGCGTCATCAAGCCCAATGACGTTACAGGTTTGAAATGTTCCGTTAGGCAGTCGAGCCCGAAGCGCGCCCTTGTAGAGCGGTACAGCCCACTCGATACCCTCAACCCCCCGCACTTGAAAGAGCTTGGTGTCCTGAAGGGGCTTTATGTCGTCCACAAATTGAACCTTGGGATCCATGACCCATAAGTCAGGCTGCGGTGTGTCGAAGATGAATCCGACGGTGCGCGACATCAATCCTAAAAAAATAGAGGACTGCTGAGTGATAATCAGGGAGGTAAGAGCGACGCCGAAGATCATGGCGTAGAACTTGCCTCGGTTTCCGATCAGCATTTTTAAGGCGATCAGATACATCGCGCATCCTCGGAGTGTATTCGTTTGCTCAGTGGTTCCTCGCGAAACCGCCCCTATAGTACACCGAAATCCGCAATCGGAGAAATTATCGATTCGGTCGAATCATGCCGAACGCCAGCAAGTCCTGGATGTCGACTAAACCCACGGGGATATTCTGGTCATTGACCACAATCAGCTGATCGATCTGACGTTCTTGTATGATTCTGCACGCTTCTTGGGCGAGCCGCTCTGGGCGAATAGTGATCGGGTTACGAGAACATATTGAGCCTATTGGTTTCTCAAGGAAGTCCGCCGAGTCTCCCTCGAGATATCGTCGTAGGTTGCCGTCTGTGAAGACACCGACGATCACCCCATTATCATCCACCACAGCGCACGCGCCTGGGCGTCCCTTGGTCTCGGTGATGGCGTGGAGGGCTTTTTTGGTGATAGTTGAATGATGTACGACGCAGTGGCTGTCTCCCGAGCGCATCATCTCGGAGACGAGCATGAGCGATCGACCGAGGTCTCCACCTGGGTGAAATACGGCGAACTCCTCGCGTGAGAATCCGCGTCGCTTTACGAGGGCCATGGCGAGCGCGTCACCGAGAGCGAGCATAACGGTCGTGCTTGTCGTCGGGGCGAGCCCCAGGGGGCCTGCCTCTGGGAATACGCCTGTTTCAATGACGGTGTCGCTGTGGGTCGCTAATGTCGAGCTCTTGCTGCGAGTAATAGAAACGACATGAGCGCCCAACTGCTTTAAAACGGGAAGGAGTCTTATAATCTCGCCGGTTTCGCCCGAGTTCGAAAGCAGTAACGCCAAGTCATCCTTCGTAAAGCGACCGAGATCGCCGTGAATCGCGTCCGCCGGATGGAGAAAGAAGCTTGGAAAGCCGATGCTGGACAGCGTCGCTGATATCTTCATTCCCACGAAACCGGCCTTCCCCATGCCCGAGACGACTATGCGCGCACCTGGCTTGAGGGAGAGCATCGACTCAACCGCTGCCGAAAAGCGATCATCAAGGTGCTCAGCGACCGCTGTAAGCGCCGCGATCTCATCTCGAATGATGGACCTACCGTAGATCACATCGCTGTGGTCCAACTCGTTTGCTACGCACTCTGTCTGTTTGCGGGCGGGTGTCGACATATCAGCACACTATATCCTGGCTCTGGCGGGTAATCCATGCGGGGATGTAGTGGTGCGCGTAACCTACTGAATTTACTGACGCCGTAGTCCTTCGCGCGGTCACTGAGACGAGCGCTGGCGACGAGCGCTGGCTCGTGCACGAGTTATTGTGCCCCGGTGAGGAGGCTTGTTGGCCAGTACATGAGGAAGGCACTGAGGGCGCTGACGGGAATCGTCAGTACCCATGCCCAAAGGATGTGCGAGTTGTGATACCCCAGCGAACCGCTGAAACGCTTTGGCTCGCGCCAACACCGAGGATGGAGCCGCTGATGCAGTGGGTTGTCGATACGGGTAACCCAAAGTGGGACGCGGTGAAGATGACTGTGGCGGCGGTAGTTTCGGCAGCGAATCCATGCATCGGTTTTAGGTCGATGATCTTGGTTCCAAGTGTCTTGATTATTCGCACTCCGCCTGCGGCGGTTCCTAGTCCCATAGCGACGGCGCTCGCGATCACCACCCAGAGAGGTACCGAGATCTTGCCGGCTTCGGGTGCTACGAGGTATCCGGCAGCCACGAGCGACATCGTTATAACTCCCATCGTTTTCTGGGCATCATTGCTTCCATGTGAGAGCGCCATGAAGCCAGCCGAGAGCATTTGAAGTCGTCGAAAGAGAGGCGCTGTACCCGCGGGCGCGGCCCGCCTAAATACCCAGTAGATGGCTATCATGAGCGTAAAAGCCACGAGCATTCCCAGCACCGGACTTATCACGAGACTACTAATTATCTTTGTCAGTCCCTGTCCCTGTATCGATGAAGTTCCGCTATGCGCGATTCCCGCGCCGATGAGTCCACCAACCATCGCGTGAGAGCTCGATGAGGGGATGCCGAAGTACCAGGTGAAGAGGTTCCAGAATATCGCTCCCACCAGAGCTGAGAATACCACCACGAGAGTAATGCTGTCAGGCGTGATAATTCCTTTGCCGATGGTGCTGGCGACCGCTGTTCCGGTAAAAGCTCCCGCAAAGTTCAGGATCGCGGCGAGGTAGATCGCGGTGCGCAACGGAAGCACCCCGGTGCTGACTACCGTGGCTATCGCGTTGGTTGTGTCGTGAAATCCATTAATAAAATCGAAAATCAGCGCTACGATAATTACCGCTATGACGAGTCCAAGAAGCATTGAGGTGGACATACTAACCTATGACCCTATGAGTTCTTGATAACCACGGTAGAGAGAACGTTTCCAACATCGTCACAAAGATCGAGGCTGCCTTCGAGCCCCTCGAGAAACTCTTTGTGCTTGAGCAGGCGAATGGCGTCTGACTCGTGCTTGAACATCTCCGCTATTCGCGCGCAGAAAATCACGTCTCCTTGGCCCTCGAGGCTCTTGATACTCTTACACCGCTTGCGAATATCGAGGTGGCTGGTCTTGCTCTGCAGATGGCTTACCGCCTCTAAGATCTCTTGCACGCTTGATCAACAAGCGACGCGAGCTCTCGACTTCCCTTGGGAACATCATCCATGGCGTGCAGGATTATCTGTAGCGCCGTAGAGTAAACGGCGTCGGTAATGCTCTCAAGCTCAGAACCGAGCTCGTAGATATCCGAGCGATCAAGGGGTGTGACGAACGTCCGATTTAGTTCCTGGTAGACCTCCACGATAACGCGGTTCGCCTCGTGCTCCACCTCTTTAAGTCTCTTGATCGTTTCCTCTCTGCTTGACTGATTCGCGTCGTCGATACATTTGACGAGAAGGGCGCCGCGTATAAGAAGTGTGTAGAAGTGATCCTCTCTTGGAGGGAGCCATTTAATTGCGCGATCTAGCCACCTAGGTTTTTACTCTCGAAAAAAAGCACACCAAGCAACGCAGGTTCGACTATCATCAAACTTAGGTGCTTGATAGCTTGTGCTTGTCTTTTTAAGCCTTGGGAGTGTTAGTTTTGTATGAGCGCGGCGAGTAGGGTAGGGATGGAACTAATACTTGAACTCGTCACGATGGTCCGCCGTGAGTTAGCGCTTGTTTTCTGAATCCATCAGTAAGAGATCTACCGCGTTAGTCATGGTCTAGCGGCAGGATCTTGTTCATAGGAAACGCGCCACCTGAATGCGGTCCAAAGTAAAAACGAACCATGAAGATCGCTGTCCACGCCTCTTGCCCACTCATATTGGCGTACTCAACACCTTGCATCAATTTGAGGCGATGTTCGGCGATGTAGTAATTGATGCCCGCGTAGCCAGCGTGATAGAGATCGCCTTTCTCGAAGCCCGCTTTCGACTCATAGCGTCTCTGTGGTTTTAGTCCTTCATCGCCGTTTGAGCCCGCTAATTGGTAACGACCCGCCAGTTGCCACTGCCTGTTGAGGAAGTAGCTTGGTTGGAGGTTGATACCAGTGGCGTTACCCTTCTCATTTCCCTGGCCTGTCGTGAGTTCGGCCACGGTCGCGAAATGACCCTTCATCACGATAACGGCGGCGGATATCCCGTTATCGAAGTAATTCAGATTGGTGGCATTATCATTGTAATCACTGTGGACATACGAGCCGTACAACGTAACGTCGTCGAAGACACCCCGCCGACCTAGGTCATAGTAGCCTTGCGCGATGTAGGAATACCCGGAATCAAAATCTGTGAAGGCTTCTCCCATATTCTGTCCGGTCGCGTTGGTGAAGAAGCCCGTATAGTACGTGAATTTGTCGAGCGTGCCTTGGATCGTAATCGCCGGAGTATAGTCAGCCCCAAACATATTGGTCAGCATGGCGCGCTCGAGGTAGTTTAAGTATCTACTCGAGACGTTTCGGTCATGGGTAAATCGGTTCTTTTGCTGGCCTATTGTGAGAGCAAACTGTGGAGAGAATGCCCACTGTGCCCAGAGCTCCGTAAAGCCGTTGTAAAAGGGGCTAACATCGCTACCACTTACCATCTGCGCGTGAAGGGTAAGCTTTTGGAATAGTTTCGCTTGGCTTCCGAGTCGGAATCGTCGCGTCTCGTAGGAATCGTCTTCGCCAGTAGTCGCCTCGGTCCAGTGGTATTGACCTTGATAGCGGCCGAGGAGCCACAGCTCTTGAAGGATGTCGTCTTTGTCGTTTTTGTAGATTCTGCCGAGTTGCTCAAGCTCTTTACCGAGATCGAACGGCTTTTTCTCTTCTGACGAGGAATCAGAGGAGGTGGCAGAAGTGGGCGAGCTCTGAGCCCGAGCATCTGAGAGTAAAAGAAAAACCGAGCCCGTCACGGTACAGCCAAGGAGACAACAGCTGAAGGAGATCGCCTGGTGTATAGTTTTCGCGACGCTCACGATCGAGAACGCCCTCTTCTTTAAGAGTTGTTTTGTGACTGTGTTTATTGGCATGGGCAGGCTTTCCTGTGGGTGAGCACGGGCGCTCATCGCGCTGTTCTTCCGTCATTATGAAACGCGCCGTGGCAGACTTCGGGCGGCTCTCACTACTCTAGTAGTAGCCTTGGTTTTAAACGAACACTCGCTGCTTGTCTCAGTTAAACTACATTTCTAGCGGTATTCCAACAGAGATGTGGTGGGCCGCGACTCTCACGCTCTAGCGACGGTCTCAGGGCTGTGTGATCTCTGAGATTTTTGTCTTCCGTTGTGGTGAGCGCCGAGAGAAGTGGTCCGTCATGATGCGCTTGATGTCGTCGATCAGTTCCCTGGTGCCGATAGATGGAGCGTCTACATAGACCGCTGCAGTATTGGCGTCAGTAAGTGACCTTATATCGACGTAAAGTTGCTCTCTGTGCTGTGGTAGAGTCGGATAAAGTTTTGGGCCGAACGCATAGTGACCATCACGATGTAAAACATCCATATCCACCCAAAAACCGAGACCACACGATATTCTGTGCCGCCCATGATCGGTTATAACCATTAGCCCATCGACAATCGGCTCACTTGACTGCTGGAGCTTATTGGATAGAAGTGGTGAGCTCTTGAGTGCATGAATGGCGGCGATCGCGGAGAAGCCAGACGAGCCACCCATGTTGGGGATGGGAGATAACGGGAACGCGAGTCGTTCACCCACATGAAGAGACTGCGCTCCTATGCGGCGCAACACTTCCGGCTGCTCAATACCATCACCGACGAGGAGCCTCCATCCAAGAGCGCCGATCGGACGCATCTCTATCGTCGGATTATGGGGTGAGATCGGGGTGTGTCTGCAAGGTTCGGGTGGCAGCGCGAGCCTAAAATTCCCCTGAGTCTCCCGCATTTCGGACAGGATCAGCTCTTCGCAGCGCTTGGTCTCTTTCGATGAACCAAATAGTTGAAGATACCCGCCAATGATAGACTGCGCCCGCGAGAGGCTCTCAGCATGGATGCCATCGGTCAGAGATGCTGAGAGGGGAGCTGAAAGGGGCGACAGGAGACCCTGATCGATAATCGTACGCATTGTGGAGATATGCGCAGGCTCTGAAAGGGAGAGCTGGCGTAAGGGATCAGGAGGGGAGATTCGTTGAAACATAGTGCGCACCAGAGATATGGAGAGTGTGCCTCAAAAGGTGCTTTTGAGGAATTGAACGCGATTAGGGATTGAAAGCTCTGCAAATTCAAATTGTTAAGCGGCAACCGCTTCTGCCGGGGGCTATCCGCCAGTCTCTGCTGACTGCTATTGCTCGAAGTCCTGCCCCCTTCCTGGAAATCTTTCATGTTTTCGAATGATGAGGCATACGTATTTCATGGCGTGTAGAGCGCCTAAGGGCGTGAGTGGGGACAAATGAAAGAGCGCGAAGTGAACTCTGAAAAAGATGATGGCGTGAGGATTGATAAGTGGCTCTGGGCGGCGCGCTTTTACAAGACTCGATCCCTCGCTCACGACGCGATTGAGGCGGGGCGAGTGTTTGTCGATGACATCCAAGCCAAGCCGAGTCGGAAAGTCGCGGTGGGGCAGCTTCTGCGAATCCGCACTGAACGCGGTGAATATCTTATCACCGTAGAGCGACTTGTTTCGCAACGGGTTTCGGCTGCGATCGCGCAGACGTTATATACCGAGTCAGATAAAAGCAGGATGGCGCGAGAGGAGGCCGCTGAGATGCGCAAGCTCTCGCGGGTCGACGCGCCAGAGGAGAGGCCGAACACTCAGAATCGCAGGCTGCTGCGGCGTTTGAAGGAAGGGTAGTAGCGCGTCCGATATCTTGACGCTGTAATTTTGCGAATCTTGATCCTCCCGCATATTTCTACGACTTTGTTTAGTTCGCTCCAACGAGGCAGGGTAGAGTTCAGAAAATGAGGTCTGCCGATGATCGGCGAGCCTCAGTAAGGTATCTTTAAGGCAAGGACAGTTCGCCACGCTGCGCCTCGCCAAGTATTAAACGTAGGGACGTAATTTTTTGTGAGGGTGTGGAAGATGATTCAGCTGGTAATAGTCGGTGATCATAACCCTCAATACGAATCGCACAAAGCGACGGACATGTGTATACCGTTGGCGACGGCGGAGATGGGAATTGATGTCGAAACTCAGTGGATATCTACCCGTGAGTTGTCGACTAGCGATATCAGTTCCTTTGACGCGCTGATAGTCGCCACTGGCGTATATGAGGACCAATCCGCTGTTCTTGACGCCTTGCGCATGGCGAGAGAAGGAAAAATCCCGACACTAGCGATGTGCGGCGGCTTCCAGTTCATGATAATCGAATACGCGCGCAATGTGCTGGGGTTGAAAGAGGTGGGTCACGCGGAGTTTGATTCAGGGCTTAAGGAGCACATAATTGCCCCTCTTCAGTGCTCATTGAGGGGATTGGAGGCTCCGGTATCGATTCTGAGGGATAGTCAGGTAGGTGAGATTTATCAAGCCGCCGGAAGCGAAGAGAAGTTTTATTGTTCGTTTGGACTAGCGCCGCGCTACGCGCCCATTTTCGCTGATTCACCTCTAAGGTTTGTCGGCTATGATTACGAAGGGCAATTGCGAATAACGGAACTGCCTGTTCATCCCTTTTTCATAGGCACGCTTTTTGTGCCTCAAGCTAGAGCGCTCAAAGGGAGCTCTCATCCTCTCATAAACGAGCTGTTGAGGGTCGCTTGTAAAAGGCGACAAGGTCTCGGAGGATTAAGCTCCTCGCAACTTCCGTAGCTTTATCTGCAGCGAGTTCGCCACGATCACGACATCCGACGCGGTCATCATAAGCGCTCCGGCTAGTGGCGCGATATAGCCCAGGGCGGCGAGTGGGATCGCGGTTAGATTGTAGAAGAAAGCCCAGAAGAGGTTTTGTTTAATCGTCTGCACAGTCAGTCGCGCCAGCGAGATGGTCGCGGGAAGGGCTGATAGCGTGTTTCCCGTGAGTACGACCTGGGCGGAGTGCCGAGCAACATCTGACGCTGAGCTGAGTGACACGCCAACTGACGCTTCCGCGAGGGTCGGGGCGTCGTTGATGCCGTCGCCTACGTACGCGATCGGCGCGTGTGACTGGAGCTCTCGGATCACCGCAAGCTTTTCCTCGGGGAGCTTCTCCGCGTGCACGTCGGTGATCCCGAGTTCGGCGGCGGCCTCGGCGCACTTTTGAGCCTGATCTCCGCTTATCATGGAAACGGAAATACCGAGAGCCTTTAGCTTTTTAATAACAGCTACCGCTTCAGGGCGTAGTTCGTCGTGAAGGGAAAGGGAGGCGATGAGAGTGCCGTCTTTGACGAGAACGAGGTCATCTAAGGAGGAGACACCGAATCGAGCGGCGACTCGCTTTCCTCCACATACGTAACGCGCGCCGTGAGAATCGACCCCCTCAATTCCGATGCCGCGAGTTTCTGAGATCTCCTTGAGTGAGAGAGATCCTTGGAACTCTTTGTAGGCGCTAACGATGGCTTTCGCGATCGGGTGAGACGATCCGAGCTGAAGCGCGGCGAGCGCGGACTTAGCCTCGGTCTCGGACACCCCGTTGTGCGTAGAGAGGTGCCCTATCGTTAACGCGCCGCGAGTCAGTGTGCCTGTCTTGTCAAAGGCGATGTGCTTTATCTTCGCGAGACGCTCAAGTGTGTCACCACCGCGAATGAGGAATCCCGATGTCGCGGCGCGTCCAAGCGCGACCATTATCGCGGTCGGGGTCGCTAAACCCATCGCGCATGGGCAGGCTACGACCGCTATCGCGAGAGCGCGCACAATAGCCTGAGCGATCGATAAATTGAAAACGAAGATCCCGAGCCCTAGGATAATGACGCTAATTACGATTACCCCGGGCACGAACACGGCGCTCACGGCGTCACCGAGTCGTTGAATGGAGGGCTTCCTCTGCTGAGCCTCTTGCACGAGACGCACGATAGACGCCAGCGTTGACTCAGCGCCCACAGCAGTGACGCGAACAACCGCGGAGCCTCCAACGGCGATAGAGCCGCCGATGAGGCGCTCTCCCTCAGCTCGCTCTACGGGGAGTGATTCCCCGGTAAGCATCGATTCGTCGCACGATAAGCTTCCTTGTTCGATGGCGCTGTCGGCTGGAACACGATCGCCGGTGTTCACTTGGAGAAGATCACCCACTGACAAGGCCGCCACGGACACGACCTCAGAGGCGTACGAACCGTTTGATGTAGACACCAATCTGGTGGCCTCTTCCGGTTGGAGCGCTGATAGATTCTCAATAGCGGAGGTTGTCTTTCGAACCGCGCGTTCCTCGAGCACGTTACCGATGAGCACGAAGGTAACGATCGACGCAGTCGCCTCAAAAAATATCGTCTCGTGGGATAGCCCCTGAAACAGGCTGATGACGCTTGCCGCATATCCCGCGAGGATTCCGATCGCTATGAGAACATCCATGTTCGCCACGCCCGCCCTTAGCGAGCGAATGGCGCTCAGACCGAAGTGATGCGCGCCAATGAGGAATACTGGAGTGGCGAGATAAAACTGTATCGTTGGATCGTGCAGAGGGGAGTGCGGCAAGAACATCGCGGCCAGGAGTGGAATGGTCAGAACGGCGGAGATCGCCGTCTTTGTTTGTAGTCCGTTATGGTCGTGCGCGTGGGAGCGTGCGGTAGTGGATTCATCGACCGCATAGCCCAGGTTCGAGATACTCTTGACGATCTCTGGAAGGCGCTGTGAGTCATGCAGCGTGAAGCTTGTGCGACCTGTCGCGAAATCGACGTTTGGAGCATGCACCCCGACTCTGAGCAGGTGTTTTTCGAGTGAGAGGGCGCAGTTTGTGCAGTGCATACCGCTTACCTTTACTACGACCTTGGTCTCATCAATGGGGGCTGCGTGCGGTGATTGGTGCATAGTGCCTAGGATTACGGTTTAATACTAAAGAATCCAATAATTTCGACTATAATAGTACCATAACAACGGTGTTCTTACCACGAGAGCAACTAGTGTTTGATATGGTCCAAGTGTTCATCTATCACGGTAGAGGTTAGTGTCCGGCTACTGAGCCCATAGGCCGCGCTTGGCGTTTCTGGCTTCCTGAAACGCTTTGAGGAATCGTTCTTGATACCTGACATTTGGCGCGATCGTCAGTGGATAGGCGTAGCCACCTTTAATAATCGCCTCATTAAGCATCTCGCCATTCGCCAGCCAAAGGTAGCTTAGCAGCCTGCCGTAATGGTCGCGTCTTTCAACGTCGTATTCGACCCGCACAGAAGTGCCGTCTGGAAGGAGATTTCGGGTGAATTGGGCCGCTCTCTTCCCTTGCTCAATAATTGAGCGGATATCCTGGTGGTTCCGCGTGGCTTGCTTTTCGGCGCGCTTATTAGGATGACTCTCCGGGGTATCGATACCGATAAGACGCACGCGTTCGCGATCACGCCCTACCTGCAGTACGACCGTATCTCCGTCAGAAACCGAGAGTACCTTCGCCTGCTCAGCCGCCAGCCAGTCTTGAGGGGTAATCAGAAAGAGAGCGGTAAAGACGGCGTGGATTACGCGCGCGCGAATCCTAAGACCTGAATGTTTAAGCGTCATTAATTCCTCGCGGATAAAATATGCCATTGAGCTATCAAGCTAAACTCGCGACGATCCGAGGATATCACGGTATGGTAGACACGCAATCACCTCCACAGCCGCCTGTCAGTCCGCCAGACGAGGCGTCGAGAAAGACAGCACGACACTCTTTTTCATTCAATGGGTCAGCCCTTGAATATTTCAGCATCTGGATAGTGAATGTGGCGCTCACCGTCATCACGCTTGGACTCTACTCTCCATGGGCTAAAGTGCGTCGCGAGCGATATCTGACTAGCCATACTGAACTGGCGGGCGTGCAGTTCGAGTATACCGCCGACCCATGGAAAATATTCAAAGGAAGGATGGTTCTTATCGGGGCGTTTATCGTTATCGCCGTCGCGCGCGCCATTCCCGGTCTGTGGGTCTTGGTGGTCTTCCCACTGCTAGCCCTTGGATGGCCGTGGGTGCTAGCCGCAGCGCTTCGATTTCGGGCTCGTTATACGAGTTATCGTAATCTCTCATTCCACTTCACTGGTACCGCGGGCGGGGCGTTCACGAGCTGCGTGTTGCCCAAGGCCGCCGCGGTTCTGACGCTCTGGTTACTAGCGCCGTGGGCGCAGTTATCCTCGAAGCGATACGCCGTTAACAATCTTCAGTATGGAGTCACCCCATTTCAGAGTCACGTTACGTTCGGGCAGGTGTACCGAGTGTATGGCGGTGCGGCTATCGTATTCTTCGTGGGAGTGGTTCTGACGACGTGCGGCGTCGTTGTCGCTGGAATTTCATCGGCCGCGCTGGAGTCGGGGGATCTGTCGCTCCTGAGCTTGCCTCGATTAGTGATCTCGATCTCGCTCGTAGCTTCGGGGATCGGGGCGATCGTTTGCGCGCCGGGCTATATCCGACTCGGGGTGGCGCATCGTGTCTGGGACGGGACTAGTATCGGCGCGTTCTCGGTTAGCTGGAAGCCCTCCATGAAGCGCTACCTCGTCATCGCTATCACAAACACGTTGTTGCGCTCGGTAACGCTGGGCTTGGCGACGCCCTGGTGTGTTGTCAGGGTTCGCCGATTTCTCCTCGAGGATCTTGCTGTTATTGGAAGTCAAAGCTTAGATGACTTCGTGGGGGAGAGGCGGGCGGAGATTCGTTCGCTGGGAGAGCAGGCAGCGGACTCCTACGATCTTGATATCGATTTTGGCTTTTGACGAGACGCTCGGTGACAACGGATAAGGATGGAGAGCAGTTCGAGGGGCTGTTTTTTGATGGCGTGTCATCACGAGGCGAGCGGACGCGGTGCGTTCGAGAGAGCGGCGGGGATCTCCTCCTCGATTGTGGCTCTAACGATCCGCGAAGAATTTCGGCGAGGGAATACGCGACGATTAGGCCAGTTGGTAATTCCCCTATCGTGCTGCGCTTAAAGGATGGCGCTGAACTTCATGTGGCGACGGATGCTCGCTCACGGGCAGTGTTCGGGGTGGGTGTCCCACGGCTCACACGCTTGGTAGAGGGGATCGAAAATCGCCCCATATCGGTCCTTTCAGTGGTGCTAGTCGCGATTGGCGTATCGGCCGCCTCATATATCTATGGACTGCCGCTTCTCGCTAAAAACATCGCTCCGCGGATTCCGATCGCCGTGAAACGGGAGATAGGATCTCAGGGGCTCACGTTTCTTGATAAAGTGATGTTTATGCCAACGGGGCTGAGCGAAGAGCAGCAGGCGCGACCAAGGAGACTGGTGGAAGGACTGCAATCTATTGTGACCCTTCCACTAATGCCGATCGTAATGACCCGTCGCATGGGTCATGGAGATAAAGAGGCGGCGAACGCGATGGCGCTTCTTCCTAATACGATCATCACGACTGATAAACTGGTCGCTTCACTGGATGACGCGGAGTTGGAAGCGGTTCTGGCGCATGAAATGGGTCATCTCCACTTGGATCACAGCACGCAGAGTTTGGTGCGAGGATCGGCGGTCTCGATCGCCACGCTCGTGCTATTCGGTGGAGATCCTGGCGTATTTCAGGCGCTCGCTATCAACCTGATCGACTCGAAAAATTCCCGCGATCACGAACGTGAGGCGGACCGCTTCGCGCTTGACTCCTTGGCGCGAAGAGGCGGTGACCCGATGGCGTTGCACAAGGCGCTCCGAAAAATATCGGAGGGACATGAGGAGAGCGGTCTGGGTAGTTACCTTTCGTCACATCCCATGACGGACGATCGATTGCGGGAGATAGAGCGATATTCGCTTCACGGGCGACGTGTTAGCGAATAGTCGCCTGCTGGAGGAGTTCTCGATTTCGCTCCGTCACTGAGAGCCTCTCAGAGCGGCTTCTGCCTAAGATGACATCTTGAAGGACCGCTAGGAAAAGCGGAGCCCTGTCGCTCCAGGAGTGTTTGGCGGAGATCGCCCGATAGATGAGTCCTCTGTGGATATCTTCGCGCTTGATGGTTTGAAGAGCCCAATCGGCGGTATTAGCGAAGGCGGTGGGGGAGTATTCGTCGCAGAGGAATCCGTTTCCTGTTTGAGAACACTCGCGGTAATTTTCAATAGTCGCCGAAATCCCACCGACGTTTCTTCCGACAACAAGGGTGCCCAGGGCGAGCGCTTCTAGTTGCGTGATGCCGCCAGGCTCAAAACGTGAAGGCATGAGAAATAGCGAGCTCGCGAGCATTATCTCAAGCGCCTCTGGGTGAGGAACGTATTCCAGCGAAACCGCCACTCGTCCAGGATAGTGGCGCTGTAAATAGTGGAGTGTGGCTCGCAGCGCGTCGGAGGCCTCGTCGCCAGCGGTCGGCGGACCGGCGATGATTAGCTGCGTCGATTCGTGACGCAATAAGAGCTCCTCGAGAGTGGAATGCCACGAGGGCACCGCGATACCAGAAAGTAATGCCAATCCCTTCTGTTCGGCTAGTCTGCCCACAAAGCTCACCAGGGTGGCTTTTGGGTTGATGGTGAGCCGATAGCGTGACTGAACTCGCGCGAGAGCGGCCTTCTTCGCCTGTAGCAACGAGTCTATCTGGTCCATCTTCTCGGCTTCGACGCCAAGAGTAGCGGAGAGGTGAGAGGTTAGCTGCTTTCGGTTAATTCCGTTGCTCACTCCGTAAAGCTGAGATGAGCGCGCCTGAAGAACTTCCTCAAGCCCATCTCCGCCTAGCGATGACAAGAGTTCTTGGGCGTATGGTTGGCTCACGGTGATAACGCCGCCCGTGGCGTGTCGCGCCGCCGCCATCGTTAGATTGATCAGATCTCCTCGACGAGGATCTCGAAACCCAAAATAGTGCTCAGGGGCGAGATTCAAAAGTGGCCACAGGTCCTCGTCGTTACTGTGACAGGGCAGTCTTCCGTGGTAGTCAGCGCCACCGTTGTGGATCATGTGAAGAGTCGTGCACTCAGTCAGCCACGGAACACTTCTATAGCGCGAGTCAAGCGCGAAGAAGGAAGGCACACAAGCGGTGAGCCAATCGTTAGAGATGATTACCGAGGGTCTGATCCCAAGGTGACTCGTAGCGATGGTCTCAAGGACCGAGCGCGAAAGGATAATGGCGCGACGCAGCTGTTCATCAGCGTAGACGGGCTGATACAGCCGATCGAAGGCGGAGTTGTTCGCTAAGAGGAACAGGCGGGTGCGACCGTTCTGCGCTAGGTAGATCTTTATTGGGAGTAGTGACGGCGCCCGGCGGATATGGTTTGTCCCAGTCGACAGCGTGGGGCCAATATCAACCGTTATCGACCCGACATAGTGAGGCTTGACGAGACGCCCTTCGAGCATGACGCCAGACTGAAGGGTTTCCTCCGCTGACGGGTGTTTGTTGCCATTATGATGGCGGTAGAGCGGCGCGATGATCGAGACAGGTATTCCAGCCCGAGACAGCTCCGGCGGAAGACCTGAGATGACCTGCGCTAATCCTCCAGCGGCTGCATGTGGACCTTCGGGTGTCGCGAATACGATCTCACCAATTCCGTAAGACGATGTGAGTATCTGGCGAAGTTTGTCCCAGCCGGCTGTGGTTGATCGATCAAGTAACGTTGAAAGGGCAGTGTTCTCGTCCGCGCTCGATGAGAGATCTCGCTCCACAAGAGAAGCGATAGAGGCGTGAGAGGCGGTGCTCTCAACTTCTTGTAGCACGTCGGGAGTCAGTTGAGAGTCTCGCAACGCCTGGCTGACGAGACGTTGCGCCGCACAGTAAGACTCGACGAAGCGCGCTTCTTGCGCGTCAATGAGGCTTGAGTTGTCAGTCTTGATATGAAAGCGAGCGTCGAGGTTTCCTAGACCGCCAATCCATACTCGTTCCGAGCTGCCGCGAACTTGGGCGAAGAATGTCGCGCCGTACCAACCGTGCACTGGAATGTGAGCCCGAAAATAGAGGGGGACCTCACATACCTCCTCAGAGCCAACGACGGAGGTTAGTTGCTCATCTTGCCATGATGGCGTTAAGTCATCATAGCTGCCCCAGTGAACCCAAATATCTATCTCTGAGGCGGTGGAGGAACGCAGCGAGAGAGTCGTCGTGATCTCTACAAAGTTGTCCACGACGTGAGCGTTTGGTGGGGAGATAACTCGCAGGCTTGTTCGGAGTCGCTCGACTGTCTCGGCGATGCCCCGCTCCTCCCGCTCGGGAACGATAAGCGTGGGTGAGTCGTCGAGCTCAAGTAGTATGTTGGCGGAGAGTGATCGTTTATTCGCGAGACTCTCGCCACGCTCCGACGTCAGGATCTCCGCTAAGGCCATCAACTCAAAGTCGTTTCGGTGGATGTGGAGATGTTCGAGCGGTGGTGTGGCGGTGAGCGCTATAATATCTCGCAGTGTCTGCTGAAGAAGCTCTCTCTCCTCTGAAGTCAGAGAGTGAGAGATAAGGCGCGCTACGTTTTGATAGGTTTTGCTTCCAGTACGGATACGAATTGGACGTGGGAGTCGATGGCCGCCCACGGTGTTAATCGAGAAGGTTTGTGAGAGCGTATCTAGTTCAACGAGGGCTCGTACCGCTCGCTTTGACGAGCGTAAGGGGACCGTCGGGGCGTGAAGACTCCTTAGCCCTCTCACGAGAGACCGGTACGTTTCTCCTGCGACCTCGATTTCGAATCGCAACGCGTCAGCGCTGCCTTCTAGTGTATGCATTTCAACCCCTTCTGAGAGGTTGATGACGTAAGTGGCTGGAACGATTCTCCACGATTCAGAAGGGGCGGAAAATTACGTTTTTGGTACGAACTTAGGGCTTCTGGAGAGAGGGATCTGGTCTCCGCGTCTTTGAATCGTTTGGGTCTCTCAGAGAGGGTTCTTCCAGCGCAGTACAGCGGCAGTCCCACCGGATCGCCCAAGCGCCAAGATCTCCAAGATCCCATCCCCGTTCGTGTCGCTCACGGCTGGGCTGCCTTGCATGGCGCTATCTCCCTTGAGAAGGGGCTTGGTGCATGGAGACGAGTCGCATGAGAGCTGCGCGCCGGTTGGCCCAGAGACGATGACGATTCCCGTGTGGTGTGAGACAAGAACCTCAGGAATTCCATCCTGATTGATATCGGCGATGACGGGGACTCGGTTGTAGTGTCCGCCCATCGAGTCAAAGCGCGTTCCGATACGGGGTCGAATATCCCATAGCACGGAGTCGGCGCTTGGTTTCCAGGCGATTAAATGACTCGTGCCATCACCGCCCGCCGCTGATGAGCCACTCACCGACACAACCACCTCGTTGACACCGTCGCCATCAACATCGCCGACGGCTGGGGTGGTCGGTGTGCAGGCGGTCACTCGAAGTGTTTTGAGAACTCGACCGCTCGCGGCGGAGAGCACTTTGTAAAACTTACCTTTTCTGTCACCCGCTCCCTCAGGAAAGAAGCATCCAGCTCCAGTCACTACTTCAAGACCTGGAGCGCTGGGGATGATATCCGCGATAACTGGAGAAGCCTGGATGACCTGAGGAAAGGAGGCTCTCCATAGCTGGATCTCGCGACTTCGAAACAAGAACTTTTTCCCTGGGGGCGCGGAGACGCCAGCTTTAAAAGCATAGAGGTATCCACCGTTTCGAGTCGGGGGTCTTATGCGGGTGTTCTTGGATATGTCGGTGCCGATGAGCATCTCAAGTTTCGAGTCACCACCGACGTTAGCGAAGGCGGGGGTTGAGAAGACGGTATCGGCGGCGTTGTAATACCAGCGCACGGAGCCATTAGAGTTGAGCAAGTACACGTTTCTATCAAACGACCCGAATCCGATCTCAAGTTTGCCGTCTCCGTCAACGTCCGCGAGTGATGGTGTGCCGTAGACAGCGTGACGGAACGCGAAAAAGCGTTGCTTTTGAGACCACTCCTTAACACTAAATTTCCATACGAGCTCTCCTGTCGAGCCTCGATACGCGGCCACACCACCATCGCACGGTTTGCCACGAAAGCCGCCATATCCCACAACGACGTACTGCTCTCCTGTCCCAAAGAGGTCGCCGATTACAGGAGATGAGTAGAGCTTGTCGTTCGCAGGAGCGCTCGCGCAGGATTGGTTTGGTGTGCTTGCTGACCAGAGGGTCGCTCCTGAGGCGCTAAGAGCGTGCAGGTGTCCATCTGTCGTGGTCACGACTATCTCTTTGCCGTTGTCGGGATTTCGATCGAGGTCCGCTACCGCGGGGCGAGTTGGACCCAGACCGTTGGTGGAGATAGGGAACACCTCTGGGGTTTGGGCATAGGCGTCGGAAATCACAACTAGCGCTAGGACCGCGATGATGGAATTAAGATATAACGAAAGAGCCTTACAAAGACTCTGTGGATAGTGGAACCTCAGGTGACCGATCTTCACGAGCATTAACCCTCGATTTAACGCGACTCGTTTTGTGCGCACGCGCCGGCGTGTTCGCAGGCGCCGCGTGCGTGGATGTTTAAGAGCTATCAAGAGGACTGTGCTTTACGACAGATGAGCACACTCTTTATTGTACCGACTCAATTCAATTCCACAAAGGAAATATCGCTCCGCCGCCAGCGCGCTTTCAGATAGATGGTCGGCTGAGATCGATGTTTACCAATGCTTGTCAGCCGTCAGGAGGTGTTTTTGAATGTAGTCGGTAACACCGTCTTCAAGGGATGAAATCGGGCGCGTGTATCCAGCGTTGTGGAGCTTTGTCATCGGGGCTTCGGTGAAATACTGGTATTGATTCTTTAGGGAGTCCGGCATCTCGATGTACTGAATGTTTCGTGGCATCTCCATAGCCTTAAAGACGGCGCCCAGAAGATCATTCCATGAACGAGCTCTCCCCGAGCCGACGTTATAGAGGCCGTTCACTGATGGGTTCTGTAAGAGCCACCACATGACGTCGCAACAATCTTTGACATACACGAAGTCTCTCATCTGTTCGCCGTCCTTGTACGTAGGATGGTACGACTTGAAGAGAGAAAAGGAGCCAGTGGCGCGAATGGTATTAAAGGCCTTCCAGGCGATGCTCGCCATGTCTCCCTTGTAATACTCATTTGGACCGTACACATTGAAGAACTTTAGGCCCACGATCTTGTCGAGGAATCCGTTGTCGCGCGCCCAGAGATCGAATATCTGCTTTGAGTCTCCGTATGGATTAAGTGGCTTGAAAGCGTCTATCGCGCTCTCGTCATCCGAGTAGCCGTGCGCCCCATCGCCATACGTCGCCGCGCTGCTCGCGTAGATGAAACGGACCCCACGCTCAACGCAGTAGCGGGCGAGTGTCTTGGTGTACTCGACGTTATTCACACGCAGATACTCGACATTTCTCTCTGTGGTGGCTGAGCACGCGCCCATGTGGACGATGGCGGTAACGCTTTGTGGTAACTTGCCCGCCTCAACGTCGGCGATAAAGTCCGACTTGTCCTGAAAGGCTTGAAGGCGTTTGTTGGAGAGGTTGTTCACGCGACCAGGGGCGTCAGCGGCGTCAACCGCCAGAATATCGGAGACACCTTCGGCGTTTAGTTTCGCGATGAACGCGCTCCCGATAAATCCAGCGGCACCAGTTACGATAATCATGGTATCAGGATACTCAAGCCCTACGGCTATGTCCACGAGGAGGGGGGCGCGAAATTTCCCCATGAAAGCCGAGAGCTTGCGAGCGGGACAGATGAGAGCTCCTTTTGGCGCTACCGACGTATCGCCATCCCAAGGCGGCGGGTGTCTTTGCCGATTCCCTGAGAAGCGGGCGAGTGAATCTGACCGACGTGAATCAACACATCCCTCGAAACGACATTTGTTGGCAACGGAGGAAGGGGAATGCTTACCCAGACTCCCGGCTTATCAATCGGCGCCGATACGATCTCCTCGCCATCTGTAGTCGTGATCTTAATGTGCTGTCGCGGCCAGGGGGACATTACTTCAAGCGTGGTTGGCTCTTTCGTCGGGGGGATCTTCGCGCGGGTCACACTCGTGTTGATCCAGCAGTGCTCCTCATTCGACGGCGGGCAGAGAGAGACAATTCGATCGCCGTTATTCTCGAAGGTAAGGGATTCCGCCGCGGCGATAGTCGCTGAGCTTTGCGGCTTGACGATAGTGAGCGACGGGTTGTTTGGAATACGCTGCGTTGCCTCATCCCCAGCCGTTCTCCACTCTACTTCATACGCAGGGGAGAGGAGGGACGCGTGAGAGCTTGGGATAATCACATGTCGGTAGCCACGGGTGATGAGGCTCTCAAGTGGAGTCTTTGAGAGATCGAACGAGTCGACGCCAGGCAAGTTGAGGAGCTCCCACGGTATCTGAAGTTGTCCAGCGACAGCGACGTCGTCATCCACCTGCCGTATGTTCTTAAACCACATAAAGAGCGCGTCTCGGGAATCGCCACGATACAAAGAGTCTCGAATAATGACAGCGCTACGAGCGAGCGGCAGGGCGAGGAGGCTCGCCGCGATGAGTGACAGGAGCGCAGGTTCGCGCATAGAGCGACGATCGGGCTTAGAGAAGAGACTAAAGGTATAAGCGGCATACACGGAGAAATACGGGATCATCACAACCATGTTGCGCGTGAAGTTCGCTCGCTGCATAACCATCAACGCGCAGTAGGCGAGCGGAAATACCCCAAAAACAATCGCGCGCTCGCGGTCACGCTTTAGAAACGCGACGGACCCGACAAGCGCGAAGCTCGTGGCGAGCCAGCCGATTCCATCGGTAACGAGCCACCGAACGTAGAATAGCGCCTGTGGTAATCCACGTTCGGCAGTGTTGCCCGTATGCCCCGCGACCGCGTAGTGCCACAGCTCAAACGAGATGCCCTCCCAGAACTCATCAAAGGCAAGAAACGAGAATGGCGCGCCCACGAAGAATCCAGAGAATCCCGCGACGCCCACAACAAGTAGCGATAGTATCGATCTATCTTTTAGCGCCCAGAGTGTTAGCGGAACGATGGCTATCGGCGCCGCGTTGTATTTCGCGGCGCACGCAAGACCCGCGGCCAAGGCGCTTAGAGTGAGCCTCTTGGGAGAGCGTGATGAGAGGCCTGTGAGCGCGACGGCGGAGCAGGCGAGACACAGTAGTGCCATGAGCGTATCTACGCCGATGATGTGCGAGTTTTTGAGAAACTCTGGGGAGGCGTACGTCATCGCGGTGGCGAGGAGCGCTGGCGCGAGTTGGTTGGTTAAGCGGCGTGTTATCGTGAACACAAGTATGCCGATAAGAGCGCACCATCCAACACTCTCAAGGCGATTCCAGATAAGGATGTTCGGGTGCGAAGGGGTAAAGGCGTAGTCACCGACGCCGTAGGCGTTGCGGGTGCGAATCTCTTTAAGAGATCCAAGACGCTCCTGGAATTTCTCCCATGCCGCGCTCGCGTATACCACGGGCATTCGTAGGTAGAAGTGCAGGGCAGGTTTGTTGAAGTAATGGGGGTTGAGGCGCCCCTCTTGTGCCATCTCAACGGTGTGGTTGAAGTGGTGAGCGTCGTCCTCGTGGTAGAAGTAGCGGGAGTTGCTCGTCACGAGTGGGC
The DNA here is from genome assembly GCA_903904735.1 of uncultured delta proteobacterium. GTDB lineage: Bacteria > Bdellovibrionota_C > UBA2361 > UBA2361 > OMII01 > OMII01. The sequence goes on from CAIVDM010000070.1 coordinate 26,227, forward strand.
TTGCCGCGACGAAGATTGTCGTCGCGACAAGCAGTATCCAGAACCAGTGGCGCAGGCGCTCGCGTCCCATGTACGAAGCCCCTCTACCCTGTTGCTAGTCGATGTATGAGAAGATCTGACTCGTCGGGAAGCGGATCTTCTTGCTTGAGGCGGCCGCGTCACTCTCTGAGCGGTAGCCAAGAGCGCAGGCGACCTTGGTCGAGTACCCTTGAGCCGGTAGGTTTAACAAGGAGTTGTATTGGTTTGGATCGATCCCTTCGAGCGGGCAAGCGTCTATCTTAAGAAGCGCCGCTGTTGAGAGTAGGGAACCCAACGCGAGGTATACCTGGTGAGTCGCCCACGCTTCGATACCATCTACCTTGGTGAGGCTTGTTGTAAAATCGATCATGAGTTGTCTGTACCCCGCGAGATTCTCAGCCGCGACACCACGCTCAGCGCAGAGCTGATTGAGGAACGAATCGATGTATGACGTGTCGACTGATGTCTTCGCCGCGAGTACCACGAGGTGTGACGCCTCAACGATCTGCGGTTGGTTCCACGAGTGCGGTTGTAGCTTGGTTCGTAGTTCAGGATTGTTAATCACAATGAAGTGCCATGGCTGGAGACCGAAAGATGATGGAGCCATCTGAAGAGCGCCCTCTAATACTTTCCAGTCCGCGCTCGGTATCTTCTTGGTTGGGTCAAATCGCTTGGTCGCGTAGCGCCAGTTGAATGCATCTTGAATGGAGTTGTGTAGCGCTTGGTCTGTCATCGTTATTCCTTACGTATAAAAGTTATAAGCCGTGAGCGAGGGTGATAAGCGATCCCGCCGGAAGTCGGCGAGGAGTCTTGTCCTCCTCTAGAGAGAGTGACTGAATCGATATCGACACATTCTTATCGTCAAACTGATCGAGTGCTATGTTTCTGGCGACGTCAGAGGTGCTCGCCGACGAGTGATTGGTAAAGTAGACGATGCCGGCGTCAGGCTCGAGCACGTCCAAGACAAGCTTCACGATCTCAGGCGCTTTATCATCGAGGGTCCAGGTGTTGTTCTTGGAGACGCGGCTGAATGACGGCGGGTCAATGATTACGATGTCGTAGAAGCTGTCTTTGCGATGTTCACGGGCCATGAAGCTAAGCGCGTCGTCGACGATCCACCGCACAGCGTCCGCCGCTACCCCTGAGGCAGTCGCGTTTCGCTTGGCGCCCTCAATGGCGCGCTTGGCGAGGTCGACATGGGTGATCTTCGCGTGAGGAGCGCTCGCGCAAAAACAGGTGGCGAGACCCGTATAGGCGAAGAGATTTAATATCTTCACCGGGCGGCGCTTCTTTTCATGGAGCGAGGAAACCGCGGTCGCCACCTCAGGTAAATAGAGCGCGTGCTCTGGGAATAATCCCACCTGGCCGTTCGACATAAGCTCTAACTCCATGTCGACGCCCCGAATCTTGGCGGTCCAGGTCGTAAAACGCTTGTCAGAGAAATCCCATCGATCGGGTGGGCGATACATCGCCGTCGCTTTATCCCAGAGGGACTGTGGTTGTCGCCGCCGCCACGAGCTAAGCGATGATGGACGGTCGATGATGTGCGAGCCAAACTGCTCCAGCTTTCGTCCGTCGCCGGAGTCGAGAAGTGTGTAACCAGGAATCTGTGACGGCATGGCGGGGAGTATGCCACACACACTATGTGCTGCCCACCCGTGCGGCGGAAAGTTTTGAGAGGTTAGGTTCTTGAAAGGGGAGATTAGAGGGAAAGGAGAAAAGGAAATCCGGTGCGTGACTTTGGGGGAGAGATGGGGAGGGACAGAGAGAC
>CAIVDM010000071.1 GCA_903904735.1 uncultured delta proteobacterium
GACCTCTAGATTTTCTGGCGTTCCATTCCCGATGACACAATTTCCATACGACATCGATTCAACCAACGCGGGATGGGTCCCCCCAACCTCTGTGGCCTGCACGTACACGTAACAGATACTCTGAAACTCTTCGTAGGCGTCGCCGAATTGAAATCCTGTAAAGATAACGTTCGACGACGCGGCGGACCGAAGCCTCGCTTTATACTCGTCGGCGTACGGAGCGTCTCCGACGATCACAAGTGGAAGATCTGTTTTAATTCTATTGTACGCCTCAATAACTCCGAGCGCGTTATTCTCTGGCTCCAGTCGACTCACATATAAGATATACGTACCCTTCGTCAGCCCAAACTTCTCGAGCGCCGCGCCAGGCGGGCGCACGACAGGATGAACCCCATATGGAATAACCTCAGAGTCACAGTTGTACGCGTCTTTGTAATACTCGGCGATGACATCTGCGTCCGAAACGAGTCGGGTCGCCAAGAGAACAGAACAACGCTCTCCAAGCGCGTACCAAAGCTTTCCAAACTTATTCCACTTAGCCCTATTTCGCTCGATCCCATCGACATTGATAAGAAGCGGCACCCGTTTGATTTTTAGCAGGGGCGCAAACGGACTATTCGCCGCGTTGCACAGGAGCATCCCGTCGCATCTCTGCGCGAGCATATCGACAAACGACGTGAACGCATGAAGTGGGGTCTCAAGGTATTTGTTGAAGATTGTTGGGGTATCCCTTCTTTGCACACCCTTGTACGGCTCTTGTTGTCCCCACCCCGAGAAGAGCGAACATCGGCCGTAGACGGTCACGCTATGTCCACGAGCTACTAAACGAGTAGAGAGTTGCTCAGCGAATGTTTCAAAGCCCCCGTATCGGGCGGGAACCCCTCGGGTTCCAAGAAGCGCGATGCGCATCGGCGGAATACTCTGCACATCCTGACTCATAGACTTCCCTTACAGACCACCAGGCTCGACTAGGCGAATCTCCAGGTTACTCCAGCTTTTGAATCGAGAACCTCTACGCCCCGCTTCGCGAGATCGTTGCGAATCTCATCCGATCGTTGAAAGTTCTTCGCCGCGCGCGCGGCCACACGCTCGGCCAAGAGCGCCTCGATCTCCTTAGGCTCAATCGGCGTTACCCCCAGAGATTTCCCAAGCCATGATAGACCTTGGGACTCCACCTCATCAAGCGAATCGAAGAAGAGGCCAAGTATCTGACCAAGTTCTTTGAGCACTCCGACTCTGTGCTTAATCTCAGCGGTAACATCCCCTCCCTTATCAAGCGTCGCGACGATTTTTGCCCGGAACTGTTCAAGCGCGACCAAAGCCTCGGGAGCGTTAAAATCGTTATCCATCGCTATCTCGAACTGCTCCAGCAATAACGAAACCTCCGAATCCTCTATCAGGGACGAAGAAACAGCGGCGTCCGGCACTCGCCCGAAGAGGCGATGAAAGTCGAGGAGCGAGTTGCAATTGTCTCGAAACAACTTATCAGCGAAATCGATAGCTGAGCGATAGTGATGTCGAGCCACAACGAATCGAAGAAGCGCAGTGCC
>CAIVDM010000072.1 GCA_903904735.1 uncultured delta proteobacterium
AAGACACGAGCGCCAGGGAAGAACGGTGAAATTCCGTCGCGGTCCCGCCGCTGTATCTGGGAGAGTCTCAATCACTCCACTGTCTTAACGGATGGGAAGGAGGAGACGCGCAAAATCCCAGGAGCCAGAAGACCTTCTCGTGTCGGTAGCGCTGGTAGGAATGTTCCTGCTCGCGCCTATCAACAGTTCTCCCTCGTGGATTGGGGAGCGCTGGGTGTAATTGCTCTATTTCCGAGGGTTCGTCGGGTCGCTTTACGCGATTGCCGATTGCGCGCCAGTGCGCTTTATCCCCGTATTTTGGGCAACGTATACCGCGTTTACATCTATCGATACTATTTGGAGTCTCTCGTGAGATCACGACAGGGTTTGCTTTCTCATGGTCTGAAGCTGGCCGCGCTCGCCAGCCTTGCTGTTCGCGTTGGTTTCGTGTCGGCCGCGGCGCACGCGGATGATGCGGCCAAGAAGTCTAACGAACTCGGAACGATCATCGTTACGGGTAGTCAGCTACCGAGCGATACGAAGACTACGGGAAGCTCGGTGACTGTCATTGGCGAACAAGAGATTGAGGACGGACAATATCGCAACGCTCTTGGCGCCCTCCAACAGGTGCCTGGCTTAGACATCGTGCAGAGTGGTGGATTTGGCGGAAACGCGGCGGTATTCCTGCGCGGTGGAAACAGCGAGGGTACCTTGGTTTTGCTTGACGGTATCGAGCTGAATAACCCCGCCACACCAAACCGTTCCTACAATATGGCGAACCTGACGCTTGAGAACATTGAGCGTGTCGAAGTCATTCGCGGACCTCAGAGCACTATCTATGGGTCAGACGCCATGGGTGGCGTAATTAATCTTGTCTCGAAAAAAGCCCAAGAGGGTGTTCACTCCACGGTTACCTCAGAGGCGGGCTCGTTTAATTCCTTCACTCAGGTGGGCAACCTCTCTTACGGAAGCAAGGGGTTCGATGTCTCTACTGGGATTACTCGTCAAGATATCGGTGGCATCTCAGCCGCGAACGCCGCCGATGGAAATAGTGAGCACGATGGATATGAGAATACCTCGTTGACCAATCGTATGCGCTTCGCGCCGACTGATTCAGTCGAAGGAAGCGTCACGACGCGCTATGACCACTCGAACACGTCGCTTGATAACATGGGTGGAGTCGGTGGTGATGATCTGAACCGACGCTTTCGAAATAATGAGTTTTTCACTCGTGGCGACATGAGTGTGGGGCTTCTCGATAAAACACTCACGCCGGCGGCGTATATCTCGTACTCGCGCCACAGCCTCAAGGATGTCAACTCGCCCGACGCGGTTTCGTCTGAGGTGCTCGATTCCTCTTTTGGTGGTGATATCGTAACCGTTGGTTCTCGCGCTACATGGAAGCCGAGTGAGGTGTTCTCATCAGTTGTCGGTGGAGAGACGCAAGGCGAGCGAGCGGATTCGTATTACTTCTCGGATGGAGCGTTCGGTCCTTACCAGGATAATTTCTACGGGCAGGAAGCTCGCACGAATAGCGTGTTCTATGAGGCCAAAACAACCCTCGATAAGAGCTTCTACATAGACGCCGGAGTTCGACACGACAATCATTCGATTTTTGGTGGCAAAACGACCTATAAGGTCGCTCCCGCATACCTCATTGATTCAAGCGGCACTAAGTTGCGCGGCTCCGTGGGCACTGGATTCAAAGCGCCTTCCTTAGTGCAGCTTTATTCGAGCTACGGCAACCGTGATCTTCAGCCTGAGCAGAACCTGGGGTGGGATGCGGGAATTGATCAGGATCTGGTGAAGGATAGGGTAAGCGTATCGTTGACGTATTTCGACATGGACTACGATGAGCTGATTACCTTTAATCCCTCTACCTTCGTACTTGAGAACATCGACAAGGCGAATATGCGCGGCGCAGAGATCGGTTTGACAACGAGGCTGAGCGAGTCGCTCTCGACGCGCCTCGCTTACACGTACACCGACACGGAGAACGACACGACGGGAGAGGCTTTGCTCCGTCGACCTAAAAACAAAAACTCTCTCACAGTGGTGTATCAACCCACGAGTCGTTTTCGCTCTCAGGTACAGTGGCGAGTATATAGTTCGCGCTTTGATAACGACTTCAATACGTATCCTCCGGAGCGAGTCTCACTCGGGGGCTACGGCATCGTGGATCTCGCCGCGTCATATCAATTATCGCAGCGTTTCGAGCTCTTCGCCCGGGTCGATAATCTCTTCGACAAGGAGTACCAAGAGGTGCTTGGCTACGGCACTCTGGGGGCCGCGGCCTATGGCGGAATCAAATTGTCTCTTTGATCCGAGGCGCTCGGCGCTGGTACCCCAGCGAGTGCCATGAATGGCAAAAGAGGTTTACCGCTTTTTTAGGCCAACTACGTCAGGAGCTTTTATCGTTGGCCCCAACCGCTATCG
>CAIVDM010000073.1 GCA_903904735.1 uncultured delta proteobacterium
AGCCACTGGCTGAGAAGCCTCGCTCAAAGTTCTTCGTTAGGTTTTGAACCTGACGCCTGAAGGCGAGGAGTTTGTACGCGATGTAGCAAAAAATAGCGCCAAACATCACTAAACAGAACGCAATAGCTCCCAGCACGAACTTTGGAGCGATGAGCAACGTTAATCCCAGGACAATCAGGAGCAGTCCAGGCATGAACGGTACCGTTCGGTGGCTCTTCGTGACCACTCTAGTTGAAAAGAAGGTGTTCCAGTCAGTACGATTTGTTTGCATACGTGCCTTAGTGTACATCACCTGCGTTTAGTTAACCACGACTGGGCACTATTCCAAGCGAAAAAGAACAGTGGTTTCTTCGCTGGTGTCAGTCGAGGCCGCGTTCCTCGTGGTAAATCAGGTTTCGGGAAATTGACTTGAATCGTACCATGTTTGTGACAGCATGTGTGTATTTGGTGACCCTACGTGCCCAACCGCCATCGTATTAACCTGTGACTATCGAACCAGCCTCAACAGAAAGAAGCATGACCGGCACCGTCCTTGAGGTGTCTCGCCGTTTCGTCACCATTGTACGAAGTGACGGTAGTGTTCTGACTGGTACTGGCTCATCGAAGACCTTGGAGGTAGTAGCTGGAGATGTTGTTTCATTTGAGCGACGGGATGGCGAAGTCTTCGTCACGACTGTCGAACCCTCGACTCGAAACCTCTTTCGCTCAACGAATGGCAAGCTCAAGAAGATGGGAGCCAACATCGACCTGCTTCTCGTTATTACCGCGTCGGGCGCCACATTTAATCCAGTTGTTATTGACCGCATGCTCGTGGCGGCGCAGGTGCAATCGATACCCGCCACGCTGGTGGTCAACAAGATAGACCTCGGTACAGAGCACCTCGATGAGATGGTCGCGGTGTATCAGCGAATCGGAGTGCCGGTAATCTTCTCAAGCGCCAAGCAAGGAGATGGAATCGATCGGATTATCTCTGTGGTGCAAGAGCCAACAGCGCGTGTCCTAGCGTTGTGCGGAGTGTCTGGAGTCGGAAAGAGCTCAATTTTGAACAAGCTCATTCCAGGCACGAGGACGAAAACGGGTGAGGTGAGCGATAAGACAGGGCAGGGTAAGCAAACCACCACCCAACCGCGAGGCTTTCTCTATGGAGAGCCGTCATCGGGGCAAAAGATAATCATCGACCTGCCGGGCGTCCAATTCTTTGGACTCTCGCACATCTCACTCGAGCAAGTTGGTTCGGCATTTCAGGAGATACGTGAAGCCGCGAGTGGCTGTCGCTTTGGCGACTGCAAACACCTTAAGGAGCCCGAGTGCGCGGTGAAGGAAGCCGTTGATCGTGGCGAGATCACCCCGTGGAGATATGAATCGTATCTTCAGATTGTTGAAGAGATCCGAGACGCCCTTCCTACGTGGCGTCAGTAGTCGTCCATCTTCCCGTTCCACACAGGAAAATCTAGATTCCTTACCGTCCCTCGGTATATGATTCCCATCCTCATGAGTGACAACACCGCGCGCGACGATCACGAAGCAACGGATCTCACCTGGAGTGAGGTGCTTCAGTCCGAGAAGCAGAAGCCTTGCTTTAAGGATCTGCTCGCGTTCGTCGAAGGGGAGCGTGCCAAGGGAAAGGTCGTCTACCCGAAGAACTCCGATGTTTTTAACGCGCTTTCCCTGACGCCGTTTGCGAAGGTAAAAGTCGTCATCCTCGGCCAAGATCCCTATCACGGACCGAATCAGGCGCATGGCCTGTGTTTCTCCGTGAAGCCACCAACGCCACCACCAC
>CAIVDM010000074.1 GCA_903904735.1 uncultured delta proteobacterium
CCGGCGGGGCCGCCGGCCCTCCAATCGTTTCCGCGATAATTACGTGATTCGCCCGATCCCTCGATGATCGTCCCTGGAGGGCCGGCGGCCTCGCCGGCTTGCCGCAACCCGCGACATCAATCGCGTCGCCTATTGCCCCAATCCAGAAAACAGGGACATAGCAACGGTGAAGTAAATTACCAAGCCCGCAACATCGACGATCGTCGCCACAAACGGCGCTGACGAGGTCGCGGGATCAAGGCGGCAACTCTTGAGAAGAAACGGCAACATCGCGCCAGCGGTGCTACCCAAAGTCACAACAGCAGTTAATGAGATAAACACCGTAAACGCGAGCGCGATCCAGTGCTCTCCGTATATCGGAGAGAACTGTGCCCAAATCACGACTCGCAAAAGTCCTATGACTCCGAGGATAAGCCCGAGGGATAGGCCCGTCATTACCTCACGTTGGAACACCTTAAACCAATCACGAAGCCGGATCTCTCCGATCGCGAGCGCTCGGATGACGAGCGTTGAGGCCTGGCTTCCCGAGTTACCGCCACTGGAAATAATGAGCGGAATAAAAAGCGTGAGCACCACCGCGCTCTGAATCGCGTGCTCGTAGTTAGCCATCGCGGAGGCTGTAAGCATCTCACCAACAAAGAGCACCACAAGCCAGTGTGCGCGCTTGCGGATGAGGGTCGCGACCGGTGTTTTGATATACGGATCCTCAAGCGCCTCGCTACCTCCGAGCTTCTGGATGTCCTCAGTAACCTCTTCCTCTTGAACGTCGAGGATGTCATCAACCGTTACGATTCCAAGGAGAACTCCATTCGAATCCACTACGGGCAGCGTTGGACGGTCGTACTTTCTAAAGAGATCAACCGCCACCTCCTGATCGCTGTGAGCGTCAAGCGCCTCAAAGGTATAGTTCATGAGCGAGGAGATCTCTTCTTCAGGTGACGCAAGGAGCACCTGCTTAATATCGATCTCATCAACAAGCTTACCGGAGCCATCAACTACGTACAGGGTGTCAAAAGAGTCGCTCGGCTGTCCATTTACGCGAATATGATCGAGAACTTCACGCATCTTCCAATCCGCGTGAATCGTCAGATAGTCGGGGGACATGAGTCGCCCGACACTTCCTTCAGGATACCCCAGAAGCGAGAGCGCGACTTCGCGTTCCTCTTTAGAAAGCAGCGCTAAGAGCTGGCGAGCCGCTTCGGCGGGAATCTCTTCGAGGAGCGCCGTACGATCATCTGCCGCCATCTCCCCAAGGAGTCGCGCCGTTTGACGGTCTCCGAGCCCACTAAGAACACTCTTTTGAATATCCACATCCAACTGAGAGAATATCTCCGCGGCGTGGTCACGGGGTAGGATTCGAAATATAAGGACTCGCTCCTCATCGGAAAGTCCCTGGAAGATCTCCGCTATCTCAACAGCAGGAACCTCGACCAAGCGATCTCGGAGCGCGTGAAGATCGCGCTGGTCGATCAGCTTCTGGACATCGTCGATGGTGCTCATGCTTAAACAAACAACTCTAAAACTGTCCGCAGTCTATCAACGATCATGAAGTGGCCACCACCCTTTACCTCATGAAATCTGCTTCCAGCGATACCTTGATGAACGATTCGCGCCATCGAGATAGGAACATAGGTATCTTCATCGCCGTGCCAGATAGTCGTCGGTACTTTGACCTCTTCCAAAAGAGGTCTCCAATCAGAAACAAGGAGCTGAAATTCACTGACCGCCCCCTTGACACCCCGCTTAAGAGATTCTTGGATATTTCGAGCCAAAACCACCCCTACCTCTGGGCGCTTCACTATTTCGATGTCGGCCTTGGGCAAAAGGCTCGCGAACCACAGCTCTGCGGCCCCTGGAACGGACCGCCATACGGTAGCCACAGCTCCGATTGAAAGCCCTCCGAGGCTTTTAAAGTGGCTTCCCAGGCGCAAAAGGCCCCTATTCGCCCAGTTCATCCCCGAAAGGGCCCCATCCGCGTGAATCGGTCCAACCCCACTTACTATCGCCAGGGCCGTAACTCTACTCCCCAGGGAACCCGCGGCAGCCACCGCCGTAGGCGTGCCTCCGGAGACCCCAAGGATGCCAAAACGCTGTACTCCTAGATGATCGGCCGCGAGGGCTACGTCGTTTGCCCAGTCCTTGAATTGGCGATTCGAATACCAATCGGAGCCTCCGAATCCAGGACGATCGAGCGCTATCACCGTGATGCCCATCTCTCGAGCAGCGCCATGCGCTATCGAGGCCTCTAATCGGGACGCCGGAAACCCGTGACTATAAAAGACCACATTCGTGAAATCACGCGCGCCCAGAATAGCCAGTTGAATTCGTCGACCGTCTGGATGAGAGAGGATTAACTCGTGCTCTCGAACGTCCCGATCACTCACGCTCACTACTCGTTGGCAAGAACCGCTCATATGCCATCACTCGATATTGGTCCACCATCCGGTGGGTGTTAAAGAAAGAACCGTTCACGGCGATAGCGTTTCGCATCACCTCGCCATACGCTCCTGGGTGGTTAAAGAAGGTAGGAAGCACGTGCTCCTCAAGTTGATGATACAACGCCTCAGCGTCTGCATTATCCTGATCGATCGGCGAGACGCCGCCTTCATTGAAGGGGCTCCGTACAACCCACCCAGTAACTCCTTGAATGCCGCCCTCAAGCCACCATCCATCAGCGACGCTCAAGCTTGGAACACCATTTAGTGCGCACTTCATACCGCTCGTACCGGAAGCCTCTAACGGCGCGCGGGGCGTATTAAGCCAGACGTCAACACCAGCGACCATCTGAGCAGCGAGGTGCGTTTCATAATTCGGTAAAAACGCCACGCGAATTAGATCCCCTGCCCTTCCCCCGATCTCATGAATGGCCCGAATTAACTGTTTGCCCCAATCATCACGAGGATGCGCCTTACCGGCAAAGAGCAAGTTGATTGGCCCAAAACGTTCCGCCATGCGGGTGAGCCGCTCAATGTCATGAAGAATAAGAAGGGGGCGTTTATACTCGGTGGCGCGACGCGCGAATCCGATCAAGATACCGGAACCTCCGAACGGCATACCGAGACGGTGCTCGACCTCTTTCAAAAAGATCTCACGCGCCTCTTTGTGAGCTTGCTGAATGTCTTCAACGGGAACAAGGGCTACCTGCCTAAGCTGTTCACTCCTCTGCCTCCAACCCGGAACAAATTTGTCAAAGAGCCTGGCAAACGGTGGCGATGTCCAACGAACCGCGTGGACACCGTTCGTAATTCCGTACACCTCTGCGTCGGGGAACATCGTTCTCGTTACATCCTGGTGTTTACGCGACACCGCGTTGACGGTTCCCGAATAACGCAGCGCAAGACGAGTCATGTTCAGGTATCCATCTTGAAAGATATCCTCAATCTTCTGTTGGTGTTCGGCGCTCAACACTACTTTGATATGATCGACGGTGAAGACATCGTGCCCCGCCGGAACGGGGGTGTGGGTGGTAAATACCGTGTGCTGACGTAAGGCTTTCACCCGATCATCGTAATCCGCGATTCCATCTTCTGGGATTTTATCAAGCAATAAGAAGGCAGCGTGCCCTTCATTCATGTGATGGATCGTGTTCGCTGGATAACCGAGAGCCCGCAACATTCGGCCACCGCCAACTCCGAGAACTAACTCTTGCAGGAGTCGCAAACCGCTATCGCCACCGTATAAGGAATCAGTCAGCCGCCTATCTTCGGGTGTATTCTCCTCAACGTCAGTATCAAGGAACA
>CAIVDM010000075.1 GCA_903904735.1 uncultured delta proteobacterium
CGGAGAGTCGAGCACCTTGGCGAAGCTAGAAGCTTCGCGTTCCGGGAGAGTACCCTATTACTTCATTGGACCGCGGAGCTTTCAGCTCCGCTCCTCCGGAGAGTCGAGCACCTTGGCGAACCTAGAAGCTTCGCGTTCCGGGAGAGTCCCCTGTTACTTCATTGGACCGCGGAGCTTTCAGCTCCGCTCCTCTGGAGAGTCGAGCACCTTGGCGAAGCTAGAAGCTTCGCGTTCCGGGAGAGTACCCTGCTACCTCCTTGGACCGCGGAGCTTTCAGCTCCGCTCCTCCGGAGAGTCGAGCACCTTGGCGAAGCTAGAAGCTTCGCGTTCCGGGAGTCGCGCAAGTCATAACCGGTAAGATCGCCGGGGCTAGGCTTACCCTTAACTTACGAAGCCCTCGTCCGCGCGGCCATCTCCATCCTCATAGCCGAGAGCGCATGAACGACCTCACCCACGACGCGCGATAGGTTGATGCAAGTTTTTAATACGGGAACGATGTCGCTCCGATTAACCTCACCACCCTTCGTGCCTGCAGTGAGGTCGACGAGAAACTCCTCCAAGACAGCGCTCACCTGCGGCACTACGCTGCGTTGCGCCGCCGCCAGCGGCGAGGAGACGTCCCTATCTTCTCCCATAATCTCAAGTCGCGTGACCGTCTCTTGCACCCGCTTCATTATTCCCGAGCAGTCCAATGGCTCGCCACCAGGTGTCCCGAAGCCAAAGCCCTCGGGCTCACGGTTATTTGTATTCACAAACTCTCGAAGGTCTTTCCGTAGCGAGCGAAGACAATCAGCTATCGGCTCCTCTCGTGAGCGAGTCCTCACCTCACGAAGCGCAGTCTGTAGACCATCCAAAGAGAGCACTTCACTAAGCCCGACCACTACCTCACGAGCACTCATGGCGTCCACCGATAGTGAGCCAGCCTCCACTAATCGATTGATATCCTCTTGAGTGATTGGAGCCGCTATCGCCTTACCAGTACTCATCTCGCCAGTCATAAAAGTCTCCCACAACAAAGAGGTTTATCCGAAAAACTCAGGCGAATTGTCGCCATTTACCGTTGGATGCCCGAGGGCACCCTTTGATGCTCGCAGGATTCAGAGCGGTTGCGATCATGGCGACGCATGCAGCACGCGGAATAGTAATTGTGAGCGAAAATGCCGCGTGTTACCGTTTTTAGGTCTACATGTTAGCTACCTCGCCCGGTCCAATTCTCTTATGGCACAGCAATCCTCCCCACTTCAGAGCTATATAACGCCACCAGGACTCCGATCGTTTATCGACGTTGCGCCCGATAGCGACTTCCCGATTCAGAACTTGCCGTACGGAGCATTCACGCCAGCCGCCGCGTCAACTGCTTGTATCGGTGTCGCTATTGGCGATTTCGTTCTGGACCTCTCGGTCCTCGCTGAGGCGGGGCTACTTGGCGACGAGGCTCGAGCGCAATCGTATTTCTCAGATCCTGTTCTGAATCGCTTCATGGAATGTGGTCGTTCCGTATGGACTTCAACGCGACAACGCATCACAGAACTCCTTCGAAGCGACTGCACGACACTAAGGGACAACGCTGAGCTGCGTACGCGAGCGTTTCACAGAAGAGATGCTGTGGCGATTTCGATACCGATTCGAGTCGGCGGCTACACCGACTTTTACTCCTCGGTTGACCACGCCAGAAATGTCGGCGCTCTTTTTCGAGGGCCAGAGAACGCGCTTAATCCGAACTGGCGGCACATTCCGATCGCCTACGATGGTCGTGCCGGCTCCATCGTAGTTTCAGGCACCGACCTTCATCGGCCGCTCGGGCAAACCCGCCCCTCTGATGATGCACCGCCCGTTTTTGGAGCCTCGAAATCGCTCGACTTCGAGTTAGAGGTCGCGTTTGTTGTTGGCACCCCAACTAAGCTCGGGGAATCGATCCCCTGCTCTCAAGTCGATGAACACGTCTTCGGTGTCGTATTACTCAACGACTGGAGCGCTCGGGATATTCAGAAGTGGGAGTACCAACCCCTTGGGCCGTTTCTCGGTAAGAACTTTGGCACATCAATCTCTCCGTGGGTTGTTACGCTTGATGCCCTCTCGCCGTTTAGCGTTGACGCGCACCCCCAGGATCCACAACCTTTAGAGTATCTCCGTTCAGCGCGCCGGGTCTTTGATATTCAACTGGAAGTGGCGATCCGAACTGCCAAGATGGCGCCTCACGAGGCTCATGTCACAACTCACTCAAACACTAAGTTCCTCTATTGGGATCACCAGCAACAACTAGCCCACCATACGGTAAATGGGTGCCCTGTAGGCGCTGGAGACCTCTACGCGACTGGTACTATCAGTGGACCAACACCTGACTCGCTCGGGTGTCTCCTTGAGATCACCAAGGGCGGCAAACAGCCGGTAGTGCTTCCAACCGGCGAGGAGCGCCGATTCCTTGCAGATGGGGATTCAGTTCGTATGCGTGGCTGGTGTCAGGGCGCTGGATTTAGAGTTGGCTTTGGTGAGGTCAGCGGAGCGATCCTCCCGGCGAGAACCTGCTGACGAGAGCCCAATCCCATAAGCCGCACGGCTCTGCGCCGGATTGATTTACCGGCGAGCGCAAGGTCCGCGCTGAAGAACACCAACAAGCCACACCAGATCAGCGCTAAACTCGCGAGCTGCGTGGAGCTCGGATCGATTCCGAAGTAAAGCACCGAGCAAATAAGGCTAAGCGTGGGCACTATGTATTGCAGCATCCCCACCGCCTGAAGTGGTACAACGCGTATCCCCTCCATCAAAAGAAGAATCGGCACCGCCGTAACAAATCCTGACAAGGCGCATAAGCCTAGCTGTGTCGCTGCTATCTGTGGAGGAAGCAGCGTGTCCGTTCCGCGCAGCGCTGCTAACAAGACTGAGAGAACTACGCCCAGCGTCAGGGTTTCACAAAAAATGGCTGCCAGCGCTGGTCGGTCGTAATACCGCCTTGTGAGCGTGTACACGCTCCATGACGCCGCGATGATCAGCGCAAGTAGTGGAACCTCCCCACTCGCTACCGCTGGCAACGACACACCACAAAGTAAGAGCACAATCGCGCCCCATTTTCGACCGGACAACCGCTCCTTAAAAACGAATGCCGCGCCCGCCATCGTCAGAAGAGGGCAAATATAATACGCGAGGCTCGCCGCGAAGAGCTCTCGATGCTTCATCGCCCAAACGTACGAGAACCAATTCACGCCAAGACACAACGTCGAGAGACATGTAGCCCTAAACTGCTTCCAAGACAGCATCGATTGAAAGGCGTCTTTCAATTCGCCCCTATAGAATAGCGCCATTCCAAGTAGCAGCGCCGACCACACCGTGCGCTGGTAGAGAACGGTCATTGGATCGATATTGGAGAGAAGAGACCAAAAGATCGGTAACACCCCCCATGATATGTATGCTGCTATAACAAGGGCGTATCCCCGTTTTACTGAGTTCATAATTCCTCCTTTATCTTGTTCTGATGTCCTCACTGTGAGCGTGTTGAGCAAGCGCGCCAAGTGACTCGGCGAAACGGCTCATTTCTGAGAAGGAAGGTATAAAAATTATGCAATCTGAGCGGCGAACGGTCATCTCTAAGCGCCAGAGCGGCGCTTAAAATTAAGATTTTCTGAATCCTTTATGGTGAATTTGAGCCAAGCGACGAGGACAATTGCTAGCGCCTCTTGAAATCTCTTATCACGGTACTTATGACACCTACGCTACGGGCGATTGTTACGTGGCGCGCGTATACAAGGAGCCACCATGTCACAATCACTTGACGCTTACGATCGACGGATATTGTTTGAATTAGACTGCGATTCACGGCGCCCCCTCTCCGAAATCTCACGCCGAGTGCGTCTCGGTCGAGATCTGGTGATTAGCCGACTAGATCGTATGCAGAAGACCGGCGTCTTACGTGGGTGCACGGCGTTGATAAATCCGTATAAGCTTGGCTATACGATTTATAAGACATACCTCAAGCTTGACGGTAACCGCGATCGCCGGTCCCAGCTTGTGGCGTTCCTCAACAACCATCCAAACACATTCTGGCTCGCTGAGTGCTATGGGTCGTGGGACCTGATTTGGGGCATCGCGGCCCGCTCTCCAAAAGAGGCATATGATATTCAAAATCAGTTGTTTTCTGACTTCAGCGATGTAGTCACAAATTATAATGTGCACACCTTTGTCAACAACTGGTGGTTTCCGAAGAAGTATCTTCTTGGAACACGTCAGAGCGACGGACCCGGTTGGCAGTTCGCGATGCCAGAGCTCACGATCGGTACTACGCCAGACCAACACACGCTTGATGAAATCGAGGCCGGTCTGATCGCGCTCCTTTCGCGAAACTCACGCTTGTCAGCGACCGAGTTAGCGCAACGTCTTGGAACCACTCCGGCGATAGTCTCGTACCGTCTCGAGAAGCTAGAGAAGCTCGGTGTTATCGCGGGTTATCGGGTCGATATCGACCGCTCACGTCTTGGAATGACACTCTTTAACGTGCAGGTGCAACCACGAAGTTACGACGCGGCGAAGGAGCGAGAGTTTCACAACTACTGTAAGAGTCACCCTCAGGTGCTTGAGTATATCCAGCAACTCGGCGAGTGTAAGCTTGAGCTCGTGATAGAGGCTGCAAGCTACGCCGAATTCAGCGCCGTGGTCGATGAGCTCCGCGAGCGATTCTCGGGATACATTCGCAACATCGACTACCTGATGGTCAAGCGCGACCTCTTTCACCGCACCCCGCGGTGTCTGTATGAGCCGCTACTTGACCATGGTCTCAAGGTAGCGGCCTAACCCGGCAGCGCTATCTCCCCGCGTAGATACTCTCGAGCGTGCCCCTGCAGAATCACTCGCTCGCCTTGCGTTTGAAGCCAGAGCTCTCCACCACGGGGAGATGCTTGGTAGGCGTGGAAGGTCTCCTTTCCGAGCTTTGCGCCCCATATGAAGGCGAGAAAGCAGTGGGCTGAGCCTGTGACTGGGTCCTCGACGATGCCAAGTTCAGGGAAAAACGCTCGTGACACGAAATCGTACTCACTACCCCGCGCGGTGACGATGCAGCCCAAACCAGGCAACTTTGAGATCCCCGGATTCAACGGGCTAAACTCCCTCACAGATTCTTCTGACGGAAGAACAAGGACAAGATCACGCCCGAGGTACGCCTCCTCAATGCGCGTGCCGAGAAGTTCCTCGAAAGCTTTCGTGTCAGCGAGACGCTCTCCGCCCATCAGGGGAAAATTCATGCTGAAGAGGCCTCTCTCTTGCGCCACCTCAAGAGTTCCACCGGCGTACCGGAATATAATCGGCTTCTCCGAGGGCTTGGCGCAGCCGTGCAGGGTGAGCGCATAGGCACTCCCAAGCGTAGCGTGCCCGCAGAGATCGATCTCGGACGTTGGAGTAAACCATCTGATTCGATATCCATCTCCTTCCGGCACAAGAAAAGCGGTCTCGGCCAGGTTGTTTTGCTCAGCGACACGCTGCATGGTCGACTCAGGCAGTAGCTCATCGAGCAACACCACCCCGGCCGGGTTACCTGAGAACACCGCATTCTGCCCGGCAGTCGTAAAGGCGCTCACTTCATAGTACGGATATCGTTTCATTATACACTCCTAACGCTCGAATCGATCGAACGATACTCTTAATGACGGCATGATTCCGTAAACACGCGCCGAGCGCTAGCGATGGTTCGGATTGCCCGAATTCCCGGATGCTCAAGGGGTGTATCTCTTACTTTTAGGTTTTGTAGCCGCGGGCGACCACTTTGAAAAGAGAGGCTGTTTCGGTAATATTCGCTCCATGTTGTGCTTCTCATAATACAAAACCTTCCATCATCATGCGGGAGTTTCCATGGACGGCAAGAAAGCGGCGGATACAAAGAACTCATCATCGAAGCGATGTCGTGCGTGCAATACGCCTATTCCTCAGGACGCAGACAACCAGGGGCCATTCTGCTCTCATCGATGCAAGCTGCACGATCTCTCGAAATGGTTTGGGGAGGAGTATCGAGTCGGCTCAAGCCATGCGGCGTCTGCTGACTCAGGTAGTGATGGTGGGGAGGATTAAATCGTCCCTGACCTGTACGGCACAGCTCACGCGGACGATTACTATCGAACCATCCGCGTGAGCTTGTGACCTGCTATGAAGCTCCGTTAGACATCCGCCTCGACTTACTAACGCTCTCAAGGAGCGAGTTCGTCGCGTTGGCGAGTCCAAACTTGAGGTATTCAGGGTTAATGCCCAACGCTTCACAGACGTTGATGAAGGAGAACGCGTAATCGGTCTGTTTCTCCATCACCCAATTGTACGCTTCAACGTACTTACTCTTCTCGCTGGGCGTCTTGGCGAGGATATAACTAACAAACGACTGCACTCCGTCGAATAAAAGCGCCGAAAGAAGCGCCCGCTCCGGTCCGTGTGCGTAACCGGCTTTATTATCAACTATCTCTTCCAGAACCGCGGTGGCGAAACCCGTCTCAAAACCTTTACTGACACTGAAATCGCCTACTGACATAGTACCCTCCTAAGAAGGAGCAAAGCCGCGGTTCCCACCATTGGGCTACCTACCGAGCGCTGCCCCTTTCTATTCCGATGCCGGACGAGGCTGTTCGGTGCGCACGGCGATGTGCCTAAGTGGCTGAACACAGGACTCCGCTTTCTATTGAGTACTCAAAGTGACGCATGGAGTCACCCACGGTGTCATAAGCTATGAGCACAGCGTGCGGGGACTCTCACGAATCAAGGTGTATCTCTGAATTCTGCGTTGGCGACCCGACCCGTCTAGCCAAACTTCTCCCAGAAGCCCATAGCTACCTCTATGAGTATCAGCGCCACTATGACCCACTCAAGGGCCTCTGAGCGCCGCTGGGCGGCGGCGTCCGATAGCTTTTGGTAAATGCTATCGAGAGTGTCGAGTTTACGGCGAATACTGGAGTTCCATTCCGGTAAGTGAAACTTGAGCGAAGCAAGCGAGTACACGCGCGCCAGGTATTGGTCTCCCAGGAGCTTCAAGGCGTTTTCCACCGCTTCGTAGAGCAGGGCTGAGTCTACCTGCAACCGAGCGATCTTCGCTAAATCAGCGTCACCCTTCTTGCCCGTGGTAAGAACACCGTAGGCTTTCTCAAGGTAGTCGTCGAGCTGCTCATCAAGGAAGCGCATCTCGAGAAACTCAAGATTACAGAACTCAAGAACGGCTCGCACATCCTCAACGTTTTCCCCGAAGAATATCGCGCCATTCCAATCGATAACGGCACAATCCCTCACGCCATACGAAGTGCGTGTCCCGAGACAATCTCGCACTTCCTCGTCCCCGAGCTCATCTTTTTCGGCTCGTAGCAGACTAGCGAACTCACGGGAGCCCTCCTCGAGAATCTGCGAGAATGCGTTGTTAGTGTCGAATTCCTCCAGGTGATACACAACGAAGTCCTCGGTGGACTCACTAAGGTTCGCTCGCGCGATGGAATCCCCAAGCTGCTCCATTAACTGTCGGACACGCACTCGGGCATCTTCTAAGAGAAAGGCGTTGTCATAAACCACCTCGCCCAACTCAATCAAATGTCCCATCGGTCCAGAGATATCGATCTGGTAACACACCGAGCATCCACCGAAATCAAAGACGGTGAGCTCGGCTTGTGGCTTGGTGAAAAACTTGCCGACATTTATCTGCTGTCCGTGTTGAAGGATACGCAACGGTGGTGGATCGTAATCGAAGTACTTAGGCGCACGTCTATTACGGCGAAACTTCGTCCGTTCTACGTCCTGCTTAAGTCGCTGCGCAGCCTCATCGAGGCGAATAGAGAGCCCCAACTCAAAAGCGAACATAACATGGCACACTCCCTTTCGGAGATGTGGCACTGGTGGGCGCATGACCGTAAGCGAACCGCTTACATCTCGAATATCCTTATTGTTCATGATTCCTCCCCCCTCGTCTGAACTGTTCAGTCCGGGGTCCTGGTGTGGCTCTACTAGTATACTCCAATTCGCCAAACTACACGAAGGGTTCAAATAACTGCATTGATTTTAGTGGGTTAGAGTTTTCTTTGTTGACGGGAAGCGCCTGGTTACCTACCCTCAACAAGTATATGCAACTCGGCAACCGATTCTCTCCCTCCGACGCCCCCTATTCCCAAAATCTTGAGGCGTTTCGCTACCATAGTAAAAGGCTTCAGAGCCTCAAAGAGCGCTCGATCGGGTCACCATCCGATCCAGCGGTAAAGAAGCACATTGAACGCGGTAAGCTCCTCGCTCGCGACCGGATCGCTCACCTCCTCGACCCAGGCTCGGCGTTCTTAGAGCTCTCACAATTGGCGGCGACCGATCTATACGATGGTGTTCGACCCGGCGCTGGTCTCGTCACGGGCGTGGGCGTTGTGGAGGGCACCCCCTGCATGATTATCGCTAACGACGCCACGGTTAAGGGCGGTACCTACTTTCCGCTTACAGTTAAGAAACACATTCGGGCGCAGCAGATAGCGCTTGAAAACAAGCTGCCCTGTATCTATCTGGTCGATTCAGGCGGGGCGTTCTTGCCGCTACAAGACCAAGTGTTTCCGGACCGAGAGCATTTTGGTCGGCTTTTCTACAATCAAGCTACGATGAGCGCCCTCGGCATACCGCAGATAGCGGTGGTGCTCGGTTCATGCACCGCGGGCGGCGCGTATGTGCCAGCGATGAGCGATGAGGCGATCATCGTGAAGAACCAGGGCATGGTGTTTCTTGGCGGTCCTCCCCTCGTCAAGGCGGCTACGGGAGAGATCGTAACCGCCGAGGAGCTAGGCGGCGGAGACGTTCACTGCCGAATTAGCGGAGTTACTGACCACCTCGCCTCATCTGATAGTGACGCGCTCCATATGGCCCGACGCAGCGTGGCATCGTTCCGAAATCGCCCTATCGCGAGACTTGAGCGGGGCGTGTCACGACCTCCACGCTTCAACTCGTCGGATCTCGCGGCGCTTATTCCCTCCGACCCGCGGCAGTATTTTCCTATGCGTGAGATAATCGCTCGAATCGTGGATGACAGCGAGCTCGATGAGTTCAAGGCTAATTACGGATCAACACTCATCTGTGGTTTCGCGCATATCGACGGATTCCTGGTCGGCATCATCGCGAATGACGGGATACTCTTCTCAGAGAGCGCGCTGAAAGCCGCTCACTTCATTCAGCTCTGCGATCAGCGCGGCATTCCGCTCGTGTTCTTGCAAAATATCGTAGGGTTCATGGTCGGCAAGGACTATGAGCATAAGGGGATCGCCAAAGACGGGGCGAAGATGGTAACAGCGGTCGCCTGCGCGCGAGTGCCAAAATACACGGTGATTGTAGGCAACTCGTACGGCGCGGGGAACTACGCCATGTGCGGTCGCGCCTATGATCCACGCTTTTTGTGGAGCTGGCCGCAATCTCGGATCGGGGTTATGGGGCCAGACCAAGCCGCAAGCGTCGTGACGCAGGTTCGCGCGGACAGCGCCAAGAGCCGCGGTGAGTCATGGAGTGAGCAGGCACAGCAGGATTATTACAACGAGATCAAGCAGCAGTATCAGGCGCAGACTGATTCTATCTTCGCCACCTCACGACTATGGGATGACGGCGTGATTCAACCCTCAGAAACTCGAGCGACTCTTTCTCTCGCGCTATCGCTGGCACCCGCGATCTCGGAACCGTCCGCGCGCGTCTTTGGAACGTTTCGGATGTAATGCGGATGAATAGTAAAGGCTCTATCACTCGTGTCCTTATCGCTAATCGTGGCGAGATCTCCCGCAGAATCATCCGAACGTGTCACGAACTCGGGATTGAGACGGTGGCGGTCTATACGGAGGTCGACGCGCACGCTCCGTATGTTTCCGAGGCTTCGTTTTCAGAGTGTATCGGCGCGCCGACCAATTACCTCTCTATTGACGCCATCATTAACGCCGCCAAGCGCTCCGGTGCGCTTGCCATTCACCCTGGCTATGGCTTTCTCTCCGAGAACGGCGACTTCGCTGAGGCGGTTATCAGAGCGGGCTTGGTTTTTATCGGACCGAAACCAGAGACGATCCGAGCGTTAGGAAGCAAAACAAACGCTAAAGAGATCGCTAAGAAGGCTTCAGTGCCGACTTCACCTACGCTTCTCCTGACCGCTTCCACGCTTGAGCAACAAATAGCCGAGCTCTCCGCGTTTGGTAACTCTGTGGGGTTTCCTCTGATCATTAAAGCCGCCGCGGGAGGTGGTGGGCGTGGCATGCGCTTAGTGCACGCTACATCCTCATTTCACGATGAGCTCTCAAGCGCCAGACGGGAGGCGTTAAAGGCCTTCGGCAAAGAGGAGATATTCGCTGAAAAATGTATCGCTCCGGCGCGCCACATTGAGGTTCAGATAGCGGGCGATACATTTGGTAATGTCGTGGCGCTCGGTACGCGCGACTGCTCACTTCAAAGAAACAACCAAAAGATCATCGAGGAGGCGCCAGCCACTGGATTAAAACCAGGGGTATCAGAGGCGATTCTGGACGCCGCGACGCGACTCGCTCGCGAGGTTGGGTACTCGAATCTTGGAACCGTTGAGTTCCTCTACAGTGAGGATGGCTCGTTTTATTTCCTCGAGGTCAACACGCGCCTGCAAGTAGAGCACCCAGTGACAGAAATGGTCACAGGGCTCGACCTTGTCGAGCTGCAGCTCGCCATAGCCTCAGGCGCTAGCCTTAAAGATTGGGGGCTCGAATCAACGCCAACACCCAACGGTCACGCTATTGAGGCTAGAGTGTGCGCCGAGGAGTTCACCGGCCAGTTCATCACCACTACCGGAATTATTCTCGAGTCATTCATTCCAGACCTTGGCGCTGAAGTACGGGCGGACATGGGCTTTGATGTCTGCTCAGAGGTCACCCATCACTACGACTCAATGCTTGGGAAGATTATCGCTCACGGAGTCGATCGCGACCATGCAATCGATACTCTCACAGAGGCGCTAGCACTCACGAAGATATCGGGAGTCGGAAACAACCGCTCTCTTCTCCTTCACCTTCTTAAGCGAGAGGAGTTTCGCGCACAACGGCACTCGGTTCAGGGAACACGAGATCTCCTTCCAACGATCGATCAATTAAGCCACGAATTTGAAACAGGTCACGCCATCCTCGCGGCAGTCAGATTGTTCGATCCTCGATCTTCATGGTGCGAATCGTCTCCATGGATGCAGGCGGATACCTACGCCCTTGCCTCTCTTGAGGCTCCGTTTACGACTACACGGTACGGACAAACGTTCACATCGAAATCAAGACGTGAACAGGATTCGGTGTCAGTCGTGCTCTCATCGGGAGGACCGTCATACACCGTAGATGTTATAGAGAGAGCATACCCCTCACCTCACCACACACAGTGCTCAGTTCGAATAAATGGGGGTGAGGTGATTAACGTAGAGATACTTGCCGACAGCGCGACTATCTGGCTTCACACGCCATCATTTACCTATGGCTATGAACAGAGTAACAGGGGCGGTGGATTCTCAGCCGGTGTCGCTTCGGACGGAGAGCAGCCCATCACATCGCTTATTCCAGGCCGCATAGCGGCTCTGCGCGTAGCTGATGGCGATACTGTCACTGAAGGAGATGTGCTCTTGGTGCTTGATTCAATGAAGATGGAGCACCCCGTTAAAGCTCCTTGTACTGGAAAAGTTACCCTTCGGGGTGCTGTGGGAGCAATCGTTCAAGCAGGGACGGTTTTGGCCCTTATTAGGGCGACCTAGGAGCCTTGCGGCCTTCCATTTCCCCAACCATTACCGCCGTAACCAAGCGGTGTCG
Source organism: uncultured delta proteobacterium (assembly GCA_903904735.1). Taxonomy (GTDB): domain Bacteria; phylum Bdellovibrionota_C; class UBA2361; order UBA2361; family OMII01; genus OMII01. Next base: position 11,751 of record CAIVDM010000075.1, read on the forward strand.
CGATCAGTCGGATTTGAGCCTTTTTCCACCTCTGCGGCCTACGGTCTATGCGGTCACACTTGCTATGGGTACTCTCCGTCGATACCCTCTTTCTGACGAGACGCACCTTTAAGACGGGGTCAGAAGCCAGATGAGCGGTCAGTTGTATTTTAGTTTCAGCGAGGAACCCCAACGGCTGCCTGCGCCGTCGCCTCCGCCCGCCCCAATCTCCCGAGATATTCAAGAGGCACAGGTAAATCCGCTTACGGTCGCTTACATTAAGCACAAGCTCGAACTTGGCAACTCACGCTCCGCCACTATCGCCGCGACGATACTTGCCAACCGACTAGCCTCTACGGGCGCGGATTTGGCATCGCTCGCGAAAGCGCGGGAGATGCCCCTTCCAGACCCCTCCCTGATGAAGAACTTCGATCTCGCCGTCGCCACGATTCTCGACGCGATCAAGAGAGATGAGAAGATAGGCATCGTTGGGGATTACGATGTCGACGGCATCACTTCTGTGGCTCAGTTTTCCAAGACACTAAGCGCCGCTGGGGCTAACCATATTTGGCGAATACCCAAACGCGAGAGCGATGGTTACGGCATCTCCCACCGTCTGGCGAAGGAACTCTGTCATCATGGATGCAAGACGGTCGTTCTCTTTGATCATGGAACTCATAGTCATCACGAGATCGCCCTCCTCCGGGCGTCTGGGGTTCGGGTCGTGGTATTCGATCACCACCTCGTGGGCAGCACGTTGCCAGACGCGGTCGTCGTCAACCCCGCGCAGGCAGATTGTCAATTCTCGCTACACAAGCCCTGCGCCTCCAGTATGTCGTTTCTGCTCAGCCACCGTCTCGCCGAGCGACTAAATCTCCCACTACCGGATCCTGGACTTGCCGCACTCGGCACGATCGCCGACATGGTTCCGGTTGTTGGTATGAATCGGTCGATCGCCTCAATTGGACTCGCGGCGCTCCGTCATCAGACGAATCGAGGCGTAAAGTATCTTACGAACCAACTCGGCATTGACCTCTCTGCTCTTTCAAGCACCGACGTGGCTTTTTACCTCGCTCCCACTATAAACGCGCAAGGCAGACTCGGGGACCCTGATAAGGCTGTGAAGCTGCTCCTTACTCAGAGAGAAGATGAGTTACAACCTCTCTGCGCCGCGTTGACGCGTGATAACGAGCTTCGAAAGGAGATCCAAGCCTCGCAGCTACTGACCGCGCTTGGGCAGCTTCAGTCAGCCGAGCTCCCACGCTCACTCGTCGCGTTCGATCCGTCATTTCACCAAGGCGTTGTCGGTCTCACGGCGCAAGGTCTCGCCTCACGTTACGGCCGCCCCGCTTTTGTATTCGCTCAAGGGCCCGACGGCACACTACGCGGCTCCGCCCGAGCTGGCGCGGAGATCTACGACCTGGCGGCGATTATCGATGAGGCGAGACGTCGAGACACTGATGGAGTCATTCTCAAGGCGGGTGGACACAGGGCTGCCGCGGGGATAACGATTCGTGACGGCAAGCTTGAGGCGTTTCGCTCACTGCTAGAAGAATCTACGAGCGCCCTCCATCCTGCATCGCTTGACAGTATCGCTACTGTGTCCGATGTCACCCTTGATTTCAAAAACCTTTCGGCGAAGCTCGTACGCAACATCCACGAGAGACTAGAGCCGTATGGTCAAGGATTCGAGGCCCCCCGATTTCTGTTCCGTGATGTACGTATTACCGACGTCCATGAGCTTTCGGCCGGTCGCAGACTACTGTTTATTGAGCAGGGCGGTAAGACTCACCGAGCGTTTATTGGTCCTGATCTATGGAGTAACGACTTCCGCGTTGGGGCTCGGTGTGACCTCCTCGCGACCCCGACCACGTTCTACTCTCGAAATAAAGACCTCATTCAGTTAAGTGTGCAGGCTCTCAAGGTCACGGACTCACCTACTGACATCTCCGCCTCCCCTACAAAACCAACATCCGCGCAGCTAACTCCTGAGGTTAAGCTTCCTGCCGTCATCCGGCCTCGGGATCCCTCTTCCGAACGCGCTACTCAGCGAAGCACTCCGACCGCCGCGCAAATACAAAGTAGATCTCGTGACCAGAAGAGCACCCTCTTCACTCCGTATCTCTATGCTGACCTTGAAAGATTCGAGGATGACCCTTTCGAGCCACGTGAGTTACCCGATCCGATGGAAGCGAGAAATAATTTTCTCCAAAGCCACTCACTTTCGGCGGTTAAGCGGGAGTCATTCGAGTTCCGGGCGCCGCAGATCGAGTTTTGCAGATTCTTTCTGCGGTGTCAGGATAACGTCATACTCCAAGCCCCGACAGGTAGTGGGAAGACCGAGATGGCTCTCATATGCGCTGGACAAGCGGCATCGCGCGGAGATCGTGTCATTTTCGTAGCCCCAACTATTGAAATAAGCAGACAGACAGCTGAGCGCGCGTCTCGGATGCTTGACGTCGAACCCGTTGTGCTTGACGGAGGCGTTGGCCCAAAGAAACGAGACGCCGTGTACGCGAACTCCGATCCTCGATTCATTTCCGCTGTTCCGCACGTCCTAAAAAATGACATCGACCGTGGAGTGTTTACGCTCCGAGCCAGCGATCTCCTGATAGTCGATGAGGGTCACCACACATCAGGGGAGTACCCATACGTGCCCCTCATTCAAGCGGCTAAGCAGATTGGATCGCGCATATTATTCCTCTCGGCGACACCCGGACAAATAGAACCAGGTAGCTCATGGGCGAAGCTGGACGGCCTCAAGATGCTTTTGAACGTAGAGACAATTTTTCCTCTCAGAAGTTGGTCGCGACAACTCCAAGTCCGCGCGCAGCACGTAAATCTAAGCACGGACGTAGTCACCGCTATCGAGATCCTTAGTAGACGACTACGCGCGTTACGCTCCGAGAGCCTTAACTACTTGCGCTCACGCGGCAGCAAAGCGCTCGTCCGAGACGCCAGGAGCGCGCTTGGGGCAGAGACACTTTCGTTCTCCTCTGGCTATCAGCTCGAATCTCTCATCGACCGTGTAAGAGTCATGAATAAAGACCCAGAACGCTGGAAGGTAGTCAAAAATCTCTACGGGATTGCCGAACTGAGTGAACTCTACCAGTGGCTGGCGTACCAGGGCATCTCTGGGTTTTTGCTCCGCGTTGTCGAGAAGCGCTATGAGTGCGCTTTTCCAACCAAGTCAGCTCGCGGTCGGGGTGGCAAGGTAGACCTCGCCGCGCCCCAGTACCTACGAGAACTCTACTCATCGCGCGAGGTACAGCAAGCCTACAATTCGCTCGCAAGAGGCAGTTTTGTTGGCTTGTGGTCTCTCGATTCTCTCGAGAACGCCTCTGGACTATCTCGCTCGTCGTGGTCCTCCTATTCCGATAAACAAAGACGTTCTCTGTTTAACGAAAAAGTTGAGGAGACACTTGGACGACTTAACGATGAGCTTGTGAGGCTTGATTATGAGGACCATCCGAAGGAATCATTCCTATTTCAACAGATCCTCAATCGCCACCCGCGAGAGCAGTCGATCGTATACACAAGAGACCGCTCACACGCTCTCTTCCTCGCCGCGCGCCTGAATCACCGCATGGCGTCAGGCAGTGGGGCGGTCGCGCTTACAGGTCTCGGATCAGGCACTCACAAGGGTGTTTCCCGTGCCGCTCGTCGTGGGAATCTCGAACACTTCCTCGCTGGCGACGCTAACGTGCTCGTCAGCACCAGCGCTGGAAATGAGGGGATCGACTTCAAGGGGCTTCGACACGGTTATGTGTTTCGTGGAACAGCGTCGTTGATCGAGGCACTTCAACAGTGGGGTCGTTTGCGTGGCGGCGGAGATTTTACCTACCTCTGCTCTGGCCCGGAGGAGCACGGAAAGTTCATAACTATTCTCCGAAAAGAGGAGAGCTTCTATCGGAAAATGGGCGAAGAGCGGATGGCGCTATTCACAAAGCACGGACAGAAGGACTCGTAGCGAGGGTAGATCCTCTAGCTCCCAGTTAAGGAGCATCTACTTGATTTCCGCCGAACACTCTCCGTATGAGGCTAGCCCTCTCATGGGTTGAGGGATGGCTGTCGAGGATTCTTACGGCGGGCGCGCCGGCGGTCAGCTTTTCAAGCGCGCGTATAAGGCTTTCAGGATCCCCCGTCATCGCAACCGCGCGTAAATCGGTTTTTAATTCGGTTTGTCGAGATATATAGGCGTTTATGAGGTCTAATGCGCTGTTTAGGCCCATGCCTCCTAAGAGCCCGCCCGCGAAGGCTAATGGAATCGCCGCCCCAGTCTCCATCAAACCCAAGCTAGCGGCCAGAATGCAACTCGGTAACGAGGCGAATCTCAGCATCTTACTGTATAGGTTAAACTTGCTCAGCGATCGGCCCCCGTGGGCGAGTTCATGCGCCAATATCCCCTTTAGTTCTTGGTCATTCAGCCTGTTTACCAGGCTCTCAGAGCAGAGAACAACATCTGGCTTAAAGATTCGATCACAGATAGCCGCGTTCGCGACCTCCCCCGGAACAACGTAGGTTTGCGGGAGGGATGCCTTTGAAGATTGCACGAGGTCCTCCACGATTCCGGAGACGCGGTGGCTTGTACTCCAAAATGAAAACACCTCAAGCCTCGCAATCGAGTGCTCCTGGACGAGCGATTCCTTTCTGAACGAAAGCAACCCGACGAGCACGCAAGCTCCCACGGCGGCGACCGAAGCCCACGCTCCATGTAATATGATTTGAGGGAGCGCTACTGAGACGCCAACGGCGTGAACCGCAATTCGCAGAGCTTCAGCGCCTACTATTTTGGTGTGCAGTCCAACGAGCGCACCATAGAAATTTCGGATAACCTCTGGCGATAACGAGGGAGGCGTTGAAGGTTTCCGCGACGTGACGTTTGGTTCGATCAATTTCCCTACGTCTGTGAACACCAAATCAAAGAGCGGATTGGGTTCCACTACTCGCTGGGCATGTGCGGTGTTGGCGCTCACGGTCGCCGGAGCGCCAGTACGGCCGGGGGATTCAGGTGATTGCTTTATCATGTCAAACACTTGGGCTTAAGAGGTATCCTTTAGCCTCATGATACGGAGCCACTGGCGCTAAGCTAGTTCCACACACTATTTCCTTTCAATTGAGCAATTCTAGGAAGACAAGGTCCTGGAACCACTACTAAAGGAGTCGTCTTTTCCGCGGTTAGTGTAATTTAGCGCCAACCCGACGCGTCAGGTAAGTTGAGTAACAGCCGCAAGCGAGGCATCGTAGGGACGAGAGCTGAATGAACTGAGGGGGAGATATGTCAAAAGAAGATACATGCGCATGTGATTTTAACGAGCGAAGCTTCAGCCCGTCCCCACTTTCGCAACTTCCCTGTCTTATCGGCGGCATTACCGCGCTCGTCAGCGGTTTCTACTTTCGGGTTCGAGGTGTGTGGATGGATTACTCGGCAATCGTACTTCCGCTCGCGCTCATGAGTGGCATCGTCGGCATCATGCTCATTCTCGTAGTCCTCTGGAGGTGCAGAAACGAGAAGCTTTGTTTCTGCTCGCTGTATGTCTCTCGATATGCGGGGATCCTCGGAAACAACCTGCGTACCAGCCGACTGTTGTACCATCACATCCGCGGAGTCGAGATCGAGCAGAGCATTATAGATCGCATCCTCGACCTCGGAGACATCCACGTATCGAGCGACAACTCTCGCGCCTCAGCGGAGATAGTTATTCGAGGTGTTCGACGTCCAGAAAGGATCAAGGACATCTTACTTGAACGAGTGGCGGCCTCCCAGACCACAACTCAATCAGCGGCCTAACGTAGCCGTCGTGACAGAAGAAACATCACCGGATTGTTCTCTCACGATCCTCGTTGCAAAGATCGCCTAGCAGGCGAATCACCCCAGCGTTGAACTCTCGCTGCCTCTCAAATGATGGTCCGAGCAAGGCGGCAACCGAACGAAAAAGGATCTTCTTCACAAACACGATGAACGGTCCGATCACAGGTCTGTGAGACGTGATGTTGCCAGCCCTAATCCCCGCTGAATAAATCTGACACAGCGAGCGTAGCATCTCGAGCCGCTGGGAAGATGTCGTGAAACTTTGTGACGCAATCGCCGTTGAGATCCCCGCCACTCGTTCAGGCTCGTTTGGCGGCATGGCCCCACTTTCCACCCATGACTTGACGGCACTCGTTAATGCGTTCGCCAGACTAGTGTCCGCGCGCTCGCCCACACTCAGCCATCCGTCATCTGTTTGTTGTGTCTGATCAGAACTCATGACGAGAGAGCGTATCACAGGAAACGGTGTCGATGAAGCTCAAGGAACCTTAACTTAAAGAACTCATCTCGCTGAGTTATATAGCCGCTTTCAAGCCCAGCGAGAGCTGAGACAAAGATCGCCGCCCCCTTAAGAAACCTCGGACCCGGCCGGTACAAGTCCTTGCCATCGCAAAAGAAAACATCTCCCCTTTTAACAGCGGGAAGGGCGTCCCATCCCTCGAGTGCCTCGAGGGTCCCTAAAGAACGAACACTGCTCGGAACTCCGCCCTCGGGGGGAGCGACCACTATAGCGTCTGGCCGGAAGTCGCGAATCTCCGACCACTGAAGCTGTGTGTCACGACGCTTCGGCTCACGAGTAAAGAGCTCGCACGAGAACAACTTAGCGAAACTTGGAAACCAAAGAGTCTCTGTTCTGAGCGGGTCGACGCTCGATAGAAGTACGACCTTCTTGCCGCGCGACCGATCAAAAAAACTGTCAGCCCATTCCATCAGCTGCGCCTTAATTCGCCCAGCTAGTTCCCTGGCCTCCCGGCTTTTACCAGCACGCCCACCAACAATGCCTATTTCCTCATACATAGTGGCCAGTGAGATAATCGACACATCTTGGACGACAACCCGACGACCAACCCACGCTTCGAAATACTCCTCCGCAAACGGTATGAACGTCGCTCTCTCGGCGTCTGTGATATGCGTGAGGATCAGGTCCGGTTTTGAGGAGACTATCTTTTTTACATCGACTGGCCGGCCGGCGAGCCCCCGAGAGATCCTCTGATCATCCGCGCTGGTATACTTCGGTGCGTTATCCGGAGAGGCGCCGACTATCGAGGGGACAAGGCTCGCGTCAGAAAGCTCGCAATCGCCCGAAACGCCGACGAGCATGGTGGCCGCTCCACAGAAATCGATAATGTCGGTTATAAACGGCTCAAGCGAGACGATTCTCACAAATTATCACCTAGAGTTTCACAACGCCTATAATAGATCGATGCTCCCTGAGCGCACACTCCTTTTATGGAAATGCGCGGTATAAAACCGGCTAACATCAATAAGTTCTGGATCTTAGACTGGATTTCCTCTTGACGAACCATCACCCCCTAACGACACTGTATGGATGTAGGAAGTATAAAGGCTTGTCCTTGTCGGAGTCTCCGGCAATAGCGATCCTAGTGCCGTACCGACGGACACTGGGGGAAAGCCCGTTTTTTTAAGGCCTGTATATGCGGAGCTCCCCCGTATTCACCCGTTGCCGTGTGACGCTCTCACGCGTTCTCGTCACCACATTGCTTACCACGGCAGTAGCCTGTTCCACCGGCCGCTCATCAACCTTCTCGAGCCTCTCTGAGCAAGGGATCCTCGCGGTTAGCTCCGACAACCCGTATGTTGGGGCCAATATCTTTCTCTCCAATGAAATGGAGGAAAGCAGATATCTCTACAACTTTATGAAGGAAAAGGGAGCGCCTGAAGCGATTGAGCTCAGCGGTCGTGACGTTGAAAAGTCGGAGTTGAAACTCTTCTACTCAGGGCGACAAGAGATGTACACGGCTGTACCACAGTTCGATCGGTCCTTGGGAGTCAAGGAGTGGATCGTCCGTGGACCGTACGCGCTCGATCGAGCCTCCTATCGTCAGGTTATCAGCCTCCCATCTGAGCGAGGCGGAGTGTTTCTGATTTCGGGACGTCGCGAGGTTCTAGGAGGGACACTTCAGGCGGCAGAGACTCGCATGATTGCGCCGGTTTTTATCGAGCCTCCTCGACCAAAAGTGACGAAGCGGCGCGCCCCAGCTACCAAGGCGCCGGCCTCGACTGTCGCCATCGCGGAGGACCCCCTTAAAAACCCCGCGAACCTCGACCAACAAGCGTTGGCAGAAGCCCGTCAGGGTATGAAAGCCGCTCCTGTCAAAGCTTCGGAACCCGGCGTAACAGTAACGGTTGGATCGAGCCAAGGTACGGCCAAGACCTTAGCCCCGACCGATAAGGCCCTTCCTTCCAACCAAGCGACAAGCGCGTCGCCGAAACCTATCGGGACACAAGCTCCCCGCAAATAATCGGCGAAAGAGCCCATTTCTACTGAGGTGTGGCGAGCGCCGTTGGCGCTACGGGCGCGTTGCTCTGACTGCCAGGCATCCTTCCTCGAGCCATAAAGTAAACGAGCAGAACAACCGCCACTAAGGCAGCTACGGATATCACGGTCGTAATAAGTGAGTTCTCTTGCGCGGCACGCGCTGGTGTTGTGGTCGCCATAGGTTCCCCTCCATGTAAGGAATAGATCGAAGGTTTCTACTCGGAATTCTAATCGGCCTCCATGACCCCAATCACCGGCGGCGGCCATCATCCCCTCATGCGAGCTCGGGCGCTCCATGCTATTCTAACCTCTATGTCCACCACCTCACGACCAAGCGCGCTATCACGACTGACATTCTCGTGGGTCCTGCCATTGGTGCGCCGTGCCATGCAAGGACGGCTTGGCACCACAGATCTCGTAGCGCTACCCAAAACATACGCATCCACACATGACACTATTGTACTGCGAGACAAGATCGATTCTCTTCGGCCCAGCAAGGTTCGACTGCCACTCGCGATAGCACAAACCTACCGCAAGGAACTTCTCATTATTTTCGCCCTCTCTCTCGGCTCCAACATCTGCAGCCTTGTCGCTCCACTACTCCTGCGAGAGGTAATCAGAGGGCTTGAGGGTAAGACCGGCTTTCTCACACCCCTTTTACCGTACGCCTCCCCTCTTCTTGGCGACACAACCAACTATAGCTACCCCCTCCTTTGCTCCCTCGTTTTGTTCATTAACTCTGTGCTCGGAATCTTCCTGATCCATCATCTGTTTTGGATCCAGCCTCTCTTCGGGGTTCGATGTCGCGCCGCTCTCAACGCTCTCATCTACGACAAATCGATTAAGCAGGAGCGCTCCTCGCACCAACAGGTGTCGAGCGGATTTATCGTAAATCTTATCGGCACAGATACGCTCCGGATCGCTACCTTCGCGGGCTTCATGCACTCGGCATGGCATCATCCAATTCAACTCGCGGTCGCCATCAGCCTACTCTATTACCTGGTTGGCGCGCCCGCGCTGATCGGAAGCTCGACTCTCCTGGTTTTACTTTTGGTTTCAATCCTCGTCTCTCGGAAGCAAACCAAGATACGGCGCGAGCTATCGCGAATCTCTGACCGTCGGGTTGGATTAACACACGAGTCTTTGGTGCACATCAAAGCCGCCAAGTTTCAGGGCTGGGAGGACAATCTAGCGGCTAAGATATCCGCGATAAGGCTCTCAGAGGTCGCCTTATCGAGAAGACTCGCGAATCTCGCCGCTGTATCGTCCTTTGCCTCGGGTAGCGCGCCGGCTGTGGCGATGGCGGTGACCTGTGGGGTCGCGCTATCGCGAGGCGTGTCTTTAGACGCGGCGACGATTTTCCCCATGCTAACCCTTTTTGTTCTTCTACGGTTCGCGCTGAACAACCTGCCATCCACACTTTTCGCCATCATTGAATCATCGGTAGCTCTTCAAAGGATTGAGTCATTTCTAGAAACCCCTGATCACGCTTCCCCCAACAGTTCGCCCGCCATGCGGGAGGCTATAAAGATGACCAACGTAGTGCGTGGGTGGGCGCCGCACAAGCCGGCCATAACGGTTCCATCGCTTTCGATTGAGCGAGGAGAACTTGTGGTAGTGATCGGTGGTGTTGGCGCTGGAAAGTCAGCCCTCCTACTCAGTATTCTCGGAGAGCTCCAATCCTTTGAAGGCGATATCTCGGTCTGCGGGTCTCTGGGATACGGCCCTCAAACTCCATGGATAATCAGCGACTCCATCCAGGGAAACATCACGCTCGGTCTTCCATTCGACCAAGAGAGATACCGCGCAGTCCTTCGCGCGAGTGGTCTGCCGCACGACCTTACACTGCTTCCGCACGGCGATAGAACTCAGATCGGCGAGCGCGGCATAAACCTCTCTGGAGGTCAGCGGCAACGTGTGGCGCTCGCTCGGGTCCTCTATCGTGGCGCTGACATATACCTTCTCGACGATCCGCTCAGCGCTTTGGATCCAAAAGTGGCGAATCATGTGTTCCGTCATATGGTGCGAGGAGAGATGGCGGGGAGCACTCGAGTGCTCGTCAGTCATCGCCTTGAGTATGCCCTCATGGCGGACCGAGTGTTAGTGATGAAAGACGGAGAGATTCAGGAGATGGGAACCCCCGCGGAGCTGTCCCGTCCCGGCACCCAGTTCTCACAACTTCTTGAGTTTCACGAAAAGATGTCCAGCTCGGAGAAACATTCACTTCAAGCGATCTCGCATGAGGAACACGCTGAATTAAAGAGTGCCCATCCCGGGGAAAGCGAGGTGAAAGACTCAATTATAACCGAGGAGGAGCGCGGAACTGGGGGCGTCGCGTGGAGCTCTATCCGCCAATATGTGAATCGATTGGCGCCGGGAGCGTCGCTTGCGTTCCTGATCAGCCTTTTCATTGGTCGTCAAGGAGCCTCGGTCAGCGCGGATCTGTGGGTAGCTCAATCGTCACACCTTACTCCGTCAAACCTATCTACTTTCCTTGCCGGCTATGTGGCTATTATCTTTGCCCTCTGTGCCGTTGTCTACCTCCGCTCCATCTACACGCTCACCCGAGGACTAGCCGCGGGCGTCGCGTCTCATCGATCGCTGCTCCTGGGAGTGCTCCACGCGCCGATGCGTTTTTTCGAGTCCAATCCAGTAGGTCGTATCATCAACCGATTTAGCAGAGACCTGGAGACTATTGAATTGAGTCTGCCGGCTTCCCTGATCGACGCGGGTCACTGCCTCTTTGAGACCATCGCTGTCTGTATCGTGATTGGGATAATAGCGCCGGCGACCTTAATCGTTATTGGACCTATCGCGGTCGCGTACTACACGCTGCAGAAGATGTATCGACCTATCTCTCGCGACGCGCAGCGAATGTACTCAATTACCCTTTCTCCTGTTTTCGCACTACTCTCAGAGTCATTGTCGAGCATTGAGACTCTGCGCGCCTCAAGGGTAAACGATGCATTCGCGCGCAGGTTTCGGGCGTTTCTCGACGAGAACACGCAAGTGTCCTATAACCAAACAGGGGCCAACCGTTGGATAGGAATCCGTCTTGAGCTGCTCGGCTCTATTCTTATTCTTGGAGTTGGAGTCAGCGCGTCCTTGGGCTTTGACACTACCCTCGGTATCGGATTTTCAGGTCTCATACTCGCGTACGCGAGCTCCGTTACCGGAGCGATGAATTGGGCGATCCGCAGCATCTCGATGGTTGAGAGCAATTTGACCTCTTTTGAAAGGATTGAACGCTACGCTCAAACCCCCTCAGAACGGCTCGAGGGACAGACTCCCCCCAACTGGCCCGCGAAGGGAGAGATAAAGATCTCTCATCTCACTGCGCGGTATCGTCCAAATCTTCCACCCGCCATCTTGGATCTTTCGTGCGCTATTCCCGCAGGCACCCGTGTTGGCATCGTTGGGCGAACCGGGTCGGGCAAGAGTACGATGATCCTGGCTATGATGCGTATTCTTGAGGCGGAATCGGGGAAGATTGAGATTGATGGCGAAAACATCGCCAACATCAAATTAGCGCACCTTCGTTCTTCCGTGACGGTTGTCCCACAGGAACCAGTTTTATTTTCTGGGACCCTTCGAGAGAATCTGGATCCTTTCGACACACTCGAAGACAACGCCATCATCGCGGCGCTCCAGAGAGCGCAGCTCGGCGAGTTTTTAGTGTCACTTCCCAAGGGACTCTCGACACGAGTTCGTGAGGGTGGTTTTAATTTTAGCTGCGGGCAGCGCCAACTCATCTGTCTAGCGCGAGCACTGTTGAGAAACAGTAAGTTGATAATACTGGATGAGGCGACCGCGGCTATCGATGTGGCGACTGACTTCGCGATCCAGCGAACAATTCGCGAAGAGTTTAAAAACGCGACCGTCTTCGTTATCGCTCACCGATTAGCGACGGTCATGGACTCCGATCTCATTCTCGCTCTCAATAGCGGTCAACTCGTCGAGTGCGACTCGCCGGCAAACCTACTTTCATCGCCATCTTCTCTGCTATCTAATCTGATGGCGGAAATGCGCAGAAGTTCACATCTCGGGTAAGTGTCGTCTCTTCGTCCTATACCCCGAATCGGGATCTTTTTTCTCAAATCCAGCGACTCGCCACGCTCGTGGTTGAGGATTCTGACACCGATTTGCGCCCCCTCGAGAGCTCGTGTATCCCTGCTATCGTGCCACAGTGATGGAGAACGCGAATAAGGGGGATAAAAACACCTCCTTAAGCGCAAAACCCCTGTAAGCGCATGATTACCCGCCAGGAAACACAAGGAGGACCTATGCGATCCCTAGCCATGTATTTCGAGATCGGAGAGCTGATCGAAGTTCATTTCAAAGACGGAGCCAATAGCGACGTTCGAGTATCTGTACGAGGCAAGACTAGCGGCCCACTCCGCCAGGCAGGCTCCTTCCAGTGGACAGCGGCCGTGAAAGGCTTCTCGCTGCTTGTGCTTCGAACCTGCGCGGGTCAGGAGGGAATGCTTTTGGCGGGGGAAAAGGACTCGCTAGCATCGAGCTTAGACTACGCTATCTCGAAACAGCCTGTATGGCTCTCTGAGATGTTCGGCTGTGATTCGCTAGGCTCAAGTCTAGCCAAGCGTATGATCCTGAGAACCAACCCCGAGCGCAAACGTCCGGGGCCAGTCGTACTCGGCATCAACCAGCTATTCCTGCGTCCGTCTGAGATATCGATTTTCTCGCATGGGAAACCGTGTAGTGGCGCCGACCTGCTCGGCCTTCACGCCCAGCTTGAGTGTCTGAATATGCCTTTCCAGCACGCGATAGCGGCGTAACAGGATTCTCTCATTGGCATTTGTCAGTTGGTCACGACGGTTACGTGACCAACTGACAGAATGCCGTAAAGAACTCCCCTACTTCTTTACGTGAGGATCGTTGCCCAACACTGAGTTGATCTGAGCCATGACCTCAGGCGTTAGTTTCGAAACGGCGTTTCGTGTCTGCAAGTTCTCGACGAGCTGAGACACGGAGCTGGCTCCCAAGATTACCGTGCTAACTCGCGGGTTCTTCAGACACCAGGCGATCGCTAATTGTCCAATCGAGCAGTCTAAGTCCGCCGCGACCGATTGCAAACGCCTCACCGACTCTATACGCTCCTTGGTGAGCGTTCGCTCAGCCAGCCATTCATAGCCAGGAAGACTAGCGCGACTTCCTTTCGGTATTCCCGCGTTGTACTTGCCCGTTAATAGCCCCGACGCTAATGGACTCCAAGTGGTGAGCCCAAGACCCAAGTCATCATAGAGCCGCTCATACTCGCGCTCTACGCGCTCCCTGAAAAACATATTGTACTGTGGCTGCTCCATCTGCGGCTTGTGAAGACCATAGCGGTCAGCGACCTGCCACGCCTGCATAATCTGATCAGCGCTCCACTCCGAGGTTCCCCAATAGATCGCTTTGCCTTGGACGATCATATCGCTCATCGCTCTCACGATCTCCTCCATGGGAGTATGCGGGTCTGGGCGGTGACAAAACACGAGATCGACGTAATCCATCTGAAGTCGTCTCAGGGAGCCGTCTATCGCCTGCATGAGATATTTTCGGTTGAGGGTATTGCGCTCATTTGGCCCTTCGTTCAGGCCCCAGTAGAATTTTGTCGAGATGACATATGAAACGCGTCGCAGGCCGAGCTTCTTAAAAACTCGACCCATAATAAATTCCGCCTCTCCTCCAGCGTACACTTCGGCGTTATCAAAGAAATTAACACCATGATCGAGCGCGGTTCGCATGCACTCAAGAGCCTTCGAATCGTCAAGCTGCGCCTGAAAGGTCACCCAGGACCCAAAGGATAGCTCGCTTACCTTAAGACCCGCTGACCCAAGCCGTCTGTATTCCATATGCATCCCCCATCTGTTCGACGCGGCGACATTCTCACATCGCGCTTACAGTGACGCCAGGGATGTTAGCGTGTAATGAGCACTACCGCACTCGCTAAAACACCCTCCTCGCGCCCGATGAATCCCAACCGCTCTGTGGTGGTGGCTTTAATGGTTACTCGAGAGGGCTCCGCGTCAAGGATGCTACTTAGTCGCTCTTGCATCTGTGTCACATAGGGCTTCACCTTCGGGACCTCAGCGAGCAGAGTTATATCGGCGTTCACCAGCGACCACCCCTCACTTGTCGCGAGGGTCCAAACTCGACGTAAAAGCTCACAGCTATCAGCGTCCTTAAATGACGCGTCGGTGTCTGGAAATAAAGTTCCAATGTCCCGACGGCCGATAGCGCCTAGTATAGCGTCCATGAGGGCATGAACGAGGGCATCGGCGTCCGAGTGCCCCTGGAGACCCTTAGAGCTTGGGATCTCAACTCCTCCAAGCACACAGCGTCGCCCTTCCTGAAAAGGATGAATGTCAATTCCCTGTCCGATCCGAAAGTCCATCTTGGTTCTCCATTGTCCCACACACAATGCTAGCGACGGCCAAATCGCCAGGCTGGGTGATTTTGATATTTAATCGATCTCCTTGGACGAGCACGACCTTTCGAATGGACGACATCAGAGACGCGTCGTCTGGCGCTTCTTGACCAGTCTCAATGGCTCTTTCGTGCGCGGCTAAAAGCTCCCCCAAGAGGAACCCTTGGGGCGTCTGTATAGCCCACAATGAAGCTCGGTCCACGTATTCGGATATTGAACCGTCGATTCCCCCACGGCACACCGCGTCAACTATCGGCACCGCCGCGGTGGCGGCGCCATGTTCGGCGACCGCTGAGACTACTCGCTCTATCACACTGCGAGTAACACATGCTCTCGCCGCGTCATGAACGAGGGTGACGGTGTCTGCAGTGACACCGGGCATTCGATTGATCGCCATAACTCCGGCGAAAACGGAAGCCTGCCTCGTCACCCCACCCTCTATAATCGACACTCGAGAATCCGGCGATATCTCATCACCAAAGCTATCCATGCAGCACGTAGGGGCACACACAACGACGCGAAGACACTTAGGGTCACGGAGAAACGCGTCTGTCGAATATCGCAATACAGAACGAGCGCGCCCTCCATGAGGCTCTATTGGCAACAAAACTTTCGGCAAAGCCGCTCCCATGCGACTACCACTACCAGCCGCGGGAACAATCACTACGTAGGGGGGCATGAAAAAAACTACGGATGACTTACGCGAACAAGGCACGCAACTCGCCGACCACCTTGTCGTGCGGCCTGGCCTTGGCAATCGCGATCTCAGAAACGAGCAATGTCTCCGCCATATCAAGCATCTTCTTCTCACCGAAGGAGAGCTCTTTGTCAGCGCTCAACACGGAGAGATCCCGTAGCACAATCGCTATCTCGAACACGGAGCCTGTCTTTATCTTCTGTGAATACTCACGAAAGCGTCGATTCCAGGTTTGCGTGTCTATCTTGAAATCACGATCTTTGAGGATTGAGAAAACCTCATCAATCGCCTTCTTATCGATAATACGACGTAATCCTACAGCTGCCGCCTGGGACACCGGAACCATTACTTTCATTCCGCTGTCGAGAATCTTGATGTTAAAAATATGGTGTTCCTGCCCTCCGAGAACCGTCGTGCGAACCCCTTCTATCTCGCCAACGCCATGTCCTGGATAGACTATCTTGTCACCCAACTTGAAATTTATCGCCTCTCCGAAGCTCACAGCTGGCGGCGTCGACTTCTCTTGACTCTTGAGCGCTACAATGGGCTTCGCGACAACCGCCGCATCTACACCAAACTTTCCTGTAATAACTTTACTACCAGGCTGATGTGGCTCAGACCGGCTGATCTTTGTGGCGGGAACCTTGACTTCTGACTTCGCTACGAGCGAAAGCTTGGCCTTCGAGCTCTTAAGCGCCACGACCTCTGATGGGCTCTTCACCAGCCTCGAGGCTGAGATGCGCTCTGTCACGGATACTTTCTGAACGACCGCAGTCTTTGTTTTTGCCACGACGACCGCGCTGCGGGTTGTCTTGACAGTGGTGAGCGCTACAACAGACGATTTCGCCTTTGCGACCGGCTTGGCTGACTGTTTAGCGACCTTCGCTGGTGTCTTCGTCTTGGTTGACTTTACGCTCGACGATTTAGCGTTGGCTGACTTGGGACCGGTACTCTTGGTTTTCAACTTAGCTCCCCTCCCTTGGGACGGTTCGTTTAGTGGGCGCCCTGCTGATGTTGGCAAGGCTACGAGATTGTAACAAACTTGCGACCGCAACTGCGAAGAAAGTTAATAGGAACCGCTTTTTCCCGTGGAAATAGCGACTCTTTTATACCTCTCCAGGCCCTCCACGACTGGGAGAGAATACCAAACTTGGGCCATCCACGTCAAACGAGGGGCTAAAACGCTTATATTATAGCCGATTTTTCCAGATGTTCGTGGCTTCGGTCAAAGATGCGCAGTTATTATCGTCCATGAACCGAGTCAAACCACGCAGAATCGCCCTGGCTACCGCGGGCCCTTCATAAATCAAGGCCGTATATAGCTGAACCGCGGAGGCCCCGGCGGCGAGCATATCCAGCACATGCGTGTAATTAGAGATGCCGCCTACCCCGATAAGCGCCATTGGGCCCTTGAGCCGCGACCCGATAAAAGTGACAACTTCGAGCGCCTTCTCTCGCAGCGGACCACCAGACAAACCTCCAGCTTCATCCGTCTCTACTGAAAGCCCATCTCTCGAAATTGTGGTGTTAGTCGCAATCAATCCGGCGATCCCCGTAACTTCACAACACTCAATAAGCTCCTCTATAGCCGAGAACGACAAATCAGGGGCCACCTTCACGAAAAGAGGCTTTCGATCCTTGTTCGCCTCCTGAAGCGCTCCCAGCAGCGCTGACAGTCGCTCTCGCTCCTGAAGCTGGCGAAGTCCGGGCGTATTTGGCGAAGATACGTTCACGGTCACATAGTCCGCCAATGGCGACAGTGTCTTGAACGAATAAAGGTAGTCATCAATCGCTCGATCGATATCAGTGACCTTCGACTTGCCGATATTGATTCCAATCGGTGGTAGAGTTTTCAATCTGCCGCGCATTTCAGCGAGTCTGATGGCGACCTCATCGGCGCCCTCAGAGGGGAATCCCATGCGATTGATAAGCGCCACATCGCCAGCATATCGGAAAATGCGTGGTTTCGGATTGCCGGGCTGCGCCTGGGCGGTAACCGTGCCCAATTCGATGTGCCCAAAACCGAGCCCACTCCACAACCCAAGGAGCTCCGCGTTTTTGTCTAGCCCCGCGGCCAGGCCAATCGGATTGGGAAATGAGAGCCCCGCGACAGTGACCGCGAGCCTCGGGTCATTAACGACATTACATCGACGCAACATCGTCGAAACCGCAGAAAGGTTCGCGCATCGCGAGAGTGTGCGCATGACGTCGTGCGCCGTCTCGGGTTGCATGGAAAAGAAGAGCGGGCGAACGAGCGACTTATACATAGGGGAGTTCTCTCAGCGACGCGGATTCAGCTAATGCAATTCACGCCTCATGGTGATAGCATCCTCTCCGTTGTCCGAATAGTAGTGACGTCTTAAGCCCGCTGGCGCGAAACCAAGTTTCTGATAGAGCGCCTGCGCCGATAAGTTGCTTCTCCTCACATCGAGAGTGATGACGCGCACCCCTTCGAGGCGAGAGAGCCGTAGATAGTCAGTAAGGAGGTGCGTTCCGGCCCCGAAGCGACGCCAGTCTGGATGGAGCCCGAGAGAAACGATGTGCGCCTCATCGAGCACCACGTGCGCTATGAGATAGCCGATCAGCAGCTCTTCGTGAAAGACCCCGCGAACACGCGAGACGGGATTAAAGAATTCTCGCTCAAAGAGCTTCTGAGACCATGATCGGGGATTCCACGTCGAATCGATCTCCACGAGGCGGTCAACCCACAATGATAAAACCGGCGCCACCTGAAACTTCATTGGTGGTTCGCCGGTTTCGTCCGACCTGGAACCCCGTGCTGTTGCGTCGGGGAGTACCATGTCATTCACACTATAGAGCTGCCTTCGCCTTCTCCGCGACTACAGCGAATGAAGCTGGATCAGCGAACGCCATCTCAGCGAGAACCTTTCGGTCTAGCTTAATGTTGGCGTCCGAAAGACCTTTGATCAGCTTGCTGTAGCTGAGACCGTTCAAACGAGCCGCAGCATTGATACGTATAATCCAGAGCCCTCGGAAGTCGCGCTTCTTAGCCCGACGATCACGATATGAGAACTGAAGAGCCTTCTCTACAGCGCGCTTAGCGAGCTTGAAACAATCGCTACGACGTCCACGATATCCTTCGGCTAACTTGAGCCTTCTCTTGTGTCGGCGATGACCGGCTGTTCCGCGTTTTACTCTCATGGGTACCTCTCAAAAACTTACTTTATACCAAACTATACTATCGACCCTAAGCTTACGCGTAGGGCAGCTGACGCCGAACCGCACCTGCGTTGGTCTTATCAACAGTCGTCATCTTGCGCAGATTTCTTTTCCGCTTAGGGCTCTTCTTGGCGGTGTTATGGCTGTGATGAGCACATCCCCGCTTAATCGTACCCTTCTTGTTGATCGAAAACTTCTTACTTGCAGTTCTGTTAGTCTTTATCTTTGGCATAGAACATCCTTACCTACACTTTCCTCTCGTACTGATCAAGACCAGGACCAAAGAACATCATTATAGGTCGCGAATTCCCCGAATTTCGAGGGGTTATTGACCTTGGTTGTGAATAGGCGTGCACAGAGTCGAACTGTGGACCTCTTGCTTGTCGAGCAAGCGCTCTAACCAACTGAGCTACACGCCTAAATGGTCGTGGGAGTATAGTCCAGGCACGCCCTGGGTTCAAGTGGTCGGGGGCTGTGGAGCTTTGAAAACACTGAATGTTTTCAACAGGTCGAACGCTCTACGAAATTGAGCGTCCTTCTGGCCCCACTCCGACAAGTCTACCGTCTCCGGGTTAATACCGGCGATATCTGGGCGTATCGTAGGCGTCTTGTTGATCTTTTTAAGCGCGTCCCCTTCCGAACTTCCACCGGTCGGGTTCGAAATAGCGCCTGGAAGATCCTCTTCTCGGATCTCAGATAATGGAGATCTCTTGGTGGCGGGCCCTTCAATTTCACCGCTTGCCGAGGTCACGTCGACATCAATATCGGGTTTAACGCCACGAGCCTGAATCGAGTTGCCGCTCTTCGTATAATAGAGAGCTGTTGTGAGCGTTAGTGCCCCTCCGTTCTCGAGTGGTGTGATTGTCTGAACTGACCCCTTACCAAAGGTCTGCGTTCCGAGAATGAGGGCCCGTCCGTGGTCCTTCAACGCACCGGCCACGATCTCTGACGCCGAAGCCGAACCACCGTTCACCAGAACCACGATAGGATAATCAGGTTCAGTCCCTCGAGCGTGCGCGAAGAACTTCTGTTTCTGCGCGTCGACTCGACCGTCGGTGTACACGATCACACCCTCCTTGAGAAACATGTCGCTTACTCGAACCGCCTGGGCTAGAAGGCCGCCTGGATTGTTTCGCAAATCCACGATCAGTCCGCGCAGCTCGGGTAAAGTGCTGTCTTTCGCGAGCGTATTCAACGCGCTCTTGAGATCGTCTGCGGTCTGCTCCATGAACTGACTAACGCGAACGTAGCCGAAGCCATCGCCGAGGTAGCGAGCCTTTACGCTTCTGACAGCTATATTGTCTCGAACGATGGTGACATCGATTAAATCGGCAACTCCCTTTCGAGCGAGTGATATCTGAATTGGGCTACCCTTGGGCCCACGAAGACGCTTGACGGCGTCGACTAAAGAGAACTCTTTGGTGTATTTTCCATCGATTTTGACGATCACGTCGCCAGTGCGAACTCCAGCCTTCTCAGCTGGAGAGCCTTCCATTGGCGCCACGACGACGAGTAGTCCTTCTTTGATCGTGATCTCTATGCCGAGACCTCCGAACTCACCTTTAGTTTGAACTTGTAAATCTTGATAGAAGTCTGGATCGAGATATCCGCTGTGCGGGTCGAGCGTCGTGAGCATACCTTTGATGGCACCCTCAACTACCTTCTTATTGTCGACATCTGATACGTAGTCGCGTTTTACCACCGAGAGAACATCGGTGAACACCTTGAGCTCTTCAAACAGGCTCGCTTTACCGGACTCACGCGCGCTGACCTCGGGAAGGTCTCTACCACCGAACACGAGTGCCGCTCCGAAGACGATACAGAGCCCACTCAACATTTTTTCTCGCGCCGAGAACTTCGACACTAGCTCCCCACCTGCAACCCGATAACCCATTGTGCGCCGCTCATTTAACCAAAGACTCTGATGGTTTGATGCTCGCGCCTCGATCCGCGCATCGCACGAGCCCACCTCTCTAGAGACTTTTTCAAAGAACGTCACCGCCGATGCCGGGCCATAGAGCCAACACCTCGATGCAATGCTGTTGAAATGGGTGCTGGTTGCCTACCGGTCTGGCGAAGTGGCGAAAGCGTACGAGAAATGCTCGAAGCTGCTGCTCGAATATCCGGAAAGCACCTACGCCACAAAAGCCAAACAAATC
>CAIVDM010000076.1 GCA_903904735.1 uncultured delta proteobacterium
CGCGACCCGCTCGTGGGCGCTCATTAATGGACGAGACCATGCGAATGAGGATGACCTACGAGCAATCGCTCCATACGTTCTCCTCCATCGCTTGCGTTTTCACGCTGGCGCTGGCGACGTGTATAAGGCCCTTGAGACGGTAATGCAGCCCGCCATGGAGAAGTTGGTGCGGCGCGGAATCTAGCGCCGCGGTTGCTCACATAGCTCAAACGCACAACTAGCGACTGCGCTCAAGTTGCTCCTCTTGGAGCTCAATGATGCGTTTCTGCTGCTCTTCAATCTTCTTGAGCTGCTTGCTGTTATGCTCTGTTAGTCGTCCGAGAGCTTCGTCGTAGTTTTGTCGCTGGCTTCTATATACCTAAAGGCTTATATCATCGGTGATATCAGGCTTTTTATGTTCAGAGACCTGGGGGATTCTGGGTGGACCCATTTCAACCGTATTCTCATCCATACTCTGTCCGATGTAGTCCTCATCATCCCAAGCCCAAGCCTCACCAGTTGCTGCCAATCCAATCACCGCCGCAAATATCCAATGCCTCATAAGGTCCTCCATAGGTCGCTGATCCCATACCAAAGGTAGCGTACCCACTTCCAATCTAGGAGCAAGTGCACCTGCGCTCTCCACCGGCGTCGGCATCCAGCGCTTTATCAGGCAGGAAAGTCGGTCACGGCTTCCCTTACGGAGCTTTGGAGGCCTTCCCCGTCACTTCCTCGACAGCGCCATGTACAGCCCCCTCTCCCGCCGTCTGACCGATAGGCTTCAGAGCGCCTCTCACTTTTTCGTTGTTTGCCATCTCCACGATGAGATTCGGCAGATCTCGTCGCATCTCTTCGATCGCCGCCTTAACCGCTATCTCTACCGTACGCTGAACCATGGCATCTTGTGCTCTAGACATCTTAGGATCCTCAGGACGCACTATCTCTTCAACTAAAGACCTGGCGACCACCTTCGTTACATCTGCGAGATACTTGCGATTCGCCTCAGCGGCTAACCGAGCGAGGGTGGCGTCAATTACAGCGGGCTCTATCTGCGCGACGCTTGCCTTCACAGGAGTCTCACTGAGCAGCTCTCGAATCCTCTCTTTACTCTCCGGTGTGGTCGCGCTCTCTAGCCCAGATTCGACCACTTGAGGTGTCGCTCGCTTCGCTACATCAGAGGTCATTCGAGCGCAGCCAGAAGCGGCGCCCGCCGCGAGAAACAGCGCACAAAGTCCGCATCGACGTATCATAGCGCTCCTCACCTTCCAAGGTTCATCAGTACCCAGGTAGCCTACTCTCTGAAACTCACCTGACAATGATCCCAGCTCGCCGTGACCTCGATCAGCTCCAAATTGGCTCCGCACCACTATCATTTTTTCAAGCTGTCGAGGGGTAGATTCCGCGAGTGCTATATGCAAACACAACCGCTCGAGTTCGTATTTTTTATCCTCATCGTCGTGAGCGGTATTTTCCTGTATCTGCTTCCGGCGATCGTCGCCATACGAACCAAGCACCCACGACGGATAGCAATTACCCTGCTCACCGTGCTGCTCGGGTGGACGATGATTGGCTGGTTCGCGTTGCTACTGTGGTCCTTGAACGATGAGTGCGTCAGAGACGCGGTCACAGTCGACACGAATACCGATCGTCGCATTCGTCTTCCTCTATCGTAAGGAGGACTCTCCACAGATGCGCACGTGGCATCCATTCACCCGGCAAAGGCCGGTTCCCCTTCAAAAAGAAGTCTTGAAACGACTGAGCATACCCACGACTGCCAGAACACAGCACTACGGCAGATCGAATGGATCGCGGTGAGTCTCGGCTTCCTCGATCATATTTCTCACGAGGATGTTCCAGCTAATAAAGTTAGGAGCGGCAAGCGGCTCTCCCGTCTCAGCATCGTAGTTCTCATGCATTCCGCCGGTCCGTTCAATATCCGCCAGCACGAGTTGTGTTGTTGTTTGAGCGAGCACCGCGGCCTCATCGTAAAATCCGTAGCGAATCAACGCGTGCATATAGATGTAATTTGCTATCGGCCAGACCGGACCCTGCCAGTTCGAGTGCGGCTTAATCATGTTGATATTGTTGTACACCGGATCCTGCTTCGAGAGTGTCCGAAATCCCCATGCGCTCGCCAGGTGCTCGGGGTTAAGCAAGTAGCGCTCAATGGACTCTCGACCAAGCGCCTCGGGAGCGACTCCTGCCCAGAGCGGCACGAACGATGAGTATGTAATCCTTTTGACAGGCTTGCCCGAAGCGGTGAAGAGGTTAAGGAAGATCCCCTCTTCATCGTGCCACAAATGTCGCATCATCGCCTCTCGAATCGCCTCGGCTCTTGCTGTGAGCTCCTTTGCTTGCTGATGCTTACCGAGCTGGGCCGCGATTAGTCCAAGCGCCCTACATTCACGGAACAAGAAAGTGTTCAAATCCGCCGCGAGAACAGACCCGTGCGGATACTCGAGCGCGGCAACATTATTATCCGCCCCCGATTCCATTGAGTCGAGCCA
>CAIVDM010000077.1 GCA_903904735.1 uncultured delta proteobacterium
ATTAGCGGCGCTACTAGTTCTGTCGGTTATAACGAGTGGTGCTCTAGCGTACACCGCTTTTGAAGGCGGGAAGATTCGGCATCCCGAGGCTTACTCGGATATTTCAACTGCGAAACACGACGAGCAGTAGAGAAAAGAGATCGCTTTACGTATCACGGCGGGTCCCTCTTGAGTATGATTCGTGTTTACGTCAGGGGGAGGGCGGGGCTCCGTACCCGCCCCAATGAAATCTCGTCTACCTTGAAGAAGATCGCTTTACGTAACGCGGCGGGTGCGGAGCCCCGCCCTCCCGATCAAAGCGCGCTACTTATTCACTGTCCCTTAAAATCGCGCCGGGCGCTTCTCACGTATCGCCGAGATCCCTTCCGCGAATTCAGCGCTCGCGTAGTTGATGCTTTGACAGCTAGCCTCACGGTCAAGAGCCGCGGGGAGATCCGCGAGATCAGCCCGCATCGTTTGAAGTAGCTGCGCGCTCGCCTCTGGACCACATGAAAGCATTTCGCGCGCGATCAAGCTCGCTTCCTCTAAGAGCCTTTCTCGTGGCACGATTCGAGAGACGAGACCGATACGCAGCGCCTCATCTGCGAAGATAATTCTCCCTGTTAGAAGCAGCTCTGTCGCCATCGTTCGTCCGACCACACGCGGCAAGAGAAACGTGCCTCCCATGCCAGGGTGAAGGCCAAGTTTGAGAAAGGTAAATCCAAGTTTTGAGTCTGACGTCGCGATACGCGTGTCACACGCGCACGCTAGACACAGGCCCGCCCCGACAGCCGCTCCCTGAAGAGCGGCGATAATAGGTACGTTCAGCGATAGGATCGAAAGAAACGAGTCGTAGAACGCGAGCATCCCAATCCGGTTTTGCTCAGGAGTCTTCTGACGCTTGGCGTCTAACATCTCAAGATGTCCACCTGCCGAGAACGACTTGCCCGCTCCTGTGAGGATGATTATTTTCGCGTCGGCAGCCCGCTTTAACTTTGAAATCACGGACGCGAAATCAGCCGCCATCTCCTCGCTCATAGCGTTCAGGTTCGTCTCGTCGCTGAGTGTGATCGTCACGACGCCTAGACTGTCTCTGCTTGATGTAACTAATGCCACAAAAACTCCTCTTGAGGGGCGGTATGCTCTGTTATTCGGCTCCATCATCGACTAAAACAGCACTATGTCGCAACGAAAAGGTATACGATCGCTCCCAGAGTTCATCTCGCTGCTTCGCGCGGAGCATGAGGTGGTGGAGATTTCGTGTCCCGTTGATCCTCATCTTGAAGTCGCTGAGATCCACCGTCGAATCATCGAGCGCGGCGGACCGGCACTCTTATTCACCAACGTAAAAGGATCTTCGTTTCCGCTCATCACGAACCTCTTCGGGACCACTCGCCGAGTCGATCTAGCATTTGGGCAGCGCCCCGAAGAATTGGTGAAGGAGCTTGCAGCACTACCACACACAATGATGCCACCAAGCCTCGGTAATATGTGGAGACACCGCGCGACGCTCCGTGATCTCGCAAGCGTTGGTATGCGTCGTAGGCGGTCGAGCGCAGATCTTATCTTTGATTCAGAGCCGAGGCTCTCGCGGCTGCCGATGCTCACTACCTGGCCCCTTGATGGCGGCCCGTTTATCACGTTGCCCCTCGTCTACACAGAGCACCCAACCTCAGGGATTCACAATCTAGGAATGTATCGAGTG